>CAVTNA010000028.1:0-58887 GCA_963735835.1 uncultured Alphaproteobacteria bacterium | reverse complement strand
GCGCTGCAGGGCTTCCTGGTTGCTGGCGAGCGCGGCATGCGCATCGGCGACGGCCGCGCTGGCCTTGTCCGGCTTTCCCAGCACGCGATAGGAGCGCACGAGCTGGACCCAGCCCTGGACGTCGGAGCCATCCTTCTTCAGACGTTCAGCGAGGCGCTCGACCATCGCCTCAACGGAGCCATTGTGTTCCGGGGTCGCCGCCGCGGTCGCCGCAGGCGAAGCGACGAAGGCCGGCGCCTTCTCGTCGATGCGGGCGATCGCATTCTTGACCATTGGCAGCCATTCGGCGCCCTGGCGGGCTCCCGACGCCAGCGCATTCCACCGACTTGAACGCCTCGTCCCGGCGGCCTTCCTGCTTGGCGCTGAGCCCGAGATAATACTGCGCCATCACGTCTTCGGAATCGGCGGTGTTGGCGCGCTCGAACAGGCCCTTAGCCTCCGCCGTCACCACGCCATTGGACGCCATCACGATGGCCTCGCCGAAGATCTCCCAACCGCGCGGCGTCCGGACCAAGATCTCCAGCGCGTTGCGTCGCGCCCTGACGGCGTCATCGAAGCGCCCGAGACGGAGATAGACCGGCGCCAGCAGTTCCCAGCCGCGCCCGTTCTTGGGATTGCTTTCGAGATAGGTTTCGACCTCGGCAACGGTTTGCTCGATCCCCTGCGGCAGTTGCTCCCCGCCGGCCTCAGCGTTCATTGAGACGGGGACCAGATTGGGCGATCCCAGCGAAAGATAGGTGATGCCCGCCCCGAGCGGGATCAGAACGATGGCGGCGGCGAGCGTTGCCCAGCGGTAGCGACCCGCCTGGCCCGGCGCCGCAACGGCGCTTGCGGCCTTGGCGGCTTCAGCGGCCGCGATCAGGCGGCGCGATACTTCGACCCGCGCCGCCTCAGCCTCTATGCTGCCAATCAGGCTCGCGGCCTCATCGCGGCCGATCTCGTCCAGCTGGTCGCGATAAACCGCGATATCGCTGCCGGAACGGACAGCCTTCTGACGCCGTGCGAGCGGCCACCAGACAGCGAACACCGCACCTGCCGTCATCAACGCGAAAATCGGCCAGAGAATCATCTAGTTACATACCGCGCGCGGCCTGAGCCGGCTTGTTGCACCAACATGTCGTCCTGATACGAAGGTGGCTGGGGCCAATCTTGCATATATCAGACTTCGATCAAACGACGACGGCGCGCCGGTCAACCGGCGCGCCGTCTAGTGGAACTTTTATACCGTTCTGTCCAGTTGCCGGGGATTACCAGGCAAAGCTGACGGTACCCCCGAGCAGATGGACATTATAGTTCGGATTGTTGCTGGCCGCCCATTGAACGTAGGCGGCCTGAGGCTGGTTCATCAGCGCGGTATACATGTAAGGCTGCATCGTATCGTTATTCCAGTCGGTCACGCTGTTGCGCTCCCAGGCGTAGCGGAGCTTGAGCGCGACCTCACCCTTCAGGCCAAGGCTCGTGACGAAATCGCGGTCGACGATGTATTTTCCAGTTAGGTCCACCCGCTGGAACGTGGCGTTGACATTCGGGAACTGGCCGGGATTGGCGACCCCGACGATTGACGGGGTAGCCACCCGATGCCGGTCCGGTGCCATTAGTGAAGAAGAGCGGCTGGCTGTTGGTGGACATCGACAGGGTGTAGCCCAGGTGCAAATCGAATTTTTGCGGTATCACCGCATAATTCAGGCCGATAACAAAGGTGTTCACGTTGTCGCGAACAGCCGCGGCGCTAAGTTGGCATGTGATCGGCGTGGGGCAGCTATATGACAAGGTTGCCGTTTGCGGAGCAAGCTGCGTGTTGGACGAAAGGACGTTCTGGTTGCGGTTTTCGTTCATGTAGGAAAACAGGAATATCGCGTCTGGAGTGGCGGCGTAGGCCGCCTCGACACCGGCGGCGTAGGATCGATCGCTGGTGATACCTACCTGGTTTTGTCCAAAGATGTAGTTATCGTTCTTGACATTGAAGGTCGGCGTGACCGTCAGATCATTCAGCACCTTGACGTCGACGGCGAACTTGCCCTGCGCGCGGTCGCGATCATCGAGATAATTGCCGGTAGTAGGCCGAGTAATTATCGCCGCTGGGATGCGTCGCCGACGTTGGAGCCGGCCACTGGAAAAAGCCGACATTGCCGAGGTAGTCATAGTTACCGGCGCGCCGCTCCGAGAAGAAGGCGCTTGCACGCGTCGTAATCCATGAGCTGGGCTTCCAGTCGGCATAAACCTTGCCGGAGTTTTCCGTCGTGGAACTGGCGTCGGCCCGGGTCCAGTCGTAGTGCTCATAACCATAGGCGGCGCCGACATTCACCCCAATCGACCGGCCGCCAGGTCGCCTCGGCGCCGCCATTCTGCTTGATATAGCCGAGAGACAAGGTATTCACCGGCGTATAAACTGGGTGAGTCGTAAAGAGGGCCGATGCGCGGCATCGGCGATAACCCAGTCGGAGAGATCCAGCTCGGGTGTCTGGTTGCTGTAGTCGTAATAGCGGTAGCTCACCTTCGTTTTCAGATCGGAGGTGATCTGGGTGGTGACGACGTTGTTGACCAACAGCGTATTGATCGACCCGTCCAGGCTCGTCACCCCGACCCCGCCCTGGGTCCGCGACGATCGCCGGAATGGTCGAAAGCGCGCCGCCGGCAGCCCGTTCATGGTCAAACCAGGGATGCCGGTGCTGGCAAACGGTATGAACGCATCGTTCTGCCGCATCCCGCTGTAAGCCACCGTTCCCATGTACCGGCTGTTGACCGGCAAATCCGCGCCGAGGGTGCCGGTGACGCCGTTCATCTGGTTGTTGGGCGGCGTCGACATCATCGCAAGCGGCGTGGTCGGGTTTCCGTTGCCGGCACAAACAAGCCCGGAACAAAACGCATTCTGAACGGTATAGTTGTTGAAATCGTCCTGATAGACCGAGCCATTATACCCGACCATCGCGTTGAACTTCTGCCCCCAGGCCGACGTGCCCGAGTACTCGCCGTTGACGCCAAGTTCTGCGTCGTATCGGCGACCGGCTTGGCGACATCGACACGAGAACCGTTATTCGTGGACGTGAAAAGCACGCCGTCGACCTGGCTTCCGGTCCGGCGCATGTTGGAGTAGTTGGCCCTGATGTCCCAATTGTCGGTCGGCGTGTAGCGATACTCGACGGACGCCGTATCGCGCCGGATCCCGATATTGGTCGGGACAACATTCTGGTTGATGATCTGGCTGATCGCGTTGGTTTTTGCTGGAAGCCGGCGGCTGGGGATCGTTGGAAAACCCGCGACTCCCGCAGCAAACATCTGGGCGCCGATATTCGGATTGATCAGCGTCAACGCGTTTCCGTTGGTATTGAACAGCGTGCTGGCGCTGGTGCTGTAGACGTGAGGCGTCTCGTCCCACATGAAGTTGAAATACTGCTCGCCCGCCTTCGATACATAGGCGTCGTAACGCTGATCCCGGTAACCGACGTTCTTGCCCCAGGCGTCGATCTCATAGAGGCCATCCTTGCTGCCGGCGGCAACAAAGAAGTCCCCGGTCGGCCCCGGCCTCAGATCCCGGTATTCGTAGAACTTCGCCAGACTGCCCTGGCCCTGAAAGATGTGCCCGCCATAGGTCGGATCGTTAAGGAAACCGCGTCCGCCCAATTCGATGAAACCGTGCGTCCACCAGGGGTCTCGACCACAACCGGAGCCTTGAGCGGCAGATCGGCATCGGCCGCCATCGCGACCGGCGCCATGCCGAGCAATAGAGCCCCGGTTGCACATGAGAGAAGTACGCCAGATCGCGATTTCATTTTAGCCCCCCATGGGCAGTTAGTTTCGAGTCGAACGTTGGCCGAGTTATTCGTTCGGACTCGTTTACCGGTGGAGGAGCGCTCCTGACGGACTATTGGTGCCATGAACCTGGGTGTGACAGTTGTTACAGGCACGCCCCATGATCTGATAAGCTGTTCGGACCGCTGGTCAAAGCATGGCCAAATCCATGACAATCCGGCGCAGAGCCTCGGCCGCGACACCTTCAGCATGAACTCGTTGATCGAGCCGTGGGCGTCATGACAGTTCAGGCAGTTCACCCGCACCGGCGTGTGTTCGAACAGGAACGGTCCGCGCTTCTCGGCGTGACACTTGTAGCAGGTGTCGTTGATCGTGGCCGTCTTCAGCAGACTTTCATTGGCGGTGCCGTGCGGGTTGTGGCAGTCGCTGCAGACCATCTTGCCTTCGCGGATCGGCATGTGTGCCGAGCGCGCCATTTGTGCGCGTTTATCCTTGTGGCACTGGAAGCAGGTTTCCGGCTCGTAAACCGTCTTGAGCTGGAATTTCGCCGACACGCTCCGCATGATGGTGTGGCAATTGGAGCAGGCCACGTTGCGAACTTCGTGGATGCTGCCCGACCAGTAGGTCCGGTCGCCCTTTTCATGGCAGGCGAGGCAGACGGCGTTGTTTTCCGAAACGCTGCGCGACAGGTCGTCGACCCTGAACGAAATGATGCCGCCGACGCCGCGGCCGCCGCCCAGTTTGACGTGCTGCGAACCCGGGCCGTGGCAGTTCTCGCAGGCGAACTTGCCGGGCTGGGTCTTGCCGATGCGTCCCATCAGGGTCTTCGAGAACGATTTGGCGTGGCCGGCGTGACAGGTCGCGCAAACCTTCTCGCCGACGAAGTGTGCGTCGACCACCGGGCCGGCAGGCCTCGCCACGGGCGCTTGCGGCACTACCGGCGCGGGCGTTCCGTTGCCGCGAAGGAAATCCTTCAGCGCGTCGACGGCGTTGTCGGCCTGGGCGAGCTTCACGCGGGGTTCTTGCGAGACTGTCGGCTTGACGCCGATACGCTTGGCGAAATCAGCGAGTTCGGCATAGACCGCGTCGTCCTGCCGGGACGCCGCCACCTTCTGGACCGGCGCCTTCGATTCCGACACGACGGTCTGGGCGAAGCCTTCCAGCGCGGCAAGCGCGTCGTCGCCGCGCTGAGCCGCAACGGGCTCGGCCTTTGCTCCGTCGAGATCGAGCAGCGCGGCATAGATGCCCTGGCCCGATTTCGGGAAGACGACCTGACTTGAGGAACCCTGGCCGAAGGAGAGGTCGCCGACGGCGAAGGCGGGCTGAATGAGCCCGAGCACCGCGCCACCAACCAATGCCGACTTCAGAAGCGAGAGGAATTTCGCCAGAGGCCGCGCGTAACATGCCTTCGCATATCGCGCACCGCTGTCGAGGCATCCGTGAAAACCGCTTGACCTGCTCATCAAAAACGCCCCTGCGCTCAACCGTCGGCAATTTCATCACTCGATTGTGAGATATTGTGAGCCGTAACCTCGACGCCTGATATTGCTAAAAAGACACACTCCGAACCTTTTCGACAGATAAGGCCAAATGCCGCCTACTTTTTTCAGATTCGTCCGAATCCATCGGATGCTAGCGCTTTGCTCGGCCAATGAAGCAAAAATCACCCGCAATAAGGAAGGCGCTCCGGCGGACACCGCCAAAGGTCCGCAACCGCATGCATCGGACCGCGTCTCGGTCTGCGGCCGAACAGCGCACCACGGCGAAGTCGGCAGCAAACAGCGACTGTTACCTGGGGAATCACTTTCCGGACCTTTGGGGCTAGCGCGCCATAGTCTGTTACAGAGCCCCCTTCGCCAAGACCGTGTCAGCTTCTTGCCATGGCGGCAGAAAACGAACCAGGATCGACAGCAACACGAATGGCAGGACCAGCACGCAGCCGGCGGTGATTAAACCTTCCTTGGCGAAAACCGGCGGTTGATAATCAAGCAACCCCTTGCCCGTCTTGGCAATTTCCTGCCCGCCGATCACCACATTATAGCGCATCATCAACACCGCGAGCAGCACCAGGCATGCGCTGGTGGTGATGGCTGCGACCAACGCCGGTCCGCTGGTGCCACGCCAAATGAGAAAGGTGATCACCGCGAGCGGCAGCACCGACCCAAACCCGAATTGAAGGATGAAGAACGGAACAAGAAGAGGACCCTTAACAAACTCCATGATCACGTCGATCCCTTCGCGGCCGCGATAGACCATGCTGGCAAATTCCAGCCCTTCCAGCAAAAGGGTGAACATCATGAAACCCCACAGCGAATAGGCCATGACTTTCAGGCACGCCAGGTCGACCGGAACCTTGCGCAGCTTGCACGACACGACATAGAGCACGATGACCAGCGCCGTTCCGGAGATGATCGCGGAAAACAGAAAGATGGCCGGCATGAGATCGGAAGACCACCATTCGCGGGACTTGAGCGAACCGAATACGAATCGACATAGCCATGCAGGCCGTGAGCACCGGGTATGCCGATGATCGCCAACGCGAACAGCCACTTTCGGTCGTAGCCCAGGGCCTTGTCGGAGAGGTCGTCCGAGCCGAGCGTCGCCACGCGATAGACCCATCCCACCGGCCCTTTCGTCTCCTTGGCCGCGTGCACGATATATGGCCGGAATACGAACCAGGTCTCCAGCATCAACAGAATGACATAGAAGGCGGCAGCGTAGGCAAAGATGGCGAATGCGGATGTCGTATGCGGCGTGATCATGGCGTTGAAGGCCCGCTCCGGATGACCGAGGTGCAGCAACAGCGGTATTGGCACCACAACCATGCAGCACAGGGAAACGAGCAGCGCGAAATGCGCCACCGGCTTCAATTGCTGGAAACCGAATACCTGATATAGGCTCGAAATCGTGAAGGCGCCGGCGACCAGTCCGGTCAGGTAAGGATAGACCACGATGAGTACGGTCCACGGGATCAGCGTCTCGTTGGGATAGACGTAGCCGGTGAATTGAGAAGAGTGCACCAGGGTTTCCATCAGCCCACGTCCTTGTCGATGCCGATATAGAAGACATTCGGCGCATTGCCGGTTTCCGGTCTCAGTACTGAAACGCGATTATTCTGAATGAACTGGCTGATCGCGCTTTGCTTGTCATTGCGATCGCCGAAGATGCGCGCGCCGACCGGGCAAACTTCAACGCAGGCAGGTTGCAGCCCCTTGGTGATGCGGTGGTAACACCATGTGCACTTGTCGGTGACGCCCTTGTCCTCGTTGAAATAGCGTGCGCCATAAGGACACGCCTGCACGCAATACTGACAACCGATGCAATAGGTGTGGTCGATGACGACAACCCCATCCTCGGTCTTATAGGTCGCGCCGGTCGGGCAAACCTGAACGCAAGCCGGATGGGTGCAGTGGTTGCACAGCTTGGGCACGAAGAACGCCTGTTCCACTTTCGCGTCCCGGTAGCGATCGGCGAAGCGATATTCGCCCTCGGAGCCGGAGGCGGCGATGTTTACCGGATCGGCCTGACTGTCGACGCGGGCGGTCTCCTCGCCCTCCAAGGTCACGTATCGCTCGACCCAGGTGCGGAAGTGATGGGCGTCCGGCGGAACGTTGTTTTCCTTCTTGCATGCCTCGACGCAGCGCAGGCAGCCGATGCATTTGGTGGCATCGACGCCGAATGCCCATCGATGCTGGGTCCAGTCATATCCCGGGATGGTCGGGTTCGGCGGCGCCTCGGTTACCGCGGCTTCGGCGGTCGCTGCGACAGTTCCCGACGCTACCGCTCCTGCCGCCGCGGCCGCCGCGCCGCAGGCAAGGGCACTTCCGAGACAGCTCAGAAATTCCCGTCGTCCCTTCTGCTGGCCTTCGAGCTCTTGCTGGTCTTCCATTTGCGTGTGCTCCTGGGCAACTCTCCGTTCGGCCAAGTCCTATTTGCATGTCGCGCTGGCGTAGTAGCTCGCCACGCTTTCGGTATCCGCGTCGCTCAAGTCCTTTACGATTCCGCTCATCATCCCATTGGTACGGGCCCCGCCCTTGTAGGCTTTGATGGCATTGACCAGATAATCCCTCGATTGTCCGGCAAGGTTCGGCCAGGCTGCGTTGCTGGCGTGCCCGTCGGCGCCGTGACAAGCCGTGCACTTCGACGCGACCGTCTGGCCTGCCGATACGGCCTGCGTATCCGGCGCCGGCGCCGCTTCGCATTTCAGTCCCGCGAAATAGGCGGCGAGATTGCCGGCATCTTCAGCATTCATCCCCTGTGCCGCGGGGCTCATCATCGGATTGTTGCGGCCGCCCCCGCTGTATGCCTTGAGGGCTTCGGTGAAATAGGCCGCGTTCTGTCCGGCGAGGTTCGGGCCAGGGAGATCCTTGCTGACGCCCTCCGCGCCGTGACAACCCGCGCAGGCCGCAGCCTTGGCTTTGCCGACGACGGGATCGCCCGCCTGGGCCGCCGTTTCTACCGGCGCCAGATTGAGCTTCGGCGAATGCGGATTGTGACAAACCGTGCATTGCTGCGTGCCGGCGTGGTCGGCGACCACGATTTGACGTTGCTGAAGCGGCCTCCCCGTCAGCCTTTCATGGCACAGCGTGCAGAGCTTTCTCGTGTCGGTCGGAACGACGAGCTTGAGATTCCTCGGGTGATCCGCGCCGGTAGCCGAAGCCTTGAAAGGTCCGAGAACGTCGCGCTCGCCGCCGGCGCCGTGACACACCTCGCATCTAACGACCTTTCCGATGTCGGAGCTGTTGTGCACGCCATTGGACCATTCCGCGATTTGCTTGGTGTGGCACGACGCGCAATATCCGACCCCTTTGAATTTCGGTTTGTCCGAGGCGATCTCCGCTACCGAGTCGCCCCTGTAATGACCGTATTCGTAGAACGAATTGGCGGTGAAAAATCTCTTCGCACCGTATCCCGCCACGACACAGACCAGGATTACCAGGATCAGTCTGAAAATATGTCGCGGCATGGCGTTCCCGTTTCGTGGGGCTATCCGGTCATTATCAAGATCAAGTTGCGAGTGATCGAAATCGCCGCCCAGCCGGAAAATCGTCGGCCAAGTTCACGGCATCGGATGTGCTGCAGACTGTTCATCGGACTCCCCCTTGTGCGGGGAGGACGCGGGGATCGTTTCCTCATAATTAAATTAGCGAAAAACGAATTCGAGTAATTGACGCAAATCAAATTCACCCGTCCTGCGGCAATAAAAGAATTCTCCAGCCAACCGGAAAATCCTTTGGCTGGCGTTGGCGCAGGAAAAATCGCGATGATCAAACGGGGTGCTGTGGCAGCCGATCGCGCAGGGCCCCGCGCGAGTGCGCGCAATCGCCGCGGCTCCATGCCGACCCCGGATCGGTCTCGCCCGCGCTGTCAGTGCAGAACGTTGGGACGCGCGCGTGGTCGTCGGGCGCGTCCCCCAGCCGCCTTACCGCGTCAGCCGATGATGGCCGTGTCGCCGCCTGTTCTCAGCTCAACCATTGCAGGCGGCCGCGAGAACCACAGCTGATACATCGTGACCAGCCACATGAAGGCGAAGCATCCGCCCATCAAAGCGCCGGCGAACAATACGACCCAGGCGAATGGGTGAAACAGCTTGGTGAAATACCACGAGCTGACATCCATTACGATGGCGCAATAGGGAAGCGCGACAATCATACATTTGAGCCAGACCGGCCGCACATAGGCGTGGGTAAACATCAGGCCCATGATGAAGAAGATGAAGGTGAGCCCGAACAGATGAATATGAGACACGCGAACCAGCGTGAAGACATCCGTTCCGGTATCCTGCTCCGTCACCTTCTGGAGATTGTCGTAGCTGCTCAAATTCGGAAGATGCGGGTTGCTGCCGTCATGGCAACCCATGCAGCGCTTGTCCAGAATTGGCTTGACGGTCTTGTCGTAGGCCGCCCGGTCGCGAACCCTGTTGCACCCAGGCGATGATGGCCTTGGTTTCGTCGGACGGCAGCATGTTCGACATCGGCCCTTGCAATGCCGATTCGAGACGCGAGCCGTGCCCGCTGCCGCTATATGCGACGACAAGATCCTCGTATGAGAGCATCATCTTGTTGCCGGTGCCCCGCCCGGCGTAGGTGTGAAAGACATAGATCAGGGCGAACATGTAGCCTAACCCGAGCACCAGCAGCGTCATCGTATACAGGACGCGCTGGCTATATGGCAGCTCCGAATAGTGACGATAGAGCCTGTGGAGTGGTGGCTGCTCAGACATGATCTATTTCCCCTAATTCTTGCGGGCCATATTAGTGAGAGGGCGACGGTCGCCGCAGCATGAAGAAGCGCGCCAAAGCCCCAAGACCTGTTATCCCGCTCATTTGGCGCCCGGCTTGGACGGCAATATCACAAATACCAACCCGCGCGCCTTCTGGCGCGTGTAGTAGGCCGCAACGTTGCTGATATCCTGATCCGTCAGCACGTCCGACATTGCCGCCATCTGCGGGCTCTTGCGCGCGCCCGTCCGATAGGCCTGCAAAACCTTTTCCAGATAATCCAGCCGTTGCCCCGCCAGGGCCGGCAACCGTGGATCCACGCTGTTGCCGTTGACGCCGTGACAACGATCGCATCTCTGCGCCCATTCCTCCGCGCTCAGAGGCTTGCGCACGTTCGGCGGCTTCGGCTCAAGCCCGGCGTAGAAGGCCGCGACATTCTTGACGCCGCTGTCGTCGAGCGATGCCGCCAAGACCTTTCATGGTTTCATCGCTACGGGTTGCCTGCTTGTAACCCTGCAGCGCGCTCGCGAGATATGTCGCATCCTGTCCGGCCAGGCTCGGCGTCGCCGGCGTTGCGCTCACGCCATCCGCCCCGTGGCATCCCGCGCAGGAAGCTGACGCCGTCTCGCCGGCAGCCTTGTCGCCGGCAGCCGGAGTTCTGGGCCCGCGCGGGCTTTTGCAGCCCGTAATAGAGCGCGATGTTGTTCATGCTTGCATCGGTGACGCTTGCCAGCATCGCCTTCATCGTGTCGTTCTTGCGCTGCCCGCTCTTGTAGGCCTTCATCGCGGCAACAAGGTATTTCGGATCCAGTCCGACCAGACTCGGCATGCCCGGAGTCTTGCTGATTCCGCCCTCGCCATGGCACCCCGCGCAGCCAGCCGCCGCGGTCTTGCCGAGTTGAACCGGATCGGGCGCGGCAACGCTTGCATTATTCGCAGCATTGTTTTGGGGGGGATCCAGGCTGGCAAAATAGGCGGCTGCCTTGAACAGCGCATCGTCACTTAATGGCCTGACCACATTGTTCATTGCGCTTTCACCGCGAACGCCAGCCTGGTAGGCCTTCAGCTCGAGGTACAGGTAAGCCGGGCGCTGACCGGCAAGATGTGGCACGCCGGGACTTTCACTGACGCCATTGGCGCCATGACAGCCGGCGCAGGAAGATTCTCGCGATGCGCTTGCCTTCCGCGATATCTTGCGAGTTCGCAGACAGGGTTCGCAGCTCCGGCCCGTCTTCGGAATTTATTCGCGGTTGGGCCGACGCACCGCCGAAACAGGCTCCGGCAAGAAACACCCCGGTAATGGCTCCCGCGGCGCCAGGGACGGGCGACGAAAGCAAGCACTCATCTGTCGGAGAAGAACCCGGACGCTCGCTACGCACCCGTCCAAAGAAGTTGCGTCGATTGATCCCTGCATCCCATCCCACCCTGCTGGCGCACCTGTCTAGTGCAATGATCCGAATCCACTATCGGAGCGTGCGAACGCAAGCACAGATCAAGGGACTCACACTGCGCAAATCCCTCTTGTCTGTGAAACCTGATGTTTATTTTTTGCCCGGCAGCTTGTGGCCGTTCGCCGCAAATGCCTCACCATAGGCATTGCGGGGGCCGCCGCCGGCCGGATTGGTATGGCACGCACCGCAGGCCTTCCCGGTCGACGCAGCGTACGCCGGCAATGCGGCCGCAGGTTTGGGAACGGCGATCGTCAGCGCTCCGCCAACTGCCAACGCCGCGACAACAGCTCCAAGGACTTTAACATTCATCTTTCATCTCCGTTGATGGGAACGAACTCGAAAATACCTATGCGAATTTTCATGCGAAAGATTTGATCTCGATCAACATAGTTGCTCGAATAACCCGGCTGTTCAAGCGCCAATGAGCGATGAATAGCGACTTCTTTTGATGCGGCAAGGTGAATGGCGGATGAACGCAGTGCAACGGATCGGCGATCTGGCTGCCGTGATTGCGTTGCCGCATGACATCGCAATTCCAGGAAATCAGAAAGTACGGGCCAGCCCTCTGGACGGCAGCTCAACCGCTGACAGCAGGAATGGTTCCGCGCGCGGTGAACCGTTGCGGGCATCTGCCTTCGCCCGCCCCATTTTGCTCAGTTCTTGCTGGCGATCCAGTCGAGAATTTCCGTGGATGCTACCGTTTTCTTCGGCGCATGGGGATTTAAGGTCCCGGCAATCGCACTCCAGCCGTTCTCGATGATCTCCCGGGCGAATTGCTTCGCATCGGCCTCCGCCTTGAACTTGCGGGTGGCGCGAACGCACCTGCGCCCGCCGCTTTCGCGCTTCGGCGTGATGTTCGAACGATAGGAAACATACCAGATATCAGGCTCAGTCAAGCGATCAGCCTCGAACAATTTCCATGTAGCGCGGTCTCGGAAGGCAGTCATCCGCGGGATCCAGTCTGTATCAATAGAATTTAGCCTAAGGATTTTCGCTGCGAGTTGTCTTGAGCTAGTCAAGAAAATCGCAAAAATGGATCACGGCCGACGAAGACGTGGCTATCCCGGCAAATTCCGTCCGGGGCTCGCGCTGCAGGTCCGGCGGCTGCGCAATGCCATCCATGTCCGTGTCCAGTTATATTTGACTTGGGTCAAGGTCGGACGCATGTGTAGAACTTATGCTGATTTCGCTTCCATGATCGTCTAGACTGGGCGGAATAGTCAGGGAAAAGAAGGACATTTACATGAGGCGGCGACTGTTAGTTCTGGGAGGGGCGATCCTTCTGGCGATCGGAGGCACAATCGGCGAGGAGATCATCAGCGCGTCAGGCCAGCTGTGCGCAGCCCCGGCAAAAGCCAGTTTTGCCGAAGACGTGATGCCGATCTTCGTCGGGCGTTGTTTCAGCTGCCACCAGCCCGGTGGACAGGGGAACGAAAAGAGCGGGCTTGATCTGAGCTCCTATGAAGGCGTCATGAAGGGCACCAAGTCGGGCAAGATGGTCATCCCCGGCGACCCCGAAGGCAGCAATCTGATGTGGCTGCTGGACTGGCGCGGGGCTCCCGAAACCCACATGCCGCTGGGCAAGAAAAAGCTGTCGACCTGCGATCGCGACGCCATTCGGGCGTGGATTCGCGAGGGGGCGAAGAACAACTGACAGGCCGGGAATTCGAGCGCGGCCGGCAGCCGATCTGAAAGACATTGCGATGCCTTCCGCCTTCGAAAAATATGCCAAGGTCAACGTGCCGCGGTACACCAGCTATCCCACCGCGCCGCATTTCTCGACGCATTTTCCGGCAAGCACCTATCGCGAATGGCTCGCCGGGCTCGACCCGGACGAGCCGATCTCGCTCTATCTGCACGTGCCGTTCTGCAAGCAGCAATGCTGGTATTGCGGCTGCAACATGAAGCTGGCGGCGCGTTATTCGCCCGTCGCCACCTATGTTCAAAATCTGTTGCAGGAAATAGACCTGATCGCCGACGCGCTTCCGGCCCGGATGCAGGTCTCGCACCTGCATTTCGGCGGCGGTACGCCGACGGTTCTCGAACCCGAAGACCTTGCCGCCGTCATGGCGCGTCTTCGGATGCGTTTTGAGCTGACGCCCGATGCCGAAATTGCGATCGAGAGCGATCCGCGCACGCTTGCCGATTCGATGATTCAACAGATCGGCGCGCTGCACTTCAATCGCGCCAGTTTCGGGGTGCAGGAATTCGACCCGAAGGTGCAGGGCGCCATCAACCGGATCCAGCCGCCGGAAATGGTCGAGCGCGCGACGCGCGGTCTTCGCGCCGCCGGCGTGCCGAACATCAATTTCGACCTCATCTATGGGTTGCCCCATCAAACCGCGGCGGCACTTTGCCGGACCGTCGAACAATGCGCCGCGATGAAGCCCGATCGCATTGCGCTGTTTGGCTACGCCCATGTGCCATGGGTCGCAAAAAACCAGCGAATGATCGCTGACGACAGTCTCCCCAGCGCGCCAGACCGCGCCGAGCAGGCCCGGCTGGCCGCCGCAACGCTGGTTGCGAGCGGCTATGTCCAGATCGGCATCGATCATTTCGCGCTGCCTGGCGACAGCCTCGCCAGGGCAGCCGCAGGGGGAAGCCTGCATCGCAACTTCCAGGGCTACACCAGCGACGCTGCCCGAACGCTGATCGGCATCGGTGCGACTTCGATCGGCCGGACACCGCAGGGCTACGTCCAGAACGCCAGCGAAACCGGGGCATGGTCGCGCGCCGTGGCGGCGGGAAAATTGCCGGTGGCACGCGGCCACGCCCTGCGGGAGCAGGATATGCTTCGCGCCCACGTGATCGAGCGAATCATGTGCGACGGATCGGTCGACCTTGCCGCGGCCGGCCGGGCCTTGGGATTTGCCGGCGATTGGTATGCCGAGGAGATTCCCGAATTGCTGCGGATGCAGGAAGATCGCCTTCTCACGCTGTGCAGGCGGAAAACTATCGCTCGCCCCTGAGGGTCTGCCGCTGGCGCGGGTCGTCGCGGCGGTGTTCGACACCTACCTGCGTTGTTCCACCGCCCGGCATTCGGTTGCCGTCTGAACGGCGCCGGCTTGCTCCATGCCGGTTGCGAACCCGTCCGGTCAGGCCGGCGTCGGCGCCGCCACCGCCTCATAGATGTCTTCCTCCTGCGCCGTATGCATGCGCACCAGGGTCTCGATCGCCTCGATCACCCGCTGGGCGTCGCGAATGAGATAGCGGTCGACCTTCTCCGTCGGCAGGTCCTCGACCACGCGGGCGAGCAGGCGCGCGAGATGCAGGATCTCGCGGTGCGCCCGGCTCATGGCGGAGAGGCTGTGGCTCTCCCGCAAGATCCTGGCGAGCCGCGGATAGACGCTGCCCTCGTCGTCGCGCTCGTGCGCGACCACCTGCTCCTGCACCAGTTGGTTGGCCTCCGCGATCAGCGCGGCGCCGCTTTCGGCCGTGGCATCGTCGAGCGCGTCGACGATTCGATCGCAGCCGGTCGAGATTGCCGATCAGCGCCAGGTGGTCGCGATGCAGATCGCGTCCGTCCGCGGCCGTCATGCGCCCGCCGGCGTGGCCATAGCCCGGCGTCAGCGCCCGCAGCGCATTGAGGATCACGGCGACGTCGATCACCTCCTGAACGATAGCCGCCGGCACCGGCAGCAGCCAGCCGAAGGTCGCGGCCAGCATCGCCAGCGTCGAAAGTCCCATGCCGGCGACGATGCTTTCGACCGCGATCCGCCGCGCCCGTTGCGCGATCACGATCGCCTCGCCGACCCGATCGAGGCGGTCGGCGAGGATCACCACATCGGCCGCTTCCGACGAGGCGCTGGCGCCGCGGGCGCCAAGCGCGATCCCGACATCGGCCGATGCCAGCGCCGGCGCGTCGTTGATGCCGTCGCCGACCATGATGGTCGGATGCAGCCGCTGCTCGGAGCGCACGGCATCGACCTTGTCGGAGGGCACGCGCTCGGCCAGCACCGCATCGAGATCGAGCGCCGCGCCGATCGCGTGCGCGGCGGCGGCGCGGTCGCCGGTGACCATGACCATGCGTGCAACGCCCGCCTCGCGCAGCAGCCGGATCGCCCGCGGCGTGTCGGGACGAAGCTCGTCGGCGAGCAGCAATGCGCCGATCGGCCGTCCCTCGACCGCGACGAAGACGATGAGCGCCGAACGCCACGAGGCGCGCCGGATCGCCCGCGATGCCCATTCGCCGGGATGCGCTGCCGCGCATAGATCATGTCGCGCGAACCCGCGCCACCTGCCGGCCCTCGATCACGCCATGCAGCCCCGAGCCCATGGATTCCCTGACCTGCTCGGGCACTTTGAGGCTTAAGGCCGCGCTCGATCCCGGCCTGGACGATGGCGCTGGGCGAGAACATGATGCGACGCCTGCTCGAGCGAGGCGCCGAGCATCAACACCTCATCGGCCGACTCTCCCGGCGCGACTTCGACGGAAAGCAGCCGCGCGCCGCCGACCGTCAGCGTTCCGGTCTTGTCGAACAGCACGGTATGGGCGCGCGCCAGCGCCTCCAGCGGCCCGCCGCCCTTGACCAGGATGCCGCGCCGGGCCGCCTGCGCGACGCCGGCGATGAAGGCGACGGGTGCCGCCAGAATCAGGGGACACGGCGTCGCCGCCACCAGCACGGCGAGGCTGCGGATCAGATCGCCCGAGATCAGCCAGGCGACGAAGGCCAGCGCGAGCGTCACCGGCAGGAAAATCAGCGCATAGCGGTCGGCCAGCCGCACGAACGGCGCCTTCGCGGTCTGCGCCGCGGTCACCAGCCGCACGATGCCCGCATAGGTGCTTTCGCCGGCGGCCGCGGACACCGTCATTTCAAAGGTCTCGCCGACGTTCAACGAGCCGGAGAGGATGGCGGCGCCGCGCGCCTTGACCACCGGGATCGGTTCGCCTGTCAATGCCGACTCGTCGATCGGTTGCCGCGTTCGAGGTGACGACGCCGTCGACCGGAATGATTTCGCCCGCCCGCACCAAAAGCCGGTCGCCGACGGCGACGGCCGATATCGGCACCTCCTCGATGCGGTCGTCGATGCGGCGATGGGCCTCGCGCGGCGCGCGATCGACCAGCGAGCGCAGATCATGCTCGGCGCGGGCAACCGCGATATCCTCGAGCACATTGCCGCCGGAATACATCAGCGCGACCACGGCGCCGGCGAGCGGCTGGCCGAGCGCCAGCGCGGCGCTCATCGACACCAGCGCGATCGCATCGACCCCGAACCGGCCGGCCAGAAAATCCCGCACGATCGAGACCGCAAGTCCCGCCACCACGGGCGCGGTCGCCAGCGTCCAAAAGAGATCGGCGAGGCCCGGCCGGCCGGCGGCCTGGGCGGCAATGCCGGCCGCCAATCCCGATAACCGCGATCGAGACGAGTGCCCATCGCAGGACGCGCTCAAATGACATCGCCTGTTCCGCGCTCATGCGGCTTTCGCAGAAGCTTTTCGCCGAAAATGCGCCCGCCGCGCTTGAGGGAAATCAACCAGGCGGCTCGAATTGCAGCGATGTGCAAGCAGGAATGAAGTGCAATTCACGCCGTGTTGCCGGCGTCGATGGTCAGCACGCTGCCGGTGATGTTGCGGCCGCCGTCGCCCAGCAGATATTCCACCATGCGGGCGACATCGTCGACCTCCGGCAGCCGGCGCAACGCGCTGCGGCCGGCGATCCGCTTGCGCTGATCTTCCGAAAGGCTTTGCGTCAGTTCGGTATCGACGAAGCCCGGCGCGATCGCGTTCACGGTGATCCCGAGCTTGCCGACCTCGCGCGCCAGCGATCGGGTAAAGCCGGTTGCCGCGGCCTTGGTCGCGCCGTAGACCGACAGGCCGTTATAGCCCGTGGTCGCGATGATCGAAGACATGTTGATGATGCGGCCGGCGCCATCGGCCATCATGTGCCGCACGACATATTTCGTGAGAATGACCGGCGACAGGATATTGAGACGCACCAGTGCCTCGATCTCGGTGTTGTGCATGGTGGCGAGTAGGCCTTCGGTGCCGATCCCGGCATTGTTGACGAGGCCGTAAATCGCGCCGAATTCGTCGCGCAGTCCTTTGACAAAAGACGGGATGGCGTCGGTCTCGCTGAGATCGAAGGCCCTGAAGTGAAGGCCGCCGTGCCCTGCTTCACGACTTCGCGGATGGCCTCGCGCAATTCGTCGCTTTCGCGCCGCGCCACCGCGATCACATTGTAGCCGGCCGCCGCAATCCTTCTGGATATCGCAAGACCAATGCCGCGGCTTCCGCCGGTCACCACAACATTATGCATCGTGTCGCGCCAGCTTTCCGGCCGCCGTGATGTCGAGCGACGATACGAATTTGATCATGGCGGGCACCTTGTGAGGCGCCAGCTGATGCCCGGCAATCGGCCAGAATTTCATTCGCGGATCTCGTCGCTCCGGCTCACGTCGCAGCCGTCGGCCAGAATGACATCGGCGACCACGATGGAGCCGGTGATCGGGCTGCGGCGCGATCTGGCGCGCGACATCCGCACCTCGGCATGCCGGTTGATGACGGCTTCGATTTCCTCGGGATGAACCTTGAGGCCGCCAATATTGATGATGCCGCCGCGCCGGCCGACGAAGTGATACCTGTCGCCGCGCAGCTCGACCATGTCGCCGGTATCGACGAATCCGTCGCTGTCGGTCAACGCGGCCGCGTTGCCGGCCGACATAGGCATGCGCCGTCCGCGTCGAGCGGATCCGCAGCGATCCGTCCTCGACTTTCATCTCGACGCCATCGCGGTTCGACCCCAACCATACCTGCGGGAAAGCCCTCGAGGCCGTCGTTCACGGCAAAGCCAACGCCTGCCTCGGTCGACGCATAGGCATGACCGATCGAGGCCGCCGGAAAGGCCCGGCTCAGCCCATCGAGCACGGCCTGGTCGGCAATCTCGCCCGACAAGCGGACGTATCGCGGAGAAAAGCCCGAGGCCGATCCGCTCATCAGAAGCTTGCGCCAATGCGACGGCGTGCCGGAGATATGCGTGACGCCGCTCGCATTCAGGCGCGCGACATGATCGGCGATCGGCTCGCCGGGCTCCGACAGCACCATCGAGCCGCCGCCGATGATGGCGCGCAGAAGATCTGAAGGCCGCCGTAGCGCCTGATGTCATAGAAGGTCGCCCACACCGGCGGCGGCGCCGCGGGCCGGGCCGTCCGCGACAATCGCGCCGGTCAGTCCCTCCAGCGTATGGCCGACGATCTTCGGCACGCCCGAGGTGCCCGATGTCAGCATCAGCCACTCCGTCGCGCGCTCGGTTTTTGCTTTCGCGCCGCTACGCACGGGCGCGCGGGCCGCCACCACCAGATACACTCCGGCGTCCGCCCAGCGCGCCGGCTGGTCGGTGACCACGGCATCGATTTCGGCATCCTCGATCAGGGTTTTGACGTGATCGGCGTTGAGATCAGGCGGACACAGCAGCATGCGCCGGGCCACGCCATCGATCTCCGTCATCGCGATCGCCGATATCAGCTGATCCGCGACAGCCAGCAGCACCGAGCGCCCGGAGAGTTCGCCAGAGCCGGCCGACCAGGCAGGTCTGTTCAAGAATATTCGTCAGCGACACGACCTGCCGCGCATCCGAAATCGTGCGGCCCTTCAGTTCCGGACCGAGATAGTCACGGAGCGCGAAGATTTCACGCGGGGACATTTTCATAGGCCCTGATGAAGTCGCCTATCGTGAGAGGAAAGGCGGCGTCCTCCGATATGGTAAACGGATCGATGCCGAGATCGTCTTCAAGCCGCGCCACCAGGATCGCGAAGCCGAGCGAATCGAAACCGGTTTCGTGAAGCGACAGATCATCATCGAGCGGCGGCAGCGTGACCTGCTGCTCGCGCGCAATCTGCTGCATCGCAGAAATAATCCTTAACCTTATCGACATGGATTGCTTCGCCTTGTCATAATTCGCAAGCGGCCATGATAGAGCGAAAATGTGAATGAACTCAGCGGCTCGCCGAACTTTTGCGTTCATTGGTAAATGCGATACTCGCCGAAAAACGGGGATTCGCGGCGACCTGGCCGCAGGCCTACAGCCGGATCGAGCCGTCCAGGATCCGCGCATAGGCGTCGGCATCGATCGGACGATAGGCGCCGGACTTCGGATCCCTGAAAAACAGCGGATCCGTCACGAGGCGCGGATCGAATCCCTCGCGAACCAGCTGCTGTTTTTTTTGCTTGAAGGTTTCGGTGGTATCGAGCGCCGTGCAAAAGCGGACCATGACGGGGCACGCATAGGCCGGCAGCCGGCGCGAAAGATGATCCCGGAATTCGGCGAGGTCGAAACCATCGTCGACCACGATCGCGGCCATTCCGGCGCGGCCGTCGGCGCCGGGAATTTCCACGCCATAGGTCGTGGCGTCGACAACGCCGGGGCAATCCGCAACGGCCTCGTTCACTTCGGAAGTCGCGACATTCTCGCCTTTCCAGCGGAAGGTATCGCCGACCCGGTCGACGAAGTGGAAAAAGCCGGCTTCATCGAGCTTCATCAGATCGCCGGTACGAAACCAGGCATCGCCTTTGGCGAATACATCGCGCAGGATCTTCTTTTCGGTCTCGCCGGCGTCGGTATAGCCCTCGAAGCGGCCTCCGCCGTCGTCGGCGGTCCCGATCCGGCCGATGGCTTCGCCGACCTCGCCGCGGGCGCAGGGAATGCAAAGGCCGTCCTCGGTGCGCAGCGGGAGTACCGGCGTCCATATCGAGACGAACGATCGCCGCCGGAAAGCGATGCGCCAGCAGCGGCGGAATCCGGCCGATCGCGCCCGGCCTGCCCTCGACATTGTAGAGCGAGAAATTGCCTTCGGTCGCCGCGTAAAATTCAAGTATCTGCGGAATGGAAAAGCGCGCCTGAAAGGCTTCCCAGATATCGCCGCGCAGACCGTTGCCGCAGGCCAGCCGAAGCCGATGGCTGGTTTCGTATTCGGAAGGAGGCGCTTTCAGAAGATAGCGGCAGAGTTCGCCGATATACTGGAACAGCGTGCAGTCCCAGCGCACGATATCGTGCCAGAAGGTGCTCGCGGAGAATTTGTCCGACAGCACCACCGATGCTCCCGCGCTCAGCATGCTGCATGGCGCGACGATGCCGCCGACGCTGTGATAGACCGGCAGGCAATCGTACAGCCGGTCTTCGGGCGACGCGTCGGTCAGGCCGGCGAACCAGCCGCCCCAGTTCAGGATGCGGCGGTGGCTGATGCTGGCGGCCTTCGGCAGGCCGGTGGTGCCCGAGGTATAAATCAATAGCGCGCGATCGTTGATGGTGACCCCGCGCCGCTCGGCTGGCGACAGCGGGCTCCCATCCAGCTCGATCCAGCGCGGCGTCGATACTCGCTACGTTGCCATGGCTGCCATGGATCCAGATCTTCGGCGCGCGGTTCAGATAGCGGCAGCGCCGTCTCGAATACATCTGCAAGATCGCTGGCGAGGATGACATGGTCGGCATCGGCGACGTTGATGCAGTGCGACAGCGACAGCCCGACCAGTTTGGTATTGATCAGCGCCACCACGCCGCCGACCTTGGTGATGCCGAGCCAGGCGGCGATGTAATCCGGCCGGCTCGGCATCACCAGGCAAACGGTATCGCCGGCTTCGATTCCCGCCGACAACGCCCAGCGTGCGTAACGGTTGATCCGCTCGGCCAGCGTCCGGTAGCTGAACGTCCCGGTTTCCGAGATCAGAGCGGGACGGTCCGGTTGTCGTTTCGACCAATCCTCGACGACGTCGGCAAACAACCGGGACGGATCGGCCTCGATGCGGGAGGTCAGCTCGATGGCCTTGAGCCAGCTTTTGGCGGCGGACGGTTTGCCGCGCGCCGCGCGCTGTCTGTCCGGTTGCTCGATGACGCCTGCGTTCATGGCTCAATACTTTGTCGATTTCCGACAATGTATAGCCGCGCCGGCCTGACCAGGCGTTAATCGGCAGGGTTAAAGTCTGCGATGCCGTTGAAGATAGTTCCGTGCGCTGCCGGGCGGATGGCGCGTTGTCAATCCGGCCTCGCCAGTAAACAATAGTCTGCGCATTCACCCGGCGATCGTGAATAATGCGCGCGCTTCCGAATTCGCAGATTTCGCCCTCCCCGCATGACGCCCTTGATTCAAGTCAAAGACGTTTTCGCTGTTTTGCGTTCCTGTGCGCATTGCGGATGCGACTGTGTTGGAGAATATCATGGCGCAAACAACGATTGCCTACCTGGAACGGCGATACATGGCTCTCCAAAAAGAAATAGAGGATGCTTTACATCAAAGCCCGACTGACGATTTGGTGATCGCCGACCTCAAGTACCGCAAGTTAGTTATCGCCGACGAGATCCAGCACAATCGTCGCCTGGTCGAGCGTTTCAGCAGGCTCAGCGCTCACTAAGCGCACTTCGTTCACTGACAATAGGAAAGCCGGCTGCAGATCGAGGCCGATCTGCACCGCGGCGCCAGCGTCGAATAGGTGCTCTCGACTAAGTTGTCCACGATCTCCCCGACAAATTGGGTTTGTTTTGTGGCTTTCTCCGAGCTCGGCCGACCAAGAGATTCGCCAAGCGAGATCGATTCCTTCCAAGAACGGCGCACAATCACGCAGATGGGACGAGACGTGCGTTGTATCCGTAGAACCCGCAACCACGTGAAGGTCGCCTATGCGGGCGTCCGTTCCGAGTCAAAAGCTGAAAAACTCATTAGGAACAAATGTTTTCCGCTCTGCCCCCCAACAACGGACATAGAGCGACGACGGCGGCATGTCCGTTCCGTACCAGCCCGTCTTAGATTGTTTGCGTCGGCTATTCAGGGACCGCGGTGTCGAAGCTAATCATCATTGTTTTCTGCAGCACCTCATAAATGACAGCCGTCGACCACCCAAACATTAGCGCACCATTCATCGCCGTTATCGGACCAAGCAGCCGCCAGCCCTCTACCGGTATCACGTCACCATAGCCAAGTGTCGCGTAGTTCACGAATGCGAAATACACGAGGTTTGTGCCAGCCGGTGCAGCATCCACAATCGAGTAGGCCAGCGACCAAACAAACACCTCAAGAACATGCGCGGCCATCAAGACCGAAACAGTTGCAATCATAACAGTGATCAGGCGCAGCGACGGGTGGCTTCTTTTTTTGTACCCCATGCTCGTGCTACGCGCACCACCACGGTCATCACCAACGCATGTATGGTAATGTTACAAACACAAACGATGCCGCCTACCAGAAATTGGACCAGCATGACCATCACGACCTTTTAACGTTGACACAGTGCCTGCTCGCAAGGCCCAAATTAGCATGGGTCAATTTGAAAACGCGAGAACGCGAGAGAGTTACTTTAACACGGAGATGTCGGCTTCGGGTCTTGGCTGTGTTAAAACACCCTTCCCAGGGAAGTCGGTGAGAAGCCGGGACCGGTTCGGTCTCAGGCCACGATCGCAGCCATCAGCGGCTTGGTCCCGACGATGTTCATGACCCGCGTCAGATTATAGGCCAGGACCGAGAGGGCCATCTCGGCGGCTACTTTTGGGAGCGTTTTGGTGAGGAAGTGTGTCGCTCCCATGCGGGCCTTCATCGTGCCGAATGGATGCTCAACTGTCTCGCGACGCTGGCGCATGGCTTGTGGGTTTGTATCGAGGCGCTGCTGCGGAGCATCGAGCAGATGCTCGTGCTCCCATCGTGTAACCCGCCGCTCTGGCCCTGTCGTGCATTGCGATTTGAGCGAACACTTTTGACAGGCCATGGTCCAGTAGCGCCGCAGCATCTCGCCGTCTTCTTCGTTTGTGTAGCGATACGGCAATCGCTCCCCAGCCGGACAGCGATCAGCGTCTTGCTCTGGCAAACGGGCAAAGTCCTGCTTACCGAAGCGCCCCTCCGATTTGGCGCCCGACGTCTGCGGCTATCGCGCGCACCATTATCGATGCGCACCATGGGCAGATATGGGCCAAAAATCGGGTTCACGGCGGCGCGTCGTTCCGGATCAAGCTTCCTCTTGTCCGGTAGTTGGTGATTCGTGGAGACCTATACGAAGTGGACCCGACTTCCGTTCATGGCCACATAGCGTCAGTTATAGCGATGCAGCGCCATGTCCGGAGTTTGGTCGGCACACAGCCGCCGAATTCGTTGACACGCGGCTAACCTGCCGATGCCTGGCCGGCATTTGTTCAATCATTTCCGGCTCTCAGAAAGAAGGCCGTAGATTTCTCTACGGCCTTCTTCTGATCGGTAGCAGGAGAGCTAGCGGTTTTCGTACAGCCGAGAGCTGGCTCAGCCCTCGGTGGAGCGGACCGAACGGCTGGCGCGACCAGTTCCGACGGACAGCACAGTCAACCTGACCGGAGCGAGGCCGGAGGATCCGATCGCCCGAGCGCCAGCCGGCGTCAGGTCGATTACGCGACCCCGGATATACGGGCCGCGATCGTTGATACGGACGACGACAGAGCGGTCTGTCTCGGTATTGGTGACCTTGACCATCGTGCCGAACGGCAGAGTGCGATGAGCCGCAGTGAGTGCGGAGGCATGGGCGTACTCGCCGTTAGCGGTTTGCTCGCCACTGTACACCGATGCAATCCCAGTCTGTGTGGCCGCCGCAAGCGGCGAAGAAAGCGAAATAGCTGCGAATAGAATTCCCGTACCAAAAGCTGTGATGCGTCCAATCTTCACTCTATAGCCTCATATGTTGTTGTGACCTTGCGCACGCGATTCCGTATTTTGTGATTGCGCCTCTGCGGCTTCTCGCTCGCGACCGTTCAAGGTCGACGCGGTCACGCCGGCCAACAAGATGGCGGCGGACCGTCTGAGCGTTGCTGGCGGAGGCGCTTCGAGATCCATTCAGGACCGTCTGCGCAGCGCGTCCGTCTATAGCCAAAGGTTGAAGCGGCGTCTTGTGATGACAGGCCAATCATTTGGCTTCTTGCGCCAAAGACCGGGCAACGGACCGGGACGCTTTCTGCCATGCAGTTCGCGAGATCCGAGGGTTTCGGCTCGACATCGAGCGCGACCGGCGGGATCGCATGATCGGCGTGTGCGCGGTTGGGCGAGATGGGCAAGGAGCCCGCGGTCACCCCCAACGGTCAGGCTTAGTCAGGCTCATCGCCGTTGCTGGCACCAACCGGACATGCCGCGATGTCCGAGTTAAGTCCGTTTTCGGGGCTATAGCGGAAGTCGCTTTTTAGGGCCGGGAAGACCGTTTTTGACCCGGACCTGACGCGACTAAAACTGAGCCTCGTCGTGACCGCCGGAGGAGCGTGCAATGAAACGGTCCCCGCGGTCATCTTCAGGTGGCGGTACGAGTAACTGGGTGACGGCGCGTAATATGCCTTCGGACGTTTGGATGTTTCGCAAGCAGGGAGATGGTGACGTGTGCACCATCTAGCCCCATTCAGCTTCGACTTGCTCGCCCGTGGTACCATCCCACTCAAAACCGCACGCTTGGTCGTATCCGGTTATGTGTTGGTAATAGTCACCACCGGCTTCAAAAATATAACCCATCTCGGTCATGCCCGGCGTCGCTGTTTCGCCGTTCACTTTTTCTTGTTCTTTGCCTTGCTCTAGCATAACCAAGAAATAGTCGAGTTCGCCGCGCTCCGTTGCTATCTTTTCGGCATAGGCGCGTAGCGCGGTTTCGTCGTGTATGATGAAACAAGCCGAAAATTTCAGTCGTTTCGCCACTGGGCCAATTCCTTTCTGTTGGCTTCCTTCAAGCGTTCGACCAAGCGCAGCCGGGTGAAGATTAATCGAACGCGACGCCGATCCGGCTTCCTTGACGCCAGACAATGTGGCACGGCCGCTTCAATTGATCGGTCTGAACAATTAGCGTGAAGCGGTCAGGAAAATAGAGCGGGCTCACGACTTCGAGAGCGGCCCCGGTCTCAGAAACGTTGTGAACGGTACAGTTAATAGTGCTGCTGCCGAACGTTATTGATCCAGCCTTTAATACGCGGCGCCGAGGAACACGAGGCACTTTATCCATAATCTGCCGTTGGTTTTGCTTGTGACCGTACGTTCAGCGTCACCCACACCTTTTGGCTCGGGATGCCGCCAATACTTTCGCGTCTGACGTGGCCCTGCGCCCGATCTGGCGCGCGCTCGTGTGACGCTGCTTTCGCGGAACCTCTATCACGCCGGGGTAAGAGGCAGCGAGTGCCGCTAATTGTGATCACGCGCCAAAAAGTTGTTTGAGCTCGCCATCGAGGCAGATTGCACGTCCATGGAATGGGCCGTGTCCGTTGCGGGACCCGAAGCCGACATCAGTCCCGTGGATGGGCATAGTCGGAAGAAGCAGGCAGGATCACGCGAAACGCCAAGCCGTGAGGTGAACTTGCGCGATCGAAATCTGCCCGTTGTGTCGCTCGAGTATCATTTTGCAAATGGCGAGGCCTAATCCCATTCCGCTAGGCTTCGTCGTAACGACGCATCGAAAACCGCGCCTTCGCCAGGCACAGGTACGTCAGGCCCTTGCCATCGAGCGGAGTCCATTGGGACAATGTCCATCAGAACAATATTAACGACAACAGCACCTATCCTAAACTTAGTGCCGGGATAAGGAACATCTGTATTCTCCGTATTACTTCGCTGGCGCGTCGATCATCATGCAAAATATCGCTTCACGATATCCTTGAGTTCAGCGATGTCGGGCCTCAGCGATTTCAGGATTGCATGTCGCGGTTTCGGCGTTGTTCAGAATAGCGCCGAGCGGCTGGTTGATTTCGTGAGCAATGGATGCTGTCAGTTCGCCAGCGGTCGCGAAGCGGTTGACATGAGCAAGTTCTGTAATACGCTGCGCTCGACTGTACTTCGGCCAGACGACGCCGACGATGCGCATTCAGCAAGGCCGAGATAAGCCCACCTTGCGCGAGAATAACGGCAATGATCAGCGCGATTTGCCAAGAATAACGCTGCCATATCGTCGGCTCCCGAAATAGGATTTCGCTCCCCGGCGGCAGGCGGCTCTCGCTGATGTTCCAGCGTTGTAGTTGTCGCCAATCGTATTTCGGTGTTGAAAATTCAATCGTGGGAACCTTGATGCCGCCTGCTTTCTCTCCACCCAAAATTCGGACGGCAGCAGCAGCCGTCGGTCGTGCAGCTTCGGCTGGTGATCACATCGGGCCCCCAACAAGTTCACCGGTGAGGTAAATCTGGTCGTGCGAGAACATGGGAGCGTTGGCGACCTCACCGATGCGCTTCCATGGCTCCTTGTCTCCATAGACGGCACCTGCGCCGTCCACCGCCATCTGTTGATAAAAAATTGCACTGTTGGGCGGTAAATTCGCAAGCTCCTTCAAGATCTCTTGGAAACGGCAGTTCGTTGTAAAAGATCAATTCAACCTTGTTCCCTAGCAGCGGATTCAGTTCCCGTTGCATCTCGCCCATCCAAAATTGCTCATTGGGAGAATTTCCGACTACGACCGCGATGGCCTTTGTCTCCGGCAACAGCCGCAGAATATTTTCGAAAAGAGCGACTTGATCGGTCCTCACCCCAACCATGGCGTCTTGATCGGACATCGTGGATGGATCAACCCGGCGCGCTTCGATTGCCGCGAGCAGCATTGGCGTTGTCGGAAACAGGTCTGCCCTGTGTTGCTGGACGAAGCGAGCTGCTGGCGCACCAATAGCGACGATCAAATCGGGCGGTTGTCGAGCGTAGAGCGCCTTGAGATATTCAACAAATTTCGGCTCAGCGGTGTCGGTCGCCATCCCGAGCCGTAACGAGGGATTGGTCTTGAATGTCCAGCGGCCAAGGCGACTGTCGGATCAGTTCATTGCGGATCTCCCTGCTCCAGGTGGCCCACGGCTGGAAATTCGGGCCAAACGAATGAAGGAACAGGACTTTTTTCGGCTGAGCGGCAGTCTCGCCAGACTTGGGCTGAGCGGCGGTCTCGCCAATCGAGACGACAAGAATGACGGCGGCGGCGATCCACATATGACCGAGCCGCTTCACCACGATGTGCGCGATGCGGCCATGCGGCCTCCATGTGGCGCAATCAGTCCGGCTCAGTATTTCGCGCCGTCCGATTAGAGCATCCAAGGTAGCTGGCTCATCGGCCCCAATAATGTGCCTTAACAGCGGTGACCAGCACGCGCCATCTCTAGTACTCTCAAGCGGCGCCAGGCGAGCATCGGCCTTGTTCAGCGGGGCATCGATGCCCCCTTCGCTATTCCGGCAAATCCGCAGTCCGGAGGGCGCCCAGGAATTTTTCGCGATATTCCGGAGACTGGATCAGGAAAATCGCAGTCGCGCCCGACATGCGGAAGCAGGGATCGAACGCCAGCAGACGCCGGGCGGCCGCCTGCCGACCCCAAAGATGGTGTAATCGGCCGGCCCGGCTTGTGGATAGCTGAAGATCTTTGGTGCTGCGCTTCAGGCTGATGGTGAAAACGAGGTCCGTGGTTACGGCCTCAAGCATCAGAAGGAGAAGCGCAGCATGGACCATTTTGGCGGATTGGACGTATCGGTCAAGGAGACCAGCATCTGCATTGTGGATGACACGGGCAGGATCGTGAAGGAAGTGAAGGTAGCGAGCGAACCTGAAGCCCTGCTGAAGGTTCTGGGGAACCCCACCTACCGCTTCAAGCGGATTGGATTGGAAGCCGGACCGCTATCGCAATGGCTGTTCAGCGCTCTGGCCGAAGCAGGGCTACCGGTGATCTGTGTCGAGACGCGGCACATGCAGGCGGTGCTGAAGGCGCAGATCAACAAGACCGACCGCAATGACGCGCGCGGCATCGCTCAGATGATCCGGGCGGGACTGTACCGTCCGGTGCATGTGAAGACGTTACGCAGTCAGAAACTGCGGATGCTGCTAACCCATCGCAAGCTATTGCAGTCCAAGGCCATCGCCATCGAGAACGATCTGCGAGGTACTTTGCGCAACTTCGGCCTCAAGGTCGGAATGGTTGGCAAGGTGAGGTTCGAGGCACGCATCCAGGAGCTGGTCGAGAATATCCCCGACATGGCGGTACTGGTGGAGCCGCTGCTCATCGTCCGGCGGGTGCTCCGTGAACAGATCGTCATCCTGCACCGCCGCTTGCTGGCTATCGTCCGGGAGGATGAAGTCTGCCGGCGCCTAATGACGACCCCCGGTGTCGGTCCCGTGGTGGCGCTGACCTATCGCGCCACCGTCGATGTGCCTGCCCGGTTCCGAAAATCCAAGTCAGTCGGGGCGGTGTTTGGGCTGACCTGCTCCAGGTATCAATCGGGCGAGATCGATTGGAGCGGCAAAATATCACGCTGTGGCGATGAGATGATGCGGACGATGCTCTACGAAGCAGCTCAGAGCATGATGCATTCAAAAAAATGGTCCTGGCTCAAGGCGTGGGCCATGCAGATCGCGAGGCGCCGCGGCATGAAAAAGGCGATCGTGGCCCTAGCTCGCCGGCTGGCCGTGATCATGCACCGCATCTGGGTTGACGGCACCGAGTTCCGGTGGACCCGGGAGCAAGCCGCGGCAGCAGCATGAAAACCGTTCAGGAACAAACCCGATAGGAGAAAACACGAGATCCACCCAGCAGTGGAAGGATGTCCCTCGCGGGACGATGGATGAGGTGAGTTCGTATGTCCGCTTGGACCTGCCGTCACACTGACGGCAAGGTCGTCCAAGAGATTGTTCCGCCTCGTCCTCGGATCCCATGATGGAAGGGCCCAGGTGCCGATTCCGAAGAGAAGCACGAGCCCGCGAGTGACATCGACACCGCATAGGTGGATAGTCTGAAAGTGCTTGACCCCGAATGGCCGATTAGAGAAGCGGACATCAGCCAGCCCATCTATCCAGCGTCACTTTTGCATGCACAGGGGCCTAAGCGTCTCGTCAAGGCCCCGGGCCTTGGCGTACTCGATCAGCGTCTGCCGGGCTGCTTCACAACGCTCTGCGCTCGTAAATTCCTGTGTCGATATCACGGCGCCATTGACAGCCCCGAGCCAGCTCATGACGATTAGAACATGGACCATAATATCCTCCTCACCGTCTCGTTTGGCGTGCGCACTTCGGCTGCGGCAGACAATCTCTTGCTTCGCTTGGCCACTCCAGCGGCACGAATAGGCGCACGTTGCGCCTGAGCACGTGGTGACGATTGATCTGTATCAACGCGAGGCATTGAGGGCATGGTGATGCGGTATTTGGCCAACATTCGCAGAGCAGGACCTCAGCTTCATCACCGTGTCGGTAACCCTCCGGCCCAATTGCTCAATCGCTTCGTCGGTGAGGATCGATCTCGCGCTTCCGATCCGGTCGACGCTGACACGCAGGACGGTAAGCGCCTCCTTTAGTTGCGCCATTTCGAATTGAAGAGATGGGTTTTCTCCTGCCTTGATCTCCCGAAGAGAGTTGCCAAGCGTGCGGACTTCCGCAGTCAGGTCTCGGAGATTCGCCAGCACGCCTTTCGACGGCAGATCGACTTTCGACAACACAGCCTCAGTCATCGTTGCGGCGACGTTTTCGGCAAAATGGTTGACGCGCATAATCGCAACGAGCGCAAGAATCGCGGCGACGATCACCAGGATCGCGGTTGCATTGATCAGCGCCAGCAGCAACTGCCCAGGCAGCCTCCACAGCCGCGCGGAAATCCCATTGCGATCAGGCTCGGGCATGGTTGCCTCCTGTCGTCTCCCGGTGCCGGCAACTAATTCCCGCCGTCGCATCGGAGACCAATCTTGTGGGCTGCATCAGCTAGAATCGGTCCTGATCCGCGGCTGATTTGGCCAACCCTCACCTGAAGGCTGTCAATGGTGAAGATACCAGTCACAGCCGGAGATGAATTGTGCAGGCTGGGTGTCGCGCGCTTCCTGCCTGCATTTCCCGGCTGATGCCCATCCACCTGATGTCGGTTTTGGGTGATTTCGGAGATTACCTGCATAGCCGAGGTGTTCGCTTTTTGCTCAATATCCGAGCTTATTCAATTGCTCGCCATTCCCCTGCTTGTCTGTTTCTCGCGTAGTTCCAGACCGATCGCGAAGGCGCGCTGTTCAGTTTTGGCTTGATCTTCTCTCGGGAGCTTCTGTGTAGTCGCGAGCCGAGGCGGAGACGCGTCTCGTTATGGAGTCCTGGCTACAAAAGTGAGCTGCTGCCACGGCAATATTCTGCAGGCTGACGAGTGGACTGCCCTTCGGCTCCAGGAGCCGGCCGACTTCTCGATAGAGACAGTCTTCCTGGGCACTGATGGCGGCCGTGTCACGGTTGGAGGCGGCCTGGATCGGATCCAGCTGGGCGTCGGTCCTGCAGGACGCGCAGGAAATTGCGATTACGACGAGCAGCAAGGCACGGATTCTTTGTTCGGAAATGCGAGGCAGGGCATGGCGCGGACCGGCGATTTCCATGGCCTCAGGTCGAATAGACATGCCGCGCTCCAGGTCCCCGCGAGAGCCCTGCTATGAATCCAGGTTGCCGAGCCGTTTACGATCGAGAAGGACGAGCTGGCGCTGGTTGGTACCCAGAAATCCCAGGATTCCTCTGTCGTGGAGGTGGTGGAGTTCGCGGGAAACCGTCTCCAGTGTCAGCCCCAGATAGTCCGCGATATCGCGCCGGTTCATGGGAAGTGCAAAAAACCCGGCCCTCGTCAGCCGCTTGTCCATCTCCAGGAGAAAGGCGGCAACCCGCTCCAATGCGGTTTTGCGTCCCAGGAGCAGCATGTGGGCTTCGGCATGCTGAAGGCTGTCGGTTGTGGTGTTCAACAGATCGCGTACGACCAGCACGTCCTTTTCTGCGATGAGCTCCAAACTCTGACGTTTTACCAGACGGACCTTGGTGTCGACGATCGCCTCGGCCGTAAAGCGGTGGACCGCGGCGTTCTCCAGACCGAAAATGTCGCCCACCAGGTGAAAGGCGCCAATCTGGCGGCGGCCGTCCAGGAGAAGCTTGTAGCTTCGTACCGCCCCTGCGGCCACTTGATAGACATACTCGGCCGGCTCGTTCTCGCCGAAGATTTGTACGCCTTTGTCGTAGCTGAATTCGCTAAAATTGATCCGCGGCCGGGGCATTCCAAACTCCGCGGCGGCGCGGTCTCCACCAAGGCTAGCAAACATGGATACTCTCCGGGTTTGGACGAGCTTGTTAAGGTCTTCTTGAATGCGTCGCCAATTCCTCAGTCGAAAATGATTTACAACAAGCGTCGTTGTGCGCACTATTGTCTTAGGAGCCATTGTCCCTTGGGACAGGTCCGGTGTGTGTCACATTTTGTACAGTGGTGTTCTTGTATCGTGGTTTTACCGCGCATGCTGGCGGTACTAAAATAGTGACGCCATTTGGCTTGAATTAGCGGAGGATGACCGGATTGCCGATACATGCTGGTTCGGATGATAGCGCGTTCGGCTGGCGCTGTTGGACAGGGTGGGCGTTTCTGACCGCCAGTCATCTTGCAGGAGGGGGAATTGCCGGGTCGCGTTCACGTCGTTGATGACGATGCATCGTTCCGAACGGCTATCGAACGCCGATTGAAGACCGCCGGTTATGAAGTCGTAACCTATCCCTCCGCGCAACGGCTGCTGGACGACCTGCCGGATGAGAGCAAGCCGGGATGTATCCTTCTCGACGTTCGCATCCCCGGTCTAAGCGGTCCAGACCTGCAAGCCCGCTTGATCGATCTCGGCTCGACCTTGCCGATCGTTTTTTTGACCGGCCACGCCGATATTCCGACCACCGTGCAGACTATGAAGGCTGGCGCCCAGGACGTTCTCACCAAACCGGTCTCGTCCGTTCACCTATTTGCGGCAATCGAGCGCGCGCTCAGTTTTTATCAGGTCGGACGGGATCAGCGCGGCGAGCTGGATCGTTTCCGCGGTTTGGTGGGGCTGCTGACCCCGCGGGAAAGACAGGTTTTCGACCTCGTCGTTCGAGGCAAGATCAACAAGCAGATCGCAACCCAATTGGGGACGACGGTGCGGACCGTTAAAGCCCATCGCCACAAAGTGATGGAAAAGATGGAAGTTCAATCCCTTGCAGAACTCGTGTCAATTGCGGAGCGTCTGGGCTTTCTTCATGGGCCCGACGGCGCTAGATAGACTCGCTGTGTACGGCGCCGGACATTTGCCCTGTTGTCCCTTGGGACAATCTTGAATATTTGAGGCAAGAGACTACTATAGCTCCGATTCAGCTCCGACCAGCGAACGCCGACGCCGAATCACGCTTGGCATAAGGCTCTCAATCTTGCCGAATCGAAAGTCCGTCATCGTTGTGGACGACGATCCCGACATGCTCAGAGGGGTCAATCGTCTGCTCAGGCACCATGGCTTCAACGCCGCGGTGTTCGATTCCGTCGAATCATTTGAGAACCGGGCTGATCTTGACGATGCCTTTTGCATCGTCCTCGACATCAATCTGAACGATGGTTCCGGAATCGAGTTGAGGCTGCGGCTGAGCGAGCGCGGCGTTTCATTGCCGGTCATATTCATCACGGGCAACGACAGCGATACGACGCGCGCAGCAGCGCTGCGATCCGGCTGCGCGGCGTACCTTCCAAAGCCCTTCCCGGCGCAATCGCTGATCGATCCGATTCAAAGGGCTTCGGCCGGCCTTGCCTGACAGCGGCTGCTCTGGACAGAGACCCGCAATACCCGGTTGTGCCCTCAGGCAAAGGCTCGAACGGCCCCGGTCAGCTATTTCGCGCAATGTGCTCAATCGTCCCAGCTTACGACGATGCTGACGTTTTCCGGCAGGCTGCCCGGCAGCTTGTTCACGACATACCGGATCCGGTATCCACGCGGCTGCAGGTAGTCGGCCCAAATGTCGTAAATTTCCCTCGGCACTCCCTTGAGCGTATCTTCCCAACCCACGGCGTTCCTCCTGATGGCAAGGCCGCCGTCCGCACAGAGCGAATCCGAAAATCGATATAGTTGAACTTCGCCAAGTCCGCTTTGAGCGGCGCGTCGAATAATCGCCGCGGTGAGCCTTATCTTGTCAGCTTCAGACAAAACGGATGCGGCGCCCAGCCGCTCAGTCAGGGCTCTCTTTTCCAGCTCGGCTTCGGCCAGAACCCGGACGAAGTCGTCAGCCTTCTCCGCGTCCTTCGCGGCTGCGCGCCTTTGAACGTCCCTCGCATCCGGCAGCAAGTTATCGGTTTTGTGGGGCATGCGGGATCCCTTGCTGGATGGCCCATGCGATGATGTGATCCAGCCAGAGATGCCCACGTTGATCCAAATCAAGGGAGCCGCGTCTTTCGCCTGAGGCGCGGATCAGCGACCTCGATACGTCATCAGGACGCAAATGCCACCCAGAATACCGCACCGACGAGGGCAGAAAGCCAGAGAAGCGAAAGCCAGAACAATAGATCGTCTCGGCTCATGGTCGAGTTCTGCCAAAGGATGTCGGGTGGGTGCGGTCAGGTCGGCGGCCGCCGTTTACCTAAACCCGCGAGCGCGAGTCTTGCTATTTCGCGCCAATCATTTGCGTTCTCGCGCCAAAAACCGCTCGAGGAGAATTCCGTAGGGCCTTGGACATCCTGATGAATTGAAGGTGAAGCGGATCGGCTCCGATTCGGCACCGCCGGTCGTCATCGCCGTTGCTGGCGGCGAGCTTCCTTTGATCGCGGAAAGCTATCCGCCCCCTTGTCGCGCAGTCGGTGCAACGATCGGAATTGGCTCGGGCTCATTCCGGTCCATCTCCTGAATGCATGCGTGAAGGAGCCAACCTCGCGGTACCCCAGGAGCCAGGTTATTTCCGAAATAGGCAACTCGCGATCTCTGAGGTAGCGCCTGGCCAGAGCAGCCCTCAGCTCCTCCTGTATTCCGGTAAAGGTTACGCCCTCGTCCAGAAGCGAGCGCGAGAGCGTGCGGCGACTGAGACCAAGTTGACGCGCAACCTCCGAAGTGTTGGCTTTGCCGTGAGGAAGCAACGGTGGAATCACCCGCTCGACATGCGCGCGCACGCTGTTGCGATGTGAAGGCCGACTAGCCAGCGCTTCGTCGGCATACCGGCGCAGCAATTTATTCAGGTACGTGTCGGCCCCGGCGATCGGAAGGGAGGCGACCTGTTCTGGAAAAATGACCTCGTCCGCCTCGGAGTCGAACTCGACATCGCCCGCCAAAAACGAGCGATACTCGGCCGGTATGCCGTCGCGATGATGTCTGACCGTCATTCTCGAAAGCGCCAACCGGGTGTTTGTCAATTGCCGGCATATACGCACCAGCGTCGTGAGCCAGAACTCAATCTGATGGCGATCCGCACTTCGATCCACGTTCAGGTAATCAAGCGCGATGACGGTTGTCCGGTCTGAACGGAAATGCAGACGGACTCCCTCATTGTTAATCGCGCAATAGCGCTCGGCGTTACGAAGAGCATCGGCCAGTCGCTCTGAAGAGGCCATGACGTAGTAGAGCAGTCCGATCTCGCGGAGATCAAAACTGCGCGCCAGATGAAATCCAAGAAATTCATCTTGAAGTTCCTGCGCCGCCAGTTCCAGAACCTTGACCTGCGCGCGCACCGAAAGACGAAGGGAGGGATCGCTCACTTCCGCGACAGTCAACCCTGCGCCGGATAGAACAGCCGCCACGCCCTTGCCTGCTTCACGCATTCGGGCGCATGCCAGACGAGCGATTCCTCCGGTGGCGCTCGGTATCGAGCGGAAATCCCTCGGCTTGGCAAAGCGCACGGCAATGACCTCATCCTGCAATGCAATCGCGATATCCCTCGTCGGTGCCAAAGACACCGACGGCTCGTTCGGAACGGCTTACGTTTTACCCTTTTGCCGGAAACCTTGCACTGGCGCATTCCATGTGATGATGCCAAACGAGGCAGCTTTCTGAGCCGCCTCGTTTGGCCCCGCGTTATGCTTACTGGCAGACATGCATCAGGCCGTCGTCAAGCTTGGTCAGCTCGCCGGGCGTGCATTTGAGGAAGTTGCGCGCGGCGTAGTCGTCCCACCCGCTATAGCCGTACCAGGGGCCGCCCGCGTAGTAGGCCCTCACCGCGTAGTGAGGGGTGCCGCCATCAGGAATGGGCCCCGCCGAACCACCATAGTAAGCCGCCCTGGCTCCGCGAAAGCCACTGCCGTAGTACGGACTGCCCGCGTAGTAGCCCGCGCCCCCGTAATAAGCCGCGCCGGCGCCGACAGCGGCCGCCGTTCCGACCGCGGCCCGCCGGTATTGCCGGCGCGCGACACCCGCAACGCTCACGGGTGTCAGCGGGCGGCCGACCCGTGCTTCGGCCTTCTCGATCGACAACGAGACGCCGCTCTGCTCCGACCAGCCGAACGAAAACAGCGCCGCCAGGGAAAAGGCGGAAGCGGCGACAGTAGCTTTGCGCAAATTCCGTTTCATGGATCTTCTCCGTTGTGGATAGAACTCGGTAGCGACGCATGCTGTTGCGGTTCTGCCTGGCGACCGTTGAGCCAGATCAACGGAATGATGGTTGTCGGCGGTGCCTCCATAAGCCGCGATGTCCTTCGACGTCACCTGTCCATTGGAACAATGGTCACGAGGGCAATAGTTCGGAGAACAGCAGCTGTCGTAAGTTTGGGAGAATAAGTCCGCCTCAGGCAGGGGTACCGATGACGAGTTGGTTTGAGTTTAGTTCGCGGGCCGCGCTATGCAGGCAGCTAGCAAGGCAAGAGCCTTCTAACCGCGCGCTTTGGATGGCGGAGGCGGAAAACTGGTCGCGCCTTTCCAAAGAAATTCCGCGCGAGCCAAGAGCAAGAACCGCTTGGCATTTTCTGGCGATTTTACGGACGCGGCCGACCAGATCGTCATCAACCTCGACGTAGCAAGCGTTGCGTGAAACGGAAGCTGAGCCGGGCATGCGCGGTCTGTCTTCAGCCACATGCGGCGACTGTCCTCTCACTCGTCAGCAGACGGCAAACCGATGCCGGCCGAACCGAACAGGGTGCGCCCGCGCTGGGTCGAATTCACGTCGGCGATCTGCCTTGCAAGCATTCACGCAGCAGCCGATCCATCACCCGGTGGGGCTCGCTCTCTGGCTGAGGCGGCGCCAGGGCTGCAATCATGCCACGCTGGTATTTTTGCCCCCGAACGTTGCCATCCGATCCCTTGGTTTCACTCGATGACTCGTGATCGCAGCTGTGATTCCGACTGACTTCATATGACATCATGTCCCCACATGTGCGCGAGATGCCTGAATGATAAACTGCTTCAGGCTGCGCATCTTCTCAATTGCATCAAGGGACATTGTCCTTGAGGACATTGTCCCGGGGATCATGGGGTGCCGAGCATGGCGTTCGTCGAAAACTTAGAAGATGTCTGGACTTTCGTATCGGTTGGGGCTGAAGCATCGGCATGCGTCTGGCGATGTTCGACATTGCGATTCATCAATGCCGGCATCGCCGCGATCACCAGCGGGAAGTCCAGCTCCTCATTTTGAGAATAATCTTCGGCTGCGCCCTCCGGCAGCGGGGGCTTTGCCAAATCCGTCTGATGACCTTGCGCCGGTTGCATCGCCTTGTCTCCAGGTTGAGACAATCCTATCGCCTCGTGCCAGCCAAATGGAAGACCGCGGTTATACTCAAACTGCAGTCATCCGCGTCGCCTTGATTCCACTCCGCGCTGAACATGCGTATCCAGCGGCCGGGATTTCAGTGGGCACTGCGTGGGACAACAAGGCGGCGGGACATCGGAACACGATTCGTCGACGGTGTCGCCCGGCGTCGCGACCCTGCAGCGCCTGATCCAGAACTCGCCGCGGCAGCCCCCACTCCGTGCTTGCGGCCGTCACGCAGCCCAGTGAACTGGCGAGGGATGAACCTGTGGGCCAAGCTACCCTCGGCCGCCCTGTACTTGCGAACTCACCAAAAAGCTCCTTCATTGATCCACATCAAGCATCGGGGTCCGGATAGAGGAATACGCTGACAACTTCATCCGCCTTGAAGAAAAGGAAATCAGTCATGTCGCGTCGAAGAATTATCTCCCTTGCTGCATCTGTTATCGTCGGCATCGGGTGCATAGCGATGATTTCAACTGACGCATTCGCCTATAGAGGTGGTCGCGCTGGCGTTGGTCGCGTTGGGCATTATCACGGCGGCGTTCATCGCGGTGGCGTTTACCGACCCGTAGCCCGCGGAGTGGCGGTAGGCGTCGGTGCTGCTGCCGTCGGCGCTGCCGCCGCAGGTGCTTATTACGCACCACGCTGCGGATACTATCCCTATCCGCCGTGTTACTAGAATCGTGTCAGGGCATCGCCTGATCCCACGATCATCGGAGGCACAAACGCGGTGCGGGCCCACTGACGTGACCGGCGAAACGAGCCTGTTTGTAATCGCCGGTTCTTGCCAATTCTAAAAGGAGCGAGGCACGCATGAGATTATTGCGCGAAAACGCGATGGTCTGATCTGAAAGTAACGCGCGACGCAGTGGCGCCAATTTCCTGAAAGAATTCGTGCCCGGCGCAAGCGGTGAGCGGCACGAACGCCCCCGTTCGTTGACCTGAATCAACACAGGCTCCCTGGAATTGTGATCACGAAAGCCGTCCACCTACATCGGAGTTTTGAAATGAGTGAAATGATCAAAACGGAAGCGATCACTCGTCGGAAGTCTCTCTCTTTGATGGGATTGGCTGCAGCGTTCGGCCTGGCAGCGGCCTCCACGGCAGCGACGCTGTCGGGTGCCGGGGCCCAGACTGTCGGCATGGAGCGGCGGCAGGCGCGGCGCACCGGACGCCACGAGCGGCGCGAGGCTCGCCGCACCGGACGCCACGAGCGACGTGAGGAACGCCGCAACTGAACGACTGCGATGGCGCCATCGAACCATTGATCTGACCAGCGCTTGGTAGTTTGATACTTCAATGGACTGGTGTTGTATTGGCTCGCAGCTGGCGGTCGGCTGCGCGCCCAACATGATTGCTGCTCCCTGCGATGCGCCTGAACCGCGCGCCGCAGGTCCGCGCTCGCTTTGCGTGGCGTTTGCAATCATTGCGTCGGTATTGGGAACCGCAAATGCGAGCGCACAAGAAGCGGAACCTCGCGCGTATTCAAATACCCCCGTCGGACTGAATTTCCTGATCGCGGGCTACGTCTATGCCCAAGGCAAGATGGCGTTCGACCCGGACCTGGCGATCGCCGACGCCAAATTCACCACCAATACCGGGGTACTGGCCTATATTCGGTCCTTCGATCTCTGGGGCCAGTCGGCCAAATTCGATGTCATCGTGCCGGCTTCGTCGTTCGCCGCGCATGGCCTCGTCGACGGCCAGCCCCGCGAGCGTGAAATGTCGGGCCTCGGCGACCCGCGATTTCGCGTCTCGGTCAATTTGCTCGGCGCGCCCGCGCTCTCGGTGAAGGACTTTGCGAGCTACCGGCAGGATCTCATTGTCGGAGTGAGCCTGCAGGTCTCCGCGCCGTTCGGGCAATACGACGACAGCAAGCTGCTCAACCTCGGCAACAACAGATGGTCGTTCAGGCCGGAGCTCGGGATTTCCAAGGCCTGGGGTCCGTGGACATTCGAACTCGCCCCCAGCGTGACCTTCTTCACCGACAATACCGATTTCTTCGGCGGCAATACCTTCGCGCAGGCGCCGATCTACGCCGTGCAGGGACATGTCCTCTACACCTTCCAGTCCGGCGTGTGGATGGCGCTGGACGGGATCTATTTCAAGGGCGGCCACACCGCGCTGAACGGCGTGCAGAGCGACAACGAGCAGGCGAACACGCGGGCCGGCTTTACCCTTGCCCTGCCGATTGACCGCCAGAACTCCCTGAAGCTATCGGCCAGCACCGGCATCACAACCCGCACCGGAAGCGAGTTCAGCGCCGTCGGTATCGCGTGGCAGTATCGCTGGGGCGACGGATATTGAGGAAGCTGCGGCGGGTGCCGCCTCCATCCCTGTTCGCGGAAGCGTATGCGGGTGCAAGGAAGGCGGCTGCTTGAGCCGCCTTCCCGCTTTTGTCTTACTGGCAGAGGTACATTATGCCGTCCCCGCCCTTGATCGCAGTACCGGGGTGGCAGCCAATGCCATTGCGCGCCGCATAGTCATCCCAGCCGGCGTAGCTGTACCGATCGCCACTCCAGGGGCCACCCATGTAGTAGGCCCTCACGGCGTACCAGGGGAGACCAGCCGAATCGACATAGACGGCCCTCGCGGCGTAAGCCGGCCTGACCAGGAGCCGTGCATAGGCCTCGGCCTTGTTGACCGACAGCGAGATGCCGCCTTGCTCGGACCAGCCGGCGGAGAGCAGCGCCGCGCACGCGAAGGCCGAAGCAGCGATGGCAAATTTTTTCAGGCTTATCTGTTTCATGGTTTTCTCCAGTGTTGCTCCACCCAGGTTAAAGTTCCACGACATTTGCCATCGGTATGTTGCGCTAGGTCAACGAAACCGCATTCGACGCGCAGAGTTGGCATGACGACATCCGAGGGCTCGAGAGCGGGTAGTTATGCGAGTAGCTCTCAGCGCTTTTTTTCGTGTGCCTCGGCTCGCAGGAGGGCGCGGACAAGGGCGGGCATGCCGCCGCGCCCTTCAATGCGGACCCGCCAACCCGAGAACGAGGAACACGATGATGCAGAACAGGATGACGGGGATCTGCCAGGACGCTTTGAAAAGGCGTCGCGATTGAACCGGCCGCAAAGGTTTGTCTGCTGGCCTGTCATTGTCGTTTGCCGCGAGCGTATTTGCTCGAAGCAGGAAGTCGGCGATCTTTGGCGACTGGCACATCGGCACGATCACGCCCTCCGGCGAACGTCAATCAACCTTTTGTTAAGAATTGCGCATCACGGCGCCGGCGTAGTGATGCAGATCAATGGTCAGCCCTCTTGCCGGAATCTGCTGCAGCCATTGTTGCTGCGGTCGTCTTATTGGTTCGAGCCGACGCCGGTTGCATACCATGTTACCTCGCTTGTCCGTTAGCTGATGACTGTCATACACCTCGTTACCTTTTCGATTGTTCCGCTCGCCACTTTCCAGTCATGATTGAAAAATCGAATGTGACTTTTATGGCACGAGGATTTCAGCGTCTTGGGAGTATCCTGCGTCAAGGTTGGTGCTTATCGAATCGACCGCGATAGATCAGGGGAAAATGCGATGAAAAAATTTCTATTGGGTACAGTTGGGTTAGTGGCATTGGGCATGGCGGCCCCGGCGCTCGCCGCGGACATGGCGGTTAAGGCCGCACCGATGCCTTACGTCGCCCCGATCTACGACTGGTCGGGCTTCTATATCGGCGCCAACGGCGGCTGGGGCGAGAGCCACAGCTGTGTGGATCTCTTTGATGCGGGGGGTTTTGACTTCGTTGGGGGCTGCGGCAGTCGATCCGGAGGCCTCATCGGCGGCCAGCTCGGTTATCGCTGGCAAGCCAGCCAGTGGGTGTTTGGCTTGGAAGCTCAGGGCGATTGGGCGGATCTCAGCAACCAGCGCATCAGCATCTTCGATCCAACGTTCTCGACCCGCACCAAAACCGATGGCATCGGCCTTTTCACCGGCCAGATCGGCTATGCATGGAACGCCTCGCTGTTTTACTTCAAGGGCGGCGCGGCGGTGGCAGACAACCGCTTTAGCATTCTCACTACCCTCGGTGGCGTTGAACTGGCCGCGGTGAGCGCGACCCGCTGGGGTGGCGCCGTGGGTGTTGGATGGGAGTATGGCTTCGCGCCGAATTGGTCCGCCGGTATTGAATACGATCACCTGTTCATGGGCACTTCCAACAACTCTTTCTCGTGCGCAGTGACCTGTGCTCGATTCCTCAACGATCGGATCACCCAGGATGTGGATATGCTCACTCTGCGCATCAACTACCGCTTCGGCGGCTACGGGGCACCAGTGGCCGCCCGCTACTGAATTCCGTTCAATCTCCAGCAAACTCAAAGCCCCGGCATCGTCCGGGGCTTTTTTGTTAGGTCGCCCATTTCCAGCGAACCTGACAGATCAACGCGCTGCCTGGCATGAGGCGCGCGGCCAGTCGATCCGCTCACCAGATATTTCTAAACCAGCCGAATGGCGGTTGCCGCGCCACCAGGATCATCGGCGATCCCACGCGCTTCCTTGCGATCTTGCGTTTGCGTTGCGGCGCCGGTTCCGGCTTTTTCAATTTGGACTGTTGCAGCTGCGGGGCATCGGATGGCTGCAGCTGCGCGAACGCCTCCCGCACCTGCGCCTTGGCCGGGACGTCGGCGACCGTTGCCGGGACCGGGACGCTGGCTGGCGCATTTGCGATCGGCGCGGAAACGATGGCCGGGAGGCGGGTGTCGAAAACCACGCGCTCCGGCCATTTCCGGTCGGAATGAATACGGATGACGGGCAGATTTGCGATGGCCCTGTCTGCGACCGGCAATTTCGGCAGACAGGCATCCGCGATGAACAGCAGCGCGAGCAGCGCCCCACCGACAAAGAGAAAATACCGCGCCAGGGGCATACGCCACTCCATCGACCCCATTGTGGCTACTACGCCGCTTCATTCGGCGAACGTTGATCAATATCAAGGAAACGCATGAATTCGGACGAGATGCGCGACGATGTCAGGGCCGTCGGCTTCGAACCCGATCCGGATTGCAGCGGATATGCGGTACGGAATTGCCGGTGAAAAGCCGGGGTCGGCAGCCCCTGCAGGATTGGCCACACGCGGGCAATATTGATTTGCTGGAAACGCGGAGCCGCCGAAAGTTGGGGGGCTTTCGGGCGGCCTTATCGCGGCCAGCGTATCGACATTGGTGGGGATCCAATCTCAACCTTGCTTGCGCGAAACTGATCAACTCTGCGCCGTTCCCGGCGGTTATCATGATCACCGGCACGTTCGGCCGTTCGGCCCGCACCTTCGGCAGCCTCTCAAGGCCGCTCATGCCGGGCATGTTGATGCCGGACAGGATCAGTAACGCTTGATGCGCTCCCAATGCAGCTCGAGCCGACAAACATTGCCACCCATAAGCCTGGTGTCGGATTCTCACAGCGATCACTGCACATCAAACCTCAACCATTGCTTGGCTCTCACCTGTTTGGCCCGCGTCTGATCGATATAGGGTCCGATGAGCTTGTTCAGCGCCTTGATGACCTGCTCGTACTCGTCCGCACAACCCTCGGCTCTTTCGCTGGGTAGATATCCTTTGTCTACGAGATCGGCGAATAGCTTGGAATCTGCCCCGTATGCCATGCACAGCACGTTGTAGAAGCGTTGCGCCGGAAGGCCGTGTTCGTCAGCGAAAGGATTCTTTTTGGTACTCGGTTGGGATGCGTCAATGTTATACGAGTAAGCCACGCCGTAAATTAGTCTCCGCGCATCGCTCTCGCCGAACTGCAAGAGGACGTAAGCGGCAAACTGATCTGCTGCGTCTTCCTCGCGCCCCAAAATAGGCACCGAGAGATAGTCAAACACCGCGTGGCCGACCTCATGCAGGAACACTTCGAGTGTCGGCCCTATTATGGCGTCCGTTCGGGTGACGCCCGCTGGCGTCGTTTCCTTGGGGGCGTTCCGCAGGATGTCTTCAAGGTACTCGTAGCAAACGGTGACGGCGTCATCTGCATACCAGGCGTTAGATTCTCCATCGCATCCCTCAACCTTCAACAGGAGAGCACGCGGTAGACGCAATGCGCTTAAAAGACCTTTGAATTTTTCGAGAGTCCGCCGCTCCTTCAGCAGTTTAAATATAGTTTCGTGAGCTGAATTCTTGGGCGGTACATAAGAAATTTGAATCCGATCCGTTCGCAAATTGGAGGATTTCCTGGCGGCGGCCGGCTCAGAATTCAGGCTCACGCCAATCAGGATCAAGAGTGCGACAAATACCTTCATCGGAACTCCCAGAACCATGACAGATGGGCCTCCGCAGATTTCTAGATCGTAGATGGGTCAAAGCCTGCCGTGGCGAATGGCCTTGGCTACGTCCGGTCTACTCCCAAGAGGGGCGTGCGGTGACCGCGCCCGGCATGTCCGAAAAACGACTTAAGCGGCAAGGCGCGGGGGCATTTCAATGCGCAATGGGCCACCCTTGGTGGCCCATCAAGCGCTCTGCCTATTATTCGCAGGTTTTGGCTACTTTGGTGCTTCGGTCTTTTCTGGACTTGCTTTCATCTTTTTCTTCTTATAGCCGCGCCGCTCAGCACGCCGGGCCACGCCAGCAACGCTCCCGGGGGAGAGTGGCCGGCCAATGACGGCCTCGGCATCCGTTGCGGTCATCAGCGTCGCCGGCACTGCAAGGCCCGACGCAATCGCAAGCCCGAGCAAGGAAAAAACCCTTCGACGCGAAATCATTTCCGATTTGATGTTTTCAGTCATCACAGCCTCCTGTTGGATCTTGAGCCGTAACTGAAAAAGCCGCTGTGACATTGAGGTAGATCAAGCAAATCCCGAGCGTCGAGGTCCGCTCTGGGGTCAAACGCTGAAAAGCTCAATAGGAGCATATGTTTCCCGCTCTGCACGCCAGTCCGATACCGCTGGTCGATCCCGTCACAACCGCGGTCTTGCCTGTCAACGTGGCCATTTCATTTGCTCTGTTTGCGGTGGCAACCCTCCAACAAGGACCAGACCGGGATGACTTTTCTTCGAATCGTCATCCCGCTCTATCACTTTGTTTGAGCATGATCTCCGCGCAAACGCTTCGCGTTTGTCGCGAGGGAAAACCGGTTCCCACTTTTCCGGATCATGCTCTCGCGTCACTCCATGGTGACGGTTACGCCGCCCACGGCGGCGGACAATTCCACTCCGACCTTGGCGCCCTGCAATTGGAGAACGACGCCCTTTGCATTTTGCAGTTGGACACCGCCGGCGCCTGCGGCCATTGCCCCCCCGGCGCCGATCGCGCTGTAGCTGCCCGCGATGTCGCCGGGAGCGTGCATATTCAAAGCGTGCCCGACCAGGTTTGTGGTCGATCCTCCGATCGTGAAGCCTACGCTCATGCCCGATACCGTGAACGGATAGTGGTGGCCACGGAACGTCAGGACCCCTCGGCCCCCGCCGACACCCACGATAAATCCTGCCTTGGTGAAGACGACACGAACCGCTCCGGTTTCCGCCTGCGACGCCGTCGGGAGGCTCGCCACTCCCACTAGCGCCAGCAGCGCCGCACTCATAAGCGTTCGAAAGATTCGGGTTCGATTTTTCGTCATCTTGTTCTCCTGTTGAGGTTGTTGGTTCAGGTCAATTGGGCCCGGCATTAGCCGGACTTGGCGAGAGTGGCCTTATTTGGTGAGGTCCACCTTCTTCCAGGTCTGATCGGGATTGAACGACGTCATGCGCTCGGCGAGTTTTGCCGTGCGTTCCCCAAGGTCTTTCTGGAAGACGGTGCCGGCGTAATTGACCACGAATGTCATCACCCCGGAATTGCCGTACTCGGCCGGATAGGCCACCAGCGCAAAACCGCCGATCATCTTGCCGCGCACGACATAGTCCACTTCGCCGCCCGCGGCCATCGGACCCTGGCGCGTCAATATTTTGTAGTAGTAGCCGTGGAAGGGTGCGCGGTCGCCGCCGATGGCGTAACCCTCGGTCGTCGCCTTGGCGACCAGTTCGCCAAGCGGGCTTGCTTCCTCGCCCGGCGCCGTTGGCCAGTAGCGTGCTGCTGCGGGGCTGCCACCGACGCTTTGCCTGCCGCGCGCGGCCTGCGCGTTGGCCACCTTGCCGGACTGGATATTCATCGCGCTGTCGCGCTTGGGGGCGCTGCGAGCGGCAGTGCCTTTTGCGGTACCACTCTTCACGGCAGGCTTTGCGCCCGCTGACGGCCGGTTCCCGGCGTCTGACCGGTTGCCGGGCGTGCGGTCGGCGGTCGCCGGACCGCTGGCGGCCTTGTCGCCGAGATTTGCGCCGCCGCCGGGCTTGAGCACCTGTTCGCCGCTGCGGCCGCGGAAATCGGCGCGGTCCTGGCTGCCCGCCCGCACATTGTTATTGCCGAATTTCTGCTGCACGTTGGTGTTGCTGTACTTCACGCCCTGGCGGTGCGTGGGATTGTGCTGCCAGTTGTTGTTGCCGACATTGATATTGTTGATGTTGACCGGACGGTTGACGTTGATGTTGCCGCCGCCCCAGTTGACACCGCCGCCCCAATAGTTTCCGCCTGACGTCCAGCGTCCAAGGGCATACCCGGCGCCGAATGCGATCCCCGTTGCCAGCACCGCGCCCGGCAGATAGCCGAGCGGCGGCGGGAAGTAGTAGGCCGGATAGTCGGGATAAGGCCAGTCGCCATACACCACGGCAGGATCGTAATAAGGCACGTAGACGGTGTCAGGCACGGTTGGTTCAATGACGATGACCTGCTTGTTCTCTTGCTGCGTGACCGAGACTTTCTGCTCCTTGGTCGAGGCCAGCTTGTTGTTGGCCTGGGCTTTCGCGCGCAGCCGCTGAACGGCATCCATGACATCGGGCTGCTGCGCAAGAACGGCGTCGCCCAGCTTCTGGGTCCAGTCGAGCTTTTCGCTCATCATCGCCAGCACCGAGGGCGTCGCGACCAGCGACTTCACGCTGTCGTCCCAGCTTTGCTTGTCGACGTCGGCTTTCAGCTGATCTGCCTTCAGCGGCTTGTTCGCGCTCGCCCAGCGATCCGCCTGCACGACCTCCAGCGGATAGGTCGACGCCATCAGGACCTCGGCGAGCAGCGCGTCCGGATACAGCGCGATCGGAGCAACCAGCTGATCTAGCTCTGCGGCCTTCAGCAATTGCTGTGACTGATCGGAGGCGGGCGGCGGTGCGGGCGTCTGCGCGTTCGCCGCCGCGATCGGCAGCACCGTCAACAAGAGTGCCGCAAGGATCGACCGCGCCGTTGACGTATTCATGCGTCCCTCCACGTCTCTCAAGGCGCTTTAGTTCACTGTTCCCCGGCGCCGTATATTGATGCAGATCAACGCGACGCCGATTGTGGAGGTCCGATTCGGCTCCATGCAACTGAAAACACTCTTTGTTCTGGCCGACGACGATCCACCCCTCGCAACGGCATTTCTCGATGATTTGCTCAAAACTTTCGGCAGATGCGCCGCCATGCGCAGCCGCGAATTGATCGGCCCGGATCGTGCCGCTCAACTTTGTTGATCCAAATCAAACCAGGCACCCATCCCGCAGCTAGCTTCTGCAATTGGAGGGAGAAGGAAATGCTGAGCCGCCTTCTGCAGATTCTCCTTTTAGCGACAATTAGTCTGCCTGCTTGCCGCCCGGCGTCGGCAGATGAATCCGCTTCGTCTCCAAGAATCCAGGAGGAGATGTGGGCACTGCCATTTCCCTTGCCGGTGCTTGCCTATGTGGTCCGGCCTCTCGGCGATGGACCATTTCCTCTGGTCGTCATGAACCATGGAATTTCGCTTGACGCCAACCAGCGGACAATGTTTCCGACAGTGGAGTATCGGCAGGCCGCATTTTGGTTCGCGCGGCGCGGTTATTTCGTAATTTCGCCAGTTAGATATGGCGCCTCAAGTCTCGATGCTAAGGACCGTGGGCTCTTCGGGGCCGTCTTCGGGCATGTCGGCAGTTGCGACAACCCGAACTTCCTCGGTCCAGGGCTCGCCATCGCCACTCTCAACGAGTGGGTCATCGAAAACATGCAGAAGAAAAAACAGATTGCACCCGGCAAAGTCGTTGTCGTCGGCCAGTCGGGCGGCGGCTGGGGATCGATTGCGCTTGCCAGCCGAAACCCGCCGTCAGTTCGTGCGGTTATCACATTTGCGGCGGGGCGGGGCGGCCGAGTCGATGGCAAGCCAAACAACAACTGTGCGCCAGACAAACTTGTTGCTGCGACTGGCGAATTCGGCCGCACGGCGCGCGTACCAATGCTTTGGATATATGCGGAGAACGACAGCTATTTCGGACCGGAGCTAACCAAACGCATGCATAACGCCTTTACCGCTGCGGGAGGCGATGCAGAGTACCATTTGCTGCCTGCCTTCGGGAACGACGGCCACTTTCTGATCGATTCGGAAGATGGGGTGCCGTTATGGGCGCCGCTGGTAAGCCAGTTTCTTGAGAAGCATCCGTGAGACTGAACGGTTGGAATGGGAGGGCAGCATGAGCACACGAATTCTCCGCAGTGCATCACCGCTGGTCCGCCTTGGGATATGCTGCATGATCTGCATAATCCTACCGACAATGGCTATGGCACAAGAGCCGAAACCTCCCAGCAACTCAACGCAGAATGAGAACCTTCAATTCCAACCGCCCCAGGTGCATTTGCCCCAAAATGTCCGATATTCCGCATGGCGCAAACTCTGTTTTAAGGGATCCGACGGGACTACATTATGCCGGACAACGTCGACCGGAACCGAGGATACCGGCGAGGTGGTGGTACGTGTCGACTTGATCGAACGCGCTGATGGCACTGATCGTACCGCCCGTTTGCAACTTTTCGTTCCACAAGGGCTGAATCTGGCGATGGGCGTCAATGCGACTGTCGATCAGGGAGCACCCACCAAAATTCCGTACAATTGGTGTCTCACTAACATCTGCATCGCCGCAGACCGCGCGAGCGCAAAGCTGATCGGCGAGATGGAATCCGGGCAGATACTCAGAATCAAACAAGCAGATTTCAACTCTTCGACGGTCACGACGAACGTCCCGCTCAACCAATTCGCCGCAGCTCACAAAGGCCCGCCAGCAGAGACTTACGACTTTAACCTTGACGATGACTGATAGCGCTGTTGCTCGCTACTGCTTGATGATCTGCTCAAAAATCTCAGCAGGGACGCCCTTATGCGCAGATGCGAATTGATCGGTCGGAACGGCCGCCGTAAGCGCGACCAGGTTTGAATTCAAAACATCGACTGAAACGGTTCGAGCTTCTCCGAGCGCGGTGATGGCAGCTTTGCCGACGGGAACCGCAGCGACGCAGAAATTCGAGAAGCACCACGAGTAAGGGATGCGAACCTCGAGGCGATCAAACCGAAGCTTGAACTCCGGCCTGCAGATAAAGCCCGACCGGCAGTAGTATTTGGAGTTGCGACTGTCGCTCCCGGTCGATCAGGTCGAGCCGAATGGCCATCTGCCCCGTATCCCAAGTACCGGTGATTGTCGTTCGGCAGGACACGTCTTTTCCCGGAGCCTTGAAGCACAGCTTGCGCCACGGAGAATATTTGATTTCTCTCGTTTCCACACGCCCACGCTGACGCCACTTCCGGCTCGGATAGCGGCAAGGCTTCCTTCGTGGGTGTTGGTGGCGCCGGCGGAGCCGCAAAGCCAGGTTGAGACGCCGCAACGAGTAAGGCAGCGAACAGCGCGCCGAGGGATGGCCGAGGAACAACGCTCATTTTCGTCCTCCTCAGGAACATGCATGTCAGTCTACCAACGCTAGCATCGCCGGTCTCCCTGTCGCCGAGGGCTACGAAGACTTGCTCATTCCGCGGCGTCGGAGTTGATCTGAATCAAGAGAATGAGGCGCCTACGCCGCGGTCCAGCCGCCGTCGATCGGGATGTTGACGCCGGTGATCTGCGCGGCATCGTCGCCGCAAAGATACAGCGCCAGCGCCGCGACCTGCTCGGAGGTGACGAACTGCTTGGTCGGCTGCGCTTCCAAAAGCACGTCATGGATGACCTGCTCCTTGGTCAGGTTGCGCGCTTTCATGGTGTCGGGAATCTGTTTCTCGACCAGCGGCGTCCAGACGTAACCCGGGCTGATGCAGTTGCAGGTGATCTTGAAAGTCGCGAGCTCCAGCGCCACGGTCTTGGTGAGGCCAGCGATGCCGTGCTTGGCCGAGACGTAGGCCGACTTGAACGGCGAAGCCACCAGCGAATGCGCGGACGCCGTATTGATAATGCGGCCCCAGCCACGCTTCTTCATGCCGGGCACGACGGCGCGGACGGCGTGAAACGCCGACGACAGATTGATCGCGATGATGGCGTCCCATTTGTCGATCGGGAACTCCTCGATCGGGGAGACGAACTGGATGCCGGCATTGTTCACGAGCACGTCGACCGAACCGAAGGTCTTCTCGCCGAGCGCAATCATGCCGACGATTTCGGGAGGCTTGCTCATGTCAGCGGGCGAATACACCGCCTTGACCTTGAAGTCCTTCTCGATGCCGGCACGCTCCTTTTCGATGTCAGCAGGTGCGCCGAATCCATTGATCACAACATTGGCGCCGGCGCCTGCAAAGGCACGCGCGCACGCCAGTCCGATGCCGCTGGTCGATCCCGTCACAACCGCGGTCTTGCCTGTCAACGTACCCATTTCAATCACTCCTGTTTTGCCTTCAAGGGTATGGATGGAATGACGCAGTAGCTTCATGTCCGAAAAGCGCCATCAACGCACATGCGCTCTGATGGCAATTTTCCAACGGAGATTTGCGTCGCTCCACACCTTGACGCTCTTGTAGCCGGAGAACCGCTCCGCTTGCGTTTTGCGACTGCAAACCCCGGGGGCGCCGCCGGCGTATCGGCTCAGCCGCTTCCCGGCATCTTGAATATGCCAGACGCCGCCTTGACTGCGTTTTCGCCCAAGGTCTTCGCCTGGCTGGTCAGATTGCCGAGTTGATTTTGGAAGAATTCCGACTGGATCTTGATAGTCTCCTGAAGATCTCTTGCCTGGACAAGTTTGCTGGAGTGATCGAAGCTGTTTGCGACCATCTGATGCAGGTATTCCCTGAACACCCGTGTCTGCTCGGCCAATGGAAGCGAAGATGATGCCAGCCCTTTCTCGATCGTCTGGAAATAATTCTCCGTCGCTGTCTTCGCTTGTTTCAAACTCTCGGCGACAGCCGCCCGAACGTCGTCGACTGAATTCTGGTTGCTGCTCATCGGTTCCTCCGTTGTAGCCCCCAGGTCAAAACGAAAATCGTGGTGCACTTCCCATACCACTTCTGGGTCTTCACCCCGCGGTAGCGCTCTCACTCGCAAGCGTCGGTGCCGACTTGGTCGGGCCCTCGATGCCGCCGAACCACGCACCGAAATATCCGGCATAAAGCGCGGGCAACTCCAGGTTCATCGAATGGCCGATCCCGGGCACGATAACGAGCCGGCAGTCGGGCATCGCGGCTGCCATAACCTTGAGATCGGCGGGAGCGAATCCAGCCGTCTTTCTCGCCCCAGAGCACCAGATGCGGCTGCCTGATCTCGGGCATGCGGCGCTCCAGTTCTCTGCTCTCCCGTTCGAGGTTGAGATTGAACGGGCGTGCCGATCCAGATGCCCTCCGAAACGCCGAAGGTCTGCTCCAGAATTCGTTCGAAAAATGCCTGCAGATTCGCCGAGCCCCTCGCGAAACCGGGGTACCGTGTTCGGCGCAAGGCTCTCCGGCACGAACAGCGAGACCGCCGCCGTCGCCATCATCGCGCGGGTCACCTCGCGGCTGGCCATCATCGCGCGAAACAGCCCGATCTGCTCGGTGTTGAACGACAAGCCGAGCGGCGTCACCGGATCGAGCGCGAATACCCTGCCGAAACGCTTCGGCTGCATCAGCATCATGCGCGCCGCGATGATGCCGCCGGTGGAATGGGTGGCGAGGTGACAGAACGGAATTTTCAGCGCGTCGAGCGCCGCCAGCATGTCCTGCGCATGCTGCTGCATCGAGTAGTTGGCATAGTCCGTGGCGGGCGGCGGGTGCTCGCTTTCGCCGCACCCGCGCCAGTCGATCCCGATTACCCTGAGATCGCTGGGAAACAGCGGTGCGGCGAGTTCGATCCAGTCCTTGCTGGCGAGATTGCCGTGGATGAAGACGACGGTGACGTCGCCCTTTCCCCATTCCCGCCAGCCAAGCTGGACCTCGCCCGCGCGCACCCGAGGCATGATCGTCCTCTACTTGTTCAAGCCGGCGGTCGGCGACGCGCCCGGAGGCGTGGGCGCGACAGCGTACTTATCCTCATTGGCCGTGCCGTTGACCAGCCGGTCGATGGCGACCGGCGAATTGACGACAATGCGGCCCGTGGTGACGAACTCGACGACATCGTTCGGGAACTCGACCGGGTTGTCGGTGTGGATGAAGTGCCCGGTGTCCGGATAGACCTTCACGGTCGGACGGTTTCCGGCGAGCGTCATGCGGTCCGTGAAGGGAACGATGATGTCGCCGGCGAGATCCTTCAGGCCGTTGAGCGCGGTGCCGGGAATGAACGGCTCCTTGGCGCCGAACGCCAGGAAGATCGGCGCCTTGATCTGCGGAAGCCGCTCATAGAGGTTCTTCGGGTCATCCTTCTGCAGCTCGACCACCATGCCGTAGATGTCGAAGATGAAGACGTTGGCCCATTGCTCGAGCTCCTTCGGATTGCCCTTGGTCAGGCCGACGCGCTGCTCGGTGTGGAAGCGGGCGTACTCGCTGTCGTTCATGAAGTAGCCGCTCTTGGCTTTCGACACCACGTCGGTCACCGGATCGCGCTTCTTGAAGTAGTAGAAGTCGCGGATGTTCTGTTCGGAACGCTCGATTTCGCTCTTCAGGATGCCGGTCTGGTCCCAGACCTGCTTCCATTTGTCGAAGTCTCGCCCGATCGCCGGGTCGAACAGCGGCGCCGTCTTGCCCGGCGCGATCGGAACGTCGCGCGGGTATTCCTCCAGGCCCGCGGGGGCTTCGAGGATCAGGCCGCTCACCGCATCCGGCCAGCTCAGCGCATAGCCGAGCGACGACCTGGCCGCCGAGCGAATGGCCGAGATAGAACGCCTTCTTGACGCCGAGCTGGTTCACGACGAGATCGTGCACGACGTCGCGCATGTCCTGCATGGAGCGTGCCGGATTCTTGTCGAGATTGCCCGGACCGGACATGCCGTAATGCGGCAGATCCGGCGCGATCACGCGCAGTCCGCGCTGCACGGCGAACTTGATGACGTTGCCGTAGTGGCCGGCGAACGCACCCTTGCCGTGGATGATGACCAGCACCTGCGGATTGGGATCGGTGCCGGCATATTCGTCCATATAGCCGATCTGCCAGGACGTTCCGGTGCTGTCCTTGGCGGTCTTGTATTTGACCGGGAACGGATAGGTCACGAAATCCTTCCAGAACGACTTCTTCGGATCGATCTCCGCGGCGACGCCGGGGACGCGGTAGTTCTTCGCGACGAACTGCTGGTCGTTGTCGAGCCGCGCCACGTCCTCGAGGAACGACACGAATTTCGGATCGTGAACCTTGTGGTTGATGATCGAGAACACGCCGTAATGCGCGACCGGGCTCTCCTCCGCGATCAGGTCGGCGCCGGGAATGCGTTCGACCGCCTTTTCGGCGAGCTTGAAGTTCAGCCACAGGTCGTTGGTGATGTGCATCACCAGCGTGCGCGCCTGAATCCGGCCGAGATAGGGATTGAGGTTGTGGATTTCACCGACGCGGTTGCGCCACACGAGGTCGACGGCGTCATAGATCTTGGCGCGATTGGTCACGCTCGAGCCGGCCTTCTCGTTCGGCGGATCCCAATAGAACACCTCGGGCTGCACCGCGGCAAAGCTCTGCGTGGTGCGGAACCGAAGTCGTAACCGGTCAGCCCGAGCACCGACCAGCCGAAGGCGACGCCGGCCAGCGGATGCTTTTCCTTCGGCAGCTTGTAGTAGTCGCCCTTGGTCGCCTGCCAGACCGGATCGGACTCGATCGCCGCCGTCATCATCTGGAAGGTCCAGTTGCCGACGGGATCCTCGGCGTCGGATTGCGTGGTGCCGCCGATCGGCATGATCGCGCTGACATATTCGGGATGCATGACGCCCCAGACATAGGTCTGGGTGCCGCCCATCGAGACGCCGGTGGCGAGCGCCGCATGCGCGATCTTGAGGTGATCGCGCAGCATCCGGTAGTTGGCCTGCACCATGTCGAAATAGCTGTATTGCGGGAATTTCAGTGCCGAGCCCGTCGGAGGGCTTGCTGGCGCCCCAGGTGCCGAGCGGGTCGACCATCACGACATAATAGCGGTCGGTATCGATCGGACGGCCCGGGCCGATGATGGGGACGCCGCCGGAGAGCGCTGCGCCCTTGACCCACTGCTCGTACATGTCGGTGGAGTCGCCGGAATAGTAGGAATTGACGATCACCGCATTGGTGATTTCACCGGCCGCATTGCGCCGCGGCGTGCCGATCGCGATGTAGGCGGTGCGCAGCTTGCCGCCGCCGAGCAATTCCAGCGTCTTGCCGCCCTCGCCGCCGTTTTCCCATTTCGACGGATTGGCGAGGTCGTATTTGCCGCCGAGCTTGAAGTCGCTGATCTCGTAGTATTTCTTCAATCCGTCGTGCTGCTCCTGCGAAGAGCGCCGCGTGAACGGCTGCGCGAACGCGATGGATGCACTGACGACAAGCACCAACAAGCTGATCAGAAACCGTTTCACGGCAGTCCTCCCTCAGCGTTTATGATCGAATAAGTTTTGTCCTCGCTTTCCCCGGTCACGCAGCGTTGATTTGCATCAAGGTCCCTCGGCAATCTGCGCTCTAGGGAAAGATGGGCGTTGATCGAGAATTGCATGGCCTATCTGTCGTATGGCTCGCATACCATCCGCTACGAATTGAGCGGACCGGAGACGGGGCCGGCCTATGTGCTTGTCAACGGGCTGACGCAATATGCCGAGCTGTGGGACGCCTATCGCGATGCGCTGGTCGCGAAGCATTTTCGCGTCGTCACTTTCGATCTTCTGGGACAGGGCGAATCCGACAAGCCGAGCCTGTTCATCAGCCAGGACGATCATGTCGCGGTGCTGCGGCCTCCTGATCGACCAGCTCGGCGATGGCCCGATCTTCCTTGCCGGTATCAGTTTCGGCGGGATCGTCGCGCTACGCTACGCGATCGAATATGGACATACGACTGGCGGGTCTGGTCGCCGATGAGCACCTTCGCGGAACTCTCGCCGCAGCTGTTTCTGCTGGGCAATGTCATGCGAACCGGGCTGATCCTGGGCGGCACCAGCTATCTGCAGGACATGCTGCTGCCGATGAATCTCTCGGATGCATGGCTGGCGCCGCTGCTGGACAAGCTCGAAACGGTCAAGCGTCAGGGCTGGCTGGTCAACGACGTCTATGCGCTGCAGAATCTGATGGAATCCTTCCTCGATTTCAAACCGCTGACGCCCGAGCTGCACAGAATCAAGATTCCGACCATGATCCTGAACGGCGAGTTCGATTTCCTGACACCACGCCCGCTGCACGACAACCTGCGCAGCCATATCCCGGACAGCGCGCTGGTCATCATTCCGCGCGGCTATCACGCCTTCACGCTGGAGAAATCGGCCCTGACCGCTGACCTGCTGGTCCGGTTCGCGACCGACGTGATGGCAAAGCAATGGAAGGGCGGCGGCTCGGTCTGGATTGCGCCGGATGAAGCCGGCGGCGAAATCGAACCCTTCCCCGAGGGCTACGACCATCTGCGCGCCCTCCCGATCCGGCGGGCACCGCCATGAGCAGCTTCTTGGACCCCTCGATTCCGAAGGCCGGGTGCCGGCGAGCCAGCAGACGCGGGTCGCGGCATTCCTGATCTCGGCGCACGGCGCGCTGGCGCGGCAGCTTGTGGTCGCCGTGCCCGCTGCAGCTGCACGCCGGCTGGGAGACCGAACTGAATGCGCAGTTTTATCGCGAGACCGAGATCGTCTCGCTGTTGCTGCGCGCCACCTCCTGGGTACCCGATCTCGAGCATTCCGCTGCATGGCGATGTCCTGGGAGGCGGCATGGCTGCCAAAGCCGGCGACCGGGATGGCCGACGCGACCGAGGGCCTGATGATCGACATGGCAGCGCTCGGACATGCGCTGCACGCGGCGATCCGGCCGGCGGCGCTGCTGCCGCTCGAAGCCTCCGCGCAGGACCCCTTCGTGGTTGCGCTGCGAAGGATCGAGTTCGAGAGCGGCCGCCTGATGCAGGCGCAGATCCTGTTCCTCAAGAGCCCCCGGTTGCTGCCGGTCCGCGACGCCGTCAACGCCGCCGTCGAACGTCGTCACGCACAGGTGAGCGAGCTATGGATCGACCATGCTCGAAAGCATCGGCGTGCGCCGCGACCAGCCAGCCCCGAGCAAGCCTGATCGCATTCCAGGCGCTGTCCCTCCGACGCCGCGACCTCGCGTCATCGCGCCATTGCTTGATGCAAATCAACGTTCTGCTTGCCCGTTGGTGTTCGATGTCTTCCGGTATCGAGCCCAACGGAGCTCCGGATCATGAAGGTCGTTTCCGTAGAAGAAGCCGTCGCCACGATCCCCGACGGCGCGAGCGTCATGATCGGTGGATTCATGTGCGTCGGAACACCGCGAGCGCTTGATCGACGAATTGGTGCGGCAGCGTAAATCCAATCTTCACGTCATCGCCAACGACGCCGGCGTGCCGGGAAAGGGCATCGGCAAGCTGGTCGACGCTGGGCTGGTGTCCCGCATGATCGCGAGCCACATCGGCCTCAATCCCAAGGCGCAGCAGCAGATGATGGCGCAGCAAGATGGCCATCGACCTGGTGCCGCAGGGAACACTCGTCGAGCGGATCCGCGCCGGCGGCTGCGGCCTGGGCGGCATTCTGACGCCGACCGGCGTCGGCACGTCAGTCGAACAGGGCAAGCAGAAGATCGAGGTGGACGGAAAGACCTATCTGCTGGAGACCGCGCTGCACGCCGACTTTGCGCTGGTTCACGCGTTCCTCGCCGACTATCTCGGCAATCTTCCTACGCGCTGACCGCCCGCAACTTCAATCCTGTGATGGCGATGGCGGCGGACACCGTCATCGTCACCGCCGAGAACATCGTGCCGGTCGGTGTCATCGCGCCGGATCACGTCGTGACCCCCGGGCCGCTTGTCGACTACCTCATTGCGAACGGGTGAGACCATGGACGCACAAACCATTATCGCCCGCCGTGTCGCGCTCGAACTGCGCCCGGGAATGCTCGTCAATCTCGGCATCGGCATTCCGACGCTGGTTGCGAACTACGTTCCGGCCGATCTGAAGGTTTTCTTCCAGTCCGAGAACGGATTGATCGGCTCCGGGCCGATCCCGGAACAAGGCCTGGAGCATCCGCTGCTGACCGACGCCGGCGGTCGCCCGATCAGCGCGCTTCCCGGCGCATGCTGTCTTCGACAGCGCGATGTCGTTCGGCCTGATCCGCGGCGGCCATGTCGACATGACGGTGCTGGGCGGGCTCCAGGTCGATGCGCAGGGCCAGCTCGCCAACTGGACGATCCCGGGCAAGATGGTCCCGGGCATGGGCGGGGCGATGGATCTGGTGACCGGCGCCAAGCGCGTCGATCGTCGCCATGCAGCACGCCGCCAAGGGAAAGTCCAAGATCGTCAAGAAGTGCAACTTGCCGCTGACATCGCTCAGGGCCGTCGACCTGGTCGTGACCGATATGGCGGTGATCGGGTTCCCCGGCGGCAAGGCCACCCTGCATGGAGACCGCGCCCGGCGTCAGCGTCGCCGATGTCATCGCCAATACCGAGGCCGAACTCGTCGTCCCTGCCAAGGTGCCGGAAATGGCGATTTGAGCCGACAGCCGGCTCGCTTGCGAGCCGAACCCGAAAGTAGCGCCAGATGCGAGTGTTCAACGACTTCGACGAGCTCAAGGCCGCCGTCGGCACCGAGGTCGGCGTCAGCGACTGGATCGAAATCACCCAGGATCGCATCAACCAGTTCGCCGAAGCGACCGGCGACGAACAATGGATCCACGTCGACACCGAACGCGCGGCGCGCGAGTTGCCCGGCGGCACCACGATCGCACATGGCCTGCTCTCGCTCTCGCTGATCCCGATGTTCATCCGGTCGATCATCGGCGTGAAAGGCCTGAAAAATACGCTGAACTACGGCGCCAACCGGATTCGCTATCTCACCCCGGTCCCGGCCGGCTCGCGGCTGCGGGCGCGTGTCACCGTCATGGCGGCGGAGGACGTGCCGCCTGACGCCCTGCGCGTCACCTACAAGGTCACCATCGAGATCGAGGGCGGGAAGCGGCCCGCCTGCGTCGCCGAAGTGATCGGGCAGCACTATCGCTGAATTGGCCCCGCCCTCAAGGCGAATTGGTTGCGCCTCCGCCATTGTGCGAGCCGATCGCGCGAACAAATGAAAGGACCGGCGCCGACTAGACAGTTTCCACTTAGCGTGCAGCATACCCGGCGTTGCGGAAGTAGTTAGCGCATTCCTCAGGCTGGATTGCATCGAGAAGCCATTCGATGCGGTTCCAGAGGCTCTCCAAGGAGCGCTCGGCGGCCTTTCGTAGCAGGCTTTGAGTCTTTCGCGATGAGCTGCTCGATCGGATTGAAGTCCGGCGAATAGCGCGGCAGATAGAAGCAGCGTTGCGCCTGCGGCTTCGATCGCTTCGCGTATCCCGGGCGCCTTGTGTGCGCTGAGATTGTCCAGCACGACGACGTCGCCTGGCTTGAGGGTCGGCGCCAGGACCTGTTCGACATAGGCCAGGAAGCCATTGCCGTTCATCGGGCCGTCGATGACGCATGGTCGCGGTCGAGCGCTGCTGGAGCGCAGGCCCGCGAACAAGGTGGTGGTTTTCCCAGTGAGCGTGCGGGATGTTGCCGTCCAGACGTTCGCCGCGTGTAGCCCGGCGGCGTAGCCGCGCCGTCGTGGTTGAGGTGCCGGTCTCGTCGATGTATGACCGAGGCGGTCGGGCTCGAGCTTCTGGTTGATTGGTACGCCTATGCCGTGCGTGCCGCGGCGTTTTATCGGAACGACCCGCGAGCTGGAAACAATTCGCACTGGAAACGAGGAGATGATCCATGACCAATGAAGAAGTCGTAATTGTTCGCCCGTGCGCGGGCCCAGGGAGCCGCCCTCTTTATGCCTGCACGAACCCTTATTTTAATTCGGCGGCGGACCTCTTTCGCCGCGCGATATGGGAGAAAACCAATGATCAGATTAATCGCTGTTGCTGCCTTCGCCTTAGCCGTCACAACATCGGCGCAAGCAATGACACCCGCGCCGATACATCAGCCGGACGGCATGATCACGCAAGTCGCCTGGTTATGCGGGCCGGGCATGACACGAATTAATGGTGTCTGCGTGTCCAGAATCGCCAGACGCCATGCGCGCCGAGAAGCCCGCAGGTGTGCGCTATGGCACGCAGGCGCCTGCGCTCGTTGGGTTTACTGAAGCGCGACCGAAAACGGCCGGGGAGGAACGTGGCGGCATCCAAAACTGCTACTTTTACCTCCCCGCAATTGTTGAGAGGGGTTAGAGCCGTTCTTTCCGTGAACGGTGAAAGGCCCTTCCATAAACTTTCACCGCGCGCAGGTGTGCGGCGATTGATCCAAAGCAAGCCACTGCCGCTTTGCGCAAAAAAATCGCACCGAGGCCAGCTAGGGCAGCCGAAGTGTGACGTGGAGGCTCCCGGGCTCGCGGCTTGTACTCATCGGCAGCCCGCTTTTCTCGAAAACTTTCAACATCTGCCTGTTGTCGGGCAGCACGTCGGCAACCAGTTCCCGCAGGCCGGCTCCGCGCGCAATCGCAACGAGATGCCGCATCAGCGTCCGGCCAATGCCCTGCCCCTGATATTGGTCGACCACCGCGAATGCGACCTCGGCCTGCCCCGGGTTCACAACAATATACCGTCCACCGCCGGCGATAACGGGCTTGCCGTCTTCTTCCACCGTCGCGATCAAGGCGACGTGATTGACAAAATCCACATTGACGAAGAACTGGGTCTCCTTCTCGCTGAACTCCCGTTTCACGGCGAAGAAACGCCGGTAGAGAGAATCCGTGCCGATACGGCGGACCGCCGCGAGGAAATCGTCGCGATCCTCGGGGCGAAGGGCGCGGATTTCGAGCCGGCGCCCGTCTCGCAAGGCCTCAATTTCCGAATATTGAGCTAGTTCCGGCACGGCGGTCACCCTAGCAAATGGTGGA
>CAVTNA010000027.1:0-114533 GCA_963735835.1 uncultured Alphaproteobacteria bacterium | reverse complement strand
ATCCGACGTCGCTGCCCATCGGAGCCGATCCAGTTCAACTCCAGCAAGTGATTGTGAATTTGATCGTGAACGCGATGGATGCGATGTCAAAGATGCCGAGAGCCGAACGCAGGGTTACCGTCCATACTGCGCGCGCCGACAAATTCGCCGAGGTTTCGGTATCTGACACCGGGCCAGGCATTCCGTCTGAGAAAATCAAGGAGGTTTTCGAGCCGTTTTTCACAACAAAGGCTCAGGGCATGGGAATTGGATTATCCATTGCCCGAACGATCGTCGAAGCCCACAACGGTCGGATATGGGCAGAGAACAAGGCCGGGGGTGGCGCGGTGTTTCACATCAGTCTGCCGCTATCAGCAATGTAACACATCGAGACAGCGACCGAGCCCGGCAGCACTTAGCGGAGATGATCGGCCGCGCGGGCGCTGCGCCATTGGCCGCATGTTTGTGTTCAGGGCAAAAGTCGCGCCGGGAGTGCAGTCGGCCCGGCAGGCTTCCCAGCCCCGGTTTCGCAGTCGGCAAAGAAAGCGTGGCGGCTTACGTCCTAATGACGCCCTTAATTGACCTGGTCGAGCAAAGCCCTTGCTTGCTGGAGATCCGCAGTATCGAGGCCCTCGGTGAACCAGGTATAAATAGGTGCAAGCAGACCTCGGGCCTCATAGCGTCGGCCCTGGGCTTGCAGCACTCTGCTGAAGCTCATCGCGGCTCGTAGCTCAAGGAGTCGAGCACCTTGCTCTTGTGCTGCTTTGAGGGCCTGGTTCAGAGACCCTTCCACCTCATCGCGGCGGCCCGCTTCGAGAAGCAGTTCGCCCTTGAGTTCGATATAGCTCGGGTGCAAACCAGCAATCCCCGCTCGAGTCGTCGCTTCAGATATGAGCTGTAATGCGTCCTCAATTTCTCCGGCAACGAGATACGCTTCCGCTGCTCGGGCGAGACGGTACGGAACGTGAAATTTCGACCCTGTTGCACGCCATGCGGCCAGGCCTTCCCGCATGACAGCGAGGCCCTCCTCATTGTGTCCCTGCATGACGCGCGCCCAGCCCCGCAACATGGTCGCGTTGGCGACCCCGACGGCGGACCCATGGCGCACGAGCAGCGGGAGGACGGCGCTCACGGAGTCCTGTACTTGCTGCGGCTCGCGGCGGATCTGGTGCAGTTCTGCGGCAAACCACAGCGCCTGGGCAAGCGAGGGGGCATGGTCAAGCTCACGCGCAAGCCCAACGCCTTCATTCATTAGCCGGATGGCCTGATCCGGATAACCCATGACTGCGGCGATGAGAGCGTCGGCTACATAGCCGCAGACACCCGGATCATGGCCCCCATATTGTAGGGCTTGCTCTCCATGCGCGTCGCGTCGGTAGAGACCAAGTCCGCAAGCGATATGCTGGCGTGCCGTGGCAAGGGGGCCAGTTGCCCAAAAGTTTGGCCATGCTGCGTGGTGAGCCTGCAGCTTGAGTGCGGAATTCCCCGCTAGTGTTTGCCATGCCGAGCAACTCATCCACCAATCGGCCGGCGGTAGCGAAATCACCACTCGTGAAGGCGACCAAGCACGCCCCCCAGACGGTTGGAAAAAGGTCTGCTACTCGCTCTGCAGTACGCGCCAGCTCGCGAGCCCGAGCGTACACGCGTCCGATCTCCGGTGCCGCCGACGATCTCGTCGTCATCAATGCCGGTCCCAAAGCGAGCAGCAGCTGCAACTCCTGCTCGACATGTGCGGCCCTGTCAGGCAGCGTTTCAACCAGCTCTATTGCGTTCCGAAAATGTGCGACCGCCTCCTGATTGGCCGATCGCTTTGCTGCTCGATCTCCTGCCCACTGCCAATAATTGATGGCCTGCTCAGCCAATCCGGCCCGAGCGTAGTGTCGAGCGAGAACTTCAGGTTGGGTCTTGCAGATATCCGAAAACTGCCGCTCAAGGACACTTGCTATGGTCGCATGCAAGTCATGTCGCTTTGCGCGGAGCAGCGTGCCATAGGCCACGTCCTGCACCAGGGCGTGCTTGAATAGATAGTTGGCGTGCGGCGGCAGGCCCTGCCGAAACAGCAAACCAGACTGCATGAGACGGTCCAGCGCCACTTCCAGCTCCGCCGCGGTTTGGCGCGCTACCGAAGCCAGCAGAGCATGCGAAAATTCGCGCCCAATTGCGGCTCCGATCTGCGCCACCTCCTTGGCGGGGCCGAGCCGGTCGAGCCGCGCCATTAGCGATGCGTGCAAGCTCGCCGGGACCGCCTGGGCCAGGGACGGGACCGTGGCGGCGGTCCGCCGGGCGGCCCGCTCGCTCTCCGCCTCGAGCACCGCCTTCGTCATCTCCTCCACGAACAGGGGAATACCATCGGTCCGCTCCACGATCTCCGACATTACATCCGCCGGTAGCTCCTTGTTCTCGACAAGCCTCGCGATAATCGCGGCCGCCTCACGCGCCCCAAGTCGGTTGAGCGTCAGGCTTGTCACATGCGATTGTCCCAGCCACGGCGGGTTGAACTCAGGGCGGAAAGTTACGACGAGCAGAACGGGAAGGGTTGTAATCCGGTCCACCGCCCGGCCGAGCACTTCCAGGCTCGTCGGATCGATCCAATGCGCATCCTCGAAGATCATCAGCACAGGATTCCGGCGCGCCAATCCCGCGAGTTGAGACATCAGCGCTTCGACCGTTCTTTGCTTGCGCTGTTCAGGGTTCAAATCGAGCGCAGGATATCGTCCATCATTCGGGAGCGACAGCATCTCCGCAAAGAGCGCGGCATCCTGGACAGAGGTTGAAGTCTGCGCGAGCGTTGCATCCAGCCTGTCGAGCTTCTCTTGCGGTTTGTCGTCGTGCGCCAGTCCGGCGGCACGCTCCATCTGGCCAATGATTGAATAAAGCGCGCTTTCCGTATGCTGCGGGGAGCAGAGATAGCGCAAGCGCGTGTGGGGTTCGGTAGCGAGACGCTCCAGTATCGCGGCCGTGAGCCGTGATTTCCCGATACCTGCCTCGCCGGAGAGCAGCACGAGCTGGCCTTCCCCCGTCTTTGCCCTGGACCAGCGGCGGAGAAGCAACTCGACTTCTTCCTCGCGCCCGACAAGGGGAGGCAGGCCGGTCGTGTGCAGCGCGTCAAAGCGGCTCTCCACGGACCTTCCCCGCAACGCCGCCCAAGCCCGCGCCGGCCCGGCTAAGCCCTTAAGGTCCTTGGCCCCAAGATCTTGGAGCTCGAAGAGATTGCCGAGAAGCTTTCGCGTGCTCTCGGCAATAACGACGGTATCGGGCTCGGCAATGGCCTGCAGGCGCGCGGCGAGGTTTGGCGTCTCGCCCACCACCGCCTGCTCCTGGGCGGCACCCGCGCCGATGAGGTCGCCGACCACGACGAGCCCGGTCGCGATGCCGACGCGCACCTGCAGGGGAACGCTGGCGGTGGTCTTGAGCCTTGGCACTGCCTCGACCAGCGCAAGCCCGGCCCGGACGGCGCGCTCCGCATCATCCTCGTGGGCCTGGGGATAGCCGAAATAGGCCAGCACCCCGTCGCCCATGTACTTGGCAACGAAACCGCCGGTTCTGGTGATGAGATCGGTGCAGCAGCGTTGGTACGCGCCGACGATCTCCCGCATGTCCTCGGGGTCGAGGCGAGCCGAGAGTGCGGTCGAGCCGACGAGGTCGCAGAACATCACCGTGAGCTGGCGACGCTCGGCGGTGTCGAGCGAGCGAGGCAAGGCCGGTGCCGCAGCCGCAACGGTGACTGCCGGTGCGCTCTTCTCGATGGCTTCGAGATCGGCAATCGCGCGTAACAGCTTGCGGCGATGGCCCAATGAGGACACACCCAGCTCTTTCAAGTCTTGGTCTGTCAGATCGGCGAGCACATCAAGATCGATATCGTTCCCGGCAAATTGGTCCGCATATTCGGACATACCGAGCTCGTCGAGCCAGTCTGCAATCTGCTTCATCGCTTGTCCGGAGTTGGTTAACGCGGGTTTCTCGCCGGGAGGCAGATTACTAGCACTCGCACTCGCCGGGCAATTGTAGCTGGCCCGAAACCTCCAGGTCTGTGGATTTTGAAGCACGGCTTGATCTGCCTCAATGCCGGCCCCCAACCCTGGTTCCTAAATGCCCGGTCAGTGGCGAGGGAGTTTGACCATGAAGAAATCCGCATTTTGCCTCATGCTTGCCGGCGCGACGTTGCCGTCTGCAGCGCACGCCCAGGTAAGCGTTGATATGGCTCGGGTCACCTGCGCAGATTATCTGGCGCTGTCAGCCGCAGACTTCGCAGTCTTCTCGGCATGGATGAGCGGGTGGTTCAATCAGAAGACCGGCTATGTGTTCGTGGATCTGAACGCCTACGCGCGAAACGTCGTGAATGTGAAGTCGTGGTGCGCCTCTAACCCGACGCAAACCGTCATGGCGGGCCTTCAGCGCTCGACGGCTCGATAGGCGATCACAGGCGAGATACGGAGACCCCCCATGAAACGGACTATGATTGCGAGCATCTGTGGGCTGTTCTTGGCGTCCATTGCGCCGGCCCACGCGCAAGTTGTGATCGATCTTTCGCTGATCACATGCAAGCAGCTTCTCGAATCGGATACGGAAAGGCAGATACTGCTCGCCTCGTGGATGAGCGGTTATTTCAGCGCAACAAAGAACCTCAACGAGCTCGACTTCCGTTATGTGAAACGTAACGCGAAGGTCGTCGGAAATTATTGCAAGACGCACAAGTCCGATACCGTCATGAACGCCATGCAAAAGAATTGGCGCTAGGGTCTTGCCAAGACGCTCGGCCCGACAATCGCACGATCGATCGGCGCTCGAGCGAATGAGACATTCGAATGGCCGTGCGAGTCCGCTTTAGCCGGTAGCCACAACTCGAATATCCCAATCCGCGCGCCAGATGTCTGCTTCCGGGGCAACCCGGAAAACATCTGCTCGTAGCGAGTATTTCCGAGTTTGACTCGAAGCGGAAATCAAAACGAGGGCGCTGAGAGGCGTCATTCCTGCGCCGCCCTGTTGGCCATTGCTCCGGTCAGCGCCTCCGCGCCGATCCCGGTGCCCTTCTGCCGCGGCGGGAACTCCTGCATGCTTTTCACGAACGGCGCGAGATGCGGCATCAGGATCGGCAGGATCCAGCTCTTTTCCTTCATCCAGGCGAAGTGACCGGGGGCGTCGGGCGTCCGCTCGAAGGGATCGAGCTTGATGTCGATGACGACGCCGCCCGGCACCTTCTCGGCGGCCTTCAGCCACTCGTTCTTGAGCGCGATATGGACTTTCCATTGATCGACACGGGCGGCGTTGAGGTCGGTCTCCCCGTAAAAAAAGAACTCGTGGCGCTTCGAGGGGCCTTTGGCGGTCAGCATATCGAGCTGATTGTAGCCGTCGAGATGCACCTTGAAGGTCTCGCCACCAATGCTATCGCCGTTCAGCAACCTGTCCTTGGCGTCGGGATCTCCTGCGGCGGCCATCAGCGTCGGCACCCAGTCTTCGGAGGTCATGAACTCGCCGGTCCACTTGTTGGCCGGAATCTTCCCCGGCCAGCGAACGAGCATTGGGACGCGGAAGCCGCCGTCCCAAGTCGTGCCCTTCTCGCCACGAAACGACGCGGTGCCCGCGCTCGGCCAGTGCGAGAGGTTGACGCCATTGTCGGAGGTAAAGAGAACGATGGTGTTGTCGCGGATGCCGAGCGCATCGACCGAGTTCAGCACTTGGCCGACGATCCAGTCGAGGTGGAGCAGGGCGTCTGCATAGGCGCTATGGCCGCTCTTGCCCTCCCAGTCCTTCGAGACGTGAATCTCCTGATGCATCCGTGAGGGATTGAACCAAAGCAGGAACGGCTGTTTCGCCGCCACACTCTTCTTCATCCAGGCGAGCGAACGGTCTAGTACCTCATTGTCGAAGGTTTTCTGCCGTTCGACGCCGAGCATTCCGCCGTCCTCGACGGACTGACGTCCGACGCGGCCCCAACGGGGGTCGACGGTTGGATCGTCCTTGTCGGTCGCAATGGAATGGACAACGTTGCGCGGGCGGCCGATGAAATTGAGGTCCTTGGGAAACTCCGCCTGTTCCGGCATCTCCATCATGTTGAGGTGATAGAGAAAGCCGTAGAACTCATCGAAGCCATGGACCGTCGGCAGAAACTCGTTACGGTCGCCGAGGTGGCTCTTGCCAAATTGCGCGGTCGCGTAACCCCGAGCCTTCAGGAGCTGCGCCAGCGTCGGGTCCTCCTTCTGTAGGCCGACCGGCGATCCCGGCTGACCCACTGAGGTAAGCCCGGTACGGATTGGATACTGGCCGGTGATGAAGGCCGCGCGACCCGCAGTGCAGCTGGGCTGCGCATAATAGTCGCTGACCATCATGCCTTCGGTGGCGATGCGGTCGATATTGGCCGTCGTCACCGCCCCCAACCCGCGATGGTAGCCAGAGATATCCATCGGCGGTACATCGTCCGCCATGATGACGACAATGTTTGGCTTGTCGGCGTTCTGCGCAAAGCCGGGTAACGGCATCGACAACACAGCTGCGGTCAAAATTGCTAGTCGTGTCACCGGGTAGGTCATCGGGTTCATCGGTGCCTCCTGCTCAGTTCTATCGCCCAGCGAATGCGGACAAAACACCAAGCTCGATGTTTAGATACTCTGGAACCCCGATGATGTTGATCTCAATCAATTGGCCGCCGGAAGGCAGTTAGGGCCGCGCGGCCTCTTCACGTGGAATTGCGCGCTTGTCCGTCCTTGGGCTATCGGCACAACTCGCGCGATGTCCGACTTGAGCCTGCTTCCGGGGCAAACCGGAAAACATCTGCTCCTGGCGAGCTTTTTTCCGGTTTTTAAACCCAGGGAAGACCTGGACGCAGGAAGGAAGGGGTGCTCCACGCTGCCGGGCAGCGGGCTAGAACGCTTCAGCGCAACTCCATGGTGACCGGACCCGCCTGTTGATGTGGATCAACAGGCGCCCTGACAATGCGTGCACTGGCAGATGGGCTCATCTAGTCAGGGAGGTGAGCCGCAATACCCAGATTGCAGGCTAAGGGGTCCAAGAAGAAAGCGAACCTGACTGGTTTGGCCGCCACCGGGATAGCCATGATCAGGAACGGACTTTACTTCTATAGCTCCAAAGCGTGGGACGGCGTTGATGGTGGCGCCGACGGCGTCATGATATTGCGCGACGGGACGATGCTCGGCGGTACCGAGTTCTTTTATTTTGTCGGCACCTACACCTGCTCCAACGGAAAATGGAAAGGTGAATTCACCAATGACGAACACACCCCGGCTCCCGTCATGCGACCGATGGCGCGAAAGGGGACGGTCAGCATCGGATTTAGCGGTACCTATACCGACAAGGATGCCCAGATTGACCTCACGGCACTTGTTGGCAAACGAAGTCTGCAATACTCGGCGACTTTAAGGTTGCTGGTAGCGGATTGATTGGAGAGCGCTCAGGTGGGCTGCGGCGGGTCCTGCAGAGCAGCAACGATCGCCGAGAGCGCGGCCAAGGCGTCACGTGTGCCTTCCGCTTCGCCCTTCTCGAAATCATCCCCGGCCTGCCCCATGGTGTTGGTGACGTGGGCGAGGCACAGCACTCGCACTCCGGCGCAGCGAGCAAACGTGTAAAGGGCCGCCGCCTCCATCTCGACCGCGAGAATGCCTTTGCTGCGCGCAGCCTCGATGGCCGGTGCTGTCTCCCGAAAGGGCGCGTCCGTGGTCCAGCTTGCCCCTACAACACCGTGAAGCCCGCTTTGTGCCAGCGCCATTGCGGCCGTCTTCACCAGCGTTGGATCGGCATCTGCGAACTCGGACGGAGGCGCATAATGATAGCTTGTCCCCTCATCGCGCAGTGAGCGGTCGATCACGACGAAGTAGGGCGGTTGTCCTGCCGGGACAATCTGACCCGCCGAGGTCAGACTCACCAGCAGCTCGCAGCCACTGGCGAACAGCTCCTCAGCTACAAGGACGGCGAAGGATGCACCCACGACCCGGCCGACGATCCCGACCCGGCGGCCGCCGAGGTCGAACATGTCGAGTTCCGTGTGATAACAAGGCCAACCTGCGAACGGCTTTGTAGCCCCGGTCTGTCGCAACTGCCGCACCAGGTCGCCATCAGGGTCCAGAATGCAGACCGGGGGCACCTCCGAATTAGCAAGCCCCTTCTGTCGCCGCGCCTCACGCAGCAGGGCTGCCGCTGCGAATACTGACGGCATGGACGTGTTCTTATTGTCAAGGATGGGCGGAATGACCATGTTTGATTACCTCGGACCGGGTGGAGCAAAAAGCTATGCAGGTTGAGAGCCGTCAAGCCCATTGGCAGGACGTTTACACCAGGAAGGGCGAGAACGAAGTGAGCTGGTTTCAGGAAGACCCGGCTCCTTCGCTTGAGTTGATGGCGCAGGCCGGCGCGACACCCGCTTCGGCTATCATCGACATCGGTGGCGGTGCTTCACGTCTGGTCGATAATCTCCTTGAGCGGGGTTTCGAGGACGTCACGGTTCTCGATTTATCCGAAGCTGCAATTGGGGCGGCTAAAGCACGCCTTGGGGTCCGTGCCGCACAGGTCCACTGGATCGTCGCGGACGCTACGGTCTGGGAGCCGCTGAAGGCTTACGACATTTGGCATGACCGGGCAGCGTTCCACTTCCTCACCGAGGACGGTGACCGTGCTGCCTATGTCGCGCGCCTTGAGCGAGCCTTAAAGATCGGAGGGTATGCCATCATTGCCACCTTCGCGCTCGATGGGCCAGAGCGATGCAGCGGCCTTCCGGTGGTGCGCTACGACCCGGCAAGCCTTGGCCAAACCCTTGGCCGCGGGTTCCAGCTTGTTGATACAAGGCGGCATGCACACGCGACACCCTGGGGTTCAGAGCAGTCGTTCCAGTTCAGTGTGTTCCGCCGTGGCGACTAACGCCCCTTGGAGCCGCTTGAGGGGAATACAAAGGACGACTACGGCTCCTGGTTTCCACCCAACGGTACCACTCATCGAATCAAAATCGCGGCAGTCACGCTGTGGCGCGCACGACACTTTCCACGACAGATTGAGACCGGACGGGCTGTACTGCTTGCCAACTCCTCGCCGTTCACCCACACTTTGCAAAGCCAAACGTTTCGGGGGGATTCATGTTTGCTGACCGGTCCAGGAAGTTCCAACTCGGCCTGATGCTGGCCACCGCGCTTTCGGTCTCGATGTGGCCCGCGGCAAGCCAGGCCTACACCCCCGAGCAGCAGCAAGCGTGCAGCGACGATGCGTTTCGGCTTTGCAGCGCCGATATTCCGGATGTCGACCGCGTCACCGTCTGCATGGTCAGGAACAAGTCCCAGCTCAGCCCGGGCTGCCGGGTGTATTTCAGGTCCGAGTCCGAGGCCGCGGTCACGCCGGTCAATGTCGGGCGGCCGCTGAGCATCAAGCCGGCAGCGCCAAGCCGAAAAAGTCCAAAAAGTCCGGCAGGGCGGACGACGACTGAGTTCCCTTTGCCTTCGGGTTGACCTGCCGGCGCGCCGGACCCATCCGCGCCGACGCCCATCGGCGTGACCTGCATCGTGGCGCGGGGTGCTCTGACGTGCAATCCGCATCCTTCGCGACCGGATCAAGGTTCCCTAGCCAGAACAGGACAGCCCCCTTTTCCCGCCCTCCGGACTCGTTTTGTTCGGCGAGCATCGCCGCTTCCCGGAAAGAGTCGGCGGTGCCGATACACCGAGAGGTAGCATGCCGGGTTTTTGCCTCTGCTGCAACGCATGGTGTGACTCAAAAGCCCACCCCGCCAAAGAATCGGGGGCTTTGCCACAATTGCCGCTAAATATTTCTTTCACGAATCAGCGCGCTGATTCATTTTCGTCTCCAGGGTCAATCTGGAGGCCAAGGTATGAACGTCATTGTTTTCGCATCGCGTAAGGGCGGCTCGGGAAAAAGTACGCTGGCTGCCCATCTCGCTGCGCATGTCCACAAGGCAACGAAGCCATGTCTGCTGATCGATGCCGATCCGCAGGGGTCGTTGACCCTGTGGCACAAACTGCGCGGCACCAACGAGCCGCCGATCAGGACCGCGGTCAATTCCGTCAGCGGGATCGTCGCCGCCGCGAAGCGCGACGGCATCGAATGGGTATTCGTCGATACGCCGCCGAATGTGTCGGCCGTCGTCGAGGATTCCATCAGGAACGCCACCATGGTGATCATTCCGGCCCGGCCGGGGGTATTCGACGTCAACGCGGTGCAGGAAACCATTCAGACCTGCCGCGCGGCGCGCAAGCCCTACGCGGTGGTGCTCAACGGCGCGCCGGCACGCCGGGACGAGACGGAGAGCCCGATCGTCACCATCGCGCGTGAATCGCTGGCCAAGTTCCGCGCGCCGGTGTGGGGCGGTCAGATCACCAACCGCGCCGATCTGTTGATGGCGCTCAGCCATGGCGAAGGCGCGCGCGAATATTATGCCGAAGGCCGTGCGGCGGCGGAGATCGGCCGGCTATGGGCTGCGATCGAACGCTCGGTGAAAGCGATCCGCGGATCGGTGTCGGCGAGCGGCGCGATGCACAAGCAGGCGGCATAAGCAGCCGGCCTCGCGCGGTTTTCTGTTCTGAATCGTGATCCCCGCGTAACGGCTGTGGCGTTACGCGGGGATCACCTTGCCATTGCGGCGAAGGGCCGATCAGGCGACCATCAGCACGTAGAAGACGATCACCGGCGACAGGCACAGGATCACCGACCAGATGCCGAGCGCCCAAAGAATGTCCTGGGTGGTAAAGCCCTGGTGTTCAGGCAAAGCATTATTCCGAGTGTCCGTATTCACAACGCCCCCGCGCTTGCTGTTTTTGTGAAGATGACGATACGCGCGGACTTTTAAAAAAGCCGGTTGCGATTTCGCCCGGTATTTGACCACGCGTGCTACCGCGGATTAACCACGGCGGCAGCGGCGTCGTTCTCAGCTTCCCATCAGCAGGCGGAAGCCCAGAACCGGCGCCAGCCCCAACAGCACCGCCCACAGGCCGAACGACGACACCAGCAGCAGGTCCTGCACCGCTTCGGCGCGCTCGGCAGCCCGCTTGCCGGTTTCTTGAATGGTTTGAGTGGTCATGGTTTCCCCCCGTTGGCTTGTTGTTGGTGGATTCCATATTGCCCAAGATTTTAAAGCTGCAGGCGCCGCGTGGTTCGGATTTGAAGCGTCGTCGTCACCGGGCATTAACCAGACAGGTATCCCGTCTTCGGGACTGCGCTCCCTCTCTCCCGTGGGGAGAGAGCTGGGGTGAGGGGGTACGGACTATCGATAAATCGAACGCCCTCACCCGGCGCTCCGCGCCGACTCTCCCCACGGGAGAGGTGGAAGAGCTGCGCCTGTTCCCCCGAGCGCCGCTGGATCGCCCGATCGAGGCGTGCGGCCAGCTCCCCGCTCACTTCCGTCATCGGCAGCCGCAGTTCCGCGCTCTCGATCAATCCGGTGCGCCACAGCCAGTACTTGATCGGCGCCGGGCTCGGCTCGGAAAACAATAATCGCGTGAGATTCGCAACCGACCGCCAACGCGCCAGCGCGGCGACGGGCTCGCCCGCCGTCAGCAAATTCTGAATTTGCGCGAAGGCTTCGGTTTCGACATGGGCGGACGCCAGGATACCGCCGTCGGCGCCATCGCTCAGTGCCTCCTGATATTGCGCGTCCTCGCCGGTCAGCACCGCGAAGCTTGCCGGTCGCCGGCGCAACAGATCGAGCGACTGGTTGCGGTCCGCCGAGCAGTCCTTCAATCCGACGATGTTGCGATGATCGGCCAGGCGCAGCATCGCCTCGTTGCCGAGATTGACGCCGGTCCGGTAGGGAATGTTGTAGAGCACGACCGGGTGTTCGGCGCGATCGGCGAGCGCGCGGAAGTGAAGCTCCAGGCCGCGCTGCGACGGCCGCGAGTAATACGGGCAGGAGATCAGGTATCCGTCGATCGGCCAGTCGGCCGTTCGCTCGAGCGTCTCCAGGAGAGCCCTGGTATTGCTGCCGGACAGGCCGAGGCATATCGGAAGATTCCTGGACCTGCGGGCTTCGTCGCGGGCCGTCAGCACGAGCCGTTCGGTTTCGCCGGGTTCGAGGGTAAGGCCCTCGCCGGTGGTGGCGGCGAGAACCAGCCCATTGACGGGCAGCGCCGCATAATGCCGAACCAGCCGCCGCAGCGACGCCTCATCGAGCGCGCCGTCGCGAAACGGCGTGACCAGCGGCAGCCAGAGGCCATGCAGGCGAAGAGCGAAGGTCGTTCATTGGTCCATCTCCTTGGGGATTGAGCCGGAGACGGGACAACAAAAAACCCCGTCCAGACGGCGGGGTTTTGGGATCGGTGTTGAGCGAGAAGCCTATCGCGCGCGTCGATCTCCGGTCCCCGGGAGGGGAGCTTTTTTCGACAACGCTGCCATGCGGAGACTCGATCATCATTCGCAGATCATGATCGGCGAGGGCGAAGCTGTCAACGGATGAGGACTGCGCCGCATCCGATCGCTCGCTGCAAAAAAAGCCGGGCTCCAAAGAGCCCGGCTTAAGGTATTGGCCATGTGAGGCCGACACAATCACCTTCCAAGAGGGGATTACTGAGCGCTCGCGCCACTGGAGGAGGGGGACAAATGCGCAACGCGAGTGCTCAGCGTGCAAGCATTATGGTCCGCACAAGCGCCTTGCAGCAACCACCCCCGAAGCATGTCAGTCATGCGGAGACCGGGGGCTTATCGACCGATAATCAGGACGGCCAGCGCTGCGCCTTGCTCACCACGAAGTCGCGGAACACCTGCACCCGCGCCACCGTCTTCAACTCTTCGGGATAGACGAAATAGGTATCGACCTGAATCGAGTTCGGTTTCGCCGAACAGCTGCACCAGGCGGTTGTTTTCCTCGACCAGATAATCCGGCAGCGCGGCGATGCCGAGTCCCTGCTGGCAGGCGCGCACCAGGCCGAGGATGTTGTTGACCTTGAAATAGGCCTCGCGCGGACCGGAGCCGTTGCGGCCGGCCTCGATCAGCCAGTTGCGGTTCTGCAGGTGCGGTGGAACCTGCGTATCGCTCAGCGTGATGATGCGATGCGCGTCGAGGTCGTCGAGGGTGCGCGGCGTGCCGAAGCGCTTGATGTATTCCGGCGAGCAATAGGCATGGAAGCCGATCGAGAACAGCTTGCGCTGGATCAGGTCGGGCTGGGTCGGCTTGCGGGTGCGGATCGCGACGTCGGCCTCGCGCATCGACAGATCGAGATCCTCGTCGGTGACGATCAGGGAGATCCGGATCTCCGGATAAAGCGCGGTGAATTCGTCGAGCCGCGGAATCAGCCAGTTGATGCCGAGCGCCGGCGGCGTCGTGATCTTGAGATCGCCGCTCGGCCGCTCGCGGCTGTCGGTGAGTTTCGCGCGCGCCGCCTGCAGCTGCATGAACACGTCATGCGCGGTGCGGAACAGCAGGTCGCCCTGCTCGGTCAGAATCAGGCCGCGCGCATGGCGGTGGAACAGCGACACCGAGAGTTCCTGCTCCAGCGCGCTGACCTGGCGCGAAACGGCCGACTGCGACAGGCCGAGCTGCTCGCCGGCATGCGTGAAGCTGCCCGCTTCCGCCGCTGCGTGAAACACCTTCAGCTTGTCCCAATCCATATCGGTAAATCCGTCGCGTGTTCTTGCCATGATTATTCCGCCGCCGCGCGTTCGCTCGCCCTGAGCGGCGAGAAAACGTTCGGCTTCAAGCGCCGCCATGCAGCCAAGGCCCGCGGCCGTGACTGCCTGCCGCTAGATTTCGTCGGCGACGTCGCCGGCGGCGAACACGCCGGGCACCGAGGTCGCGGTCGAGTTCGGCGCCACCTCGACATAGCCGGACGGTTTCAGCTTGATCTGGCCGAGGATCAGTTCCGTCGCCGGTGCATGGCCGATCGCGATGAAGACGCCGTCCGCCGGCAGTTCGCTTAACGCGCCGGTTTTGACATTCTTCAACCTGACATGGGTGACCTTGCCGGGGTTCTCGGTGCCGCAGATTTCGTCGATGGCGCTGTCCCACACCACCTTGATCTTGGGATTCTTGAACAGGCGCTCCTGCAGGATGCGCTCGGCGCGGAAATGGTCGCGGCGATGCACGATCGTCACCTTTGAGGCGAAGTTGGTCAGAAACAGCGCTTCCTCGACCGCGGTGTTGCCGCCGCCGACCACGACGACTTCCTTGCCGCGATAGAAAAATCCGTCGCAGGTCGCGCAGGCCGAAACGCCAAAACCCTTGAATTTTTCTTCCGACGGCATGCCGAGCCAGCGCGCCTGCGCGCCGGTGGCGAGGATGACCGTCTCGGCGAGGTAGACGTCGCCGCTGTCGCAGGTCAGCCGGAACGGCCGCTGCGCGAGTTCGAGTTTGGTGACGAGATCGGTGACGATTTTGGTGCCGACATGGGCGGCCTGCTTTTCCATCTGCTCCATCAGCCACGGGCCCTGGATGACGTCGGCGAAACCCGGATAGTTCTCCACGTCGGTGGTGATGGTGAGCTGGCCGCCGGGCTGGATGCCCTGAATCAGCACGGGTTCGAGCATCGCGCGCGCGGCGTAGATCGCGGCGGTGTAACCGGCCGGGCCGGAACCGATGATGACAACCTTGGCGTGGATGGGGGCAGGCATAGGGCTAGATCCGCATCTTAAGGGAATTTGGTCCAGCGCAGACGGAATGCGCCCGAAAAGGCATCGCGGCGGCGCCGAAAGTGTCAAATCCAAGTCTAGGACATCTGGCAAGCTATGCAAGAATTGCAATCCATATCCGCGAATTTTCCTCGCAGAGTGGCGAAAATGGCGCAGCGCACGCGTAATAAAATTGCGCAGAACGCGCTCGGCTGGGCTAAGAGTGTTGCCGGTATTTCCCGCAAGCTCTGCCAGCCCAGGACCCGGACCCGCGTGTCGAAGAATCTTGACGAGATCGACCTCAAAATCCTCAGCGAAATCCAGGCCGACGGCCGAATCACCAATGTGGAACTGGCCAAACGCGTCGGGATTTCGCCGCCGCCCTGCCTGCGCCGGGTGCGAACGCTCGAGGAAGAGGGTTACATCCAGGGTTATCGCGGACTGCTCGACCCGCGCCGGCTCGGTTTCGACGTCACGGTGTTCGCCTCCGTGCATCTGTCCAGCCAGGCCGACGCGGACCTGCGCGCGTTCGAGGAATTCGTGCGCGCCGAGCCGCTGGTGCGGGAATGCTGGATGCTGTCGGGCGAGGTCGACTTCATCCTGAAATGCGTGGCGCCCGACATGACGACGTTTCAGGATTTCGTCACCCATCTGACGGCGGCGCCGCATGTGCGCAATGTCAGGACGTCGCTGGTGCTGCACAATTCCAAATACGAGGCCGCGGTGCCGCTGGAATTGAAGGTGCCGGGCTGAGGCGAGGCTGTCATTCCGCGGCGCCCTTGAGTTGCGCGCTGAGCGCGGAACCGATGACGGCTCCTGCGCAGACTTCGTGCGATCACGGCATCGACGCTCAGCGGCCCGCCGCCGGCCGTCGAAAGATAAAGGCAGGCGAAGCAGAACAGGATCGCGGCCGTGCCGCCATTGTTGAGCGGCAGCAACACCGGCGCTCCGGTCTTGAACATGTGGCCGAGGAAATAAGCGAACGCCATTTCGCCTGACAGGATGAACGCAGATATCCGCGTGAGCAGGCCGATCATCAACAGCCCTCCGAGCACGAGTTCGAGCGCGCCGGCCGTCACGATCAGGGGAGGGATATCGGCGAAATTGGGCAGCGCGGGAACTTTGAAGATTTTTGCGACGCCGTACTGGAAAAGCAGCAGGCCGGTGATGAACCTGAAAAGGCTCAATACATAGGGGCGGTACGCCGCGCCAAGATGATCCGGGCTCATGTGTCACTCCGCCGAAACGCCCCGACTATCAACCATCCTGGCGGCGATTGGTTCAGGTACGGCGACGCGCAGGTCATGGAACCCGCGCGCGCTGCGGCATTGCGCCCTCGCGCGGCGGAACAAGCGCGCACCGACAGTGTCCTCAACTCCAGGCCCAGCGATGTTCGGGCGATAAGGGAGGGATGCAATGGTCGCACGTGACGAGCCGAAACTCATTTTTCCAGGTCTTGCTGGCGTCTACGAGCGCTTTGCTCCTTATTCCTATCCCTTCATCCGCTTCGCCACCGGCGCCATTCTGGTGCCGCACGGAGTACAGAAAATGCTCAACGCGCCGATCGCAAAATTTGCGCCAAACATCGCCGCCAAAGGGCTGCCGTTTGCCGAAGCGCTGGCCTACCTGACCTACTTTGCGGAATCGGTAGCGGCGATCTGTTTGGCCATTGGCCTGTTTACCCGGATCGCCGCAGCCATGATCGGAATCGAAATGCTGGTCATTGTTTTCATCTTCCAATGGCAGTTCGGGTACTTCTGGACGGTTCGCGGATACGAGTTCGCCTTGCTTTGGGCGCTGCTCTGCATCGCCATCTTCTTCAAGGGCGGCGGCCGTTATTCGATAGACCGGCTCATCGGCAAGGAGTTCTGAGCCAGGATTTCAGCGGAGCTGCATTCGTCGCGACGGCCGTGCGCGATTGCCCGGAGACGGCTCAGCTCTTCGCGGGCAACATTGCATCGAGGCTCCACGGCCCGCCGCCTGCGAAGGAAAGATACAAAAACGTAAAACAAAGGCTGACAGCGAGGTCGCCCTCGTTCAGAATCGGAAAGAAGCTGTGCGGAAAATGTTCGATGAAATAGGCCGCTGCCATTTCGCCGGACAGGATAAAAGCCACCGGCCGCGTGAACAGGCCGAGGATGAGCAGCGTGCCGCCGACCAGTTCGAACATGCCGGCGATGCCCAAAGCGAAAACCACTGCAAATTCTCGAACATCCTGACGGCCGGCCAACCGAACAGCTTTGCGAGTCCGTATTGAAGCAGGACCAGGCCGAGGACAATCCGCAATACGCTGAGGATGCGGGGTGCCCAGATTGTGCCGGGTTTCATGGCTCAATCTCCCGATAGATGCGCGCGACGGGTGCCCATACTTCAAAGACAAGCCGCGCCCAAGTGCCAGCGCGAGCGGCAAACTCGTGCCTGTCTGACGGTTCGGCGACCATCATTTGCGTCTTCATCGTGGCGTCGACGCTCCACGGCCCGGCGCCCGCGAACGCGAAATAGAGGAAAACGAAGCAAACGAGCGAGACGATTCGCCGCCGTTCAATAGCCGGATAGAATCCCTTGGGCGCATGCGACCATGAAATAGGCGACCGCCGTCAGCCCGAGAGAATGAAGGCGACCGGCCGCGTGAACAGGCCGACGTGTAAGAGGCAGCCGCCGATCAGTTCGATCATCCCGGCCACTCCGAACAGCGAATTGATCTGGACATTGGCGAAAATCGGCACCGCCGGAAAGCCGAGAACTTTCGCCGTGCCGTGCTGGAGCATCAATAGTCCGGTGTAAATGCGCAGTACGCTCAAGACGCGCGGCGTCCATGCCGCGAGTGTTTCGGTCATTGTGGTTCCCCCCGGAAATGTTTTGACGCGTCCGATTCTATCCTGTCGCGGCGCGGAGGGAAAGCATGTCGCGACAAGAAAATCGGCGGCGTTTCGCAAAGCAGCATAGGAATAATGCGGCGTGCAAAGTGTTGGTAGCGCGGCTGCGAACGATGATGCCGATGTCGGTATCACAGCGCTGTCAACGAAGCGCCACAAAGCAAAAGGTCGGGAGATGGTCCCGACCCCGCGCCACTTTCAAAATTCGAATATCCCGTTCTAGCGCCACTCGATCTTGGTGATCTCGTAGGCCTTGGCGCCGCCGGGTGCGACGACTTCCACCGACGCGCCCTTCTTCTTGCCGATCAGCGCGCGCGCCAGCGGCGAGGTGATGGAGATGCGGCCCTTCTTGGCGTCGGCCTCCGGCTCGCCGACGATCTGCCACACCGCTTTCTTGTCGGTGTCCTCGTCGACCAGCGTGACGGTCGCGCCGAACTTGATGGTGTCGCCGGAGAGCTTGGAGATGTCGATGATATCGGCGCGCGCCAGCTTGTCCTCCAGCTCGGCGATCCGGCCTTCGTTATGGGACTGCTCTTCCTTCGCGGCGTGATATTCCGAGTTCTCCGAAAGGTCGCCATGCGAGCGCGCTTCCGCGATATGCTCGATGATGCGCGGACGCTCCACCGACTGGCGCTGCTTCAATTCGATCTCGAGGGCGGCATAGCCGCCGGCGGTCATCGGAACCTTTTCCATCATCTCTCTTGTCCTTCAATCGCGCGAGCCATTTCGGGGCCCGCGCGAGACGTTTTTCAGATTGCAATTTCGGGGCGACCGGGCGCCGAAACAGAACATCCGCATGGCCGGTGAGTTCCAGCCACTGCCGGCTTTATTGCCAATCGGTTAGCCGGCCCCTGAAGGCCCGCCAAAGATCAGGATTCGGAAAAATAACTCTGCAGCGTGCGGACCTCAAGGTCTCCGCCCAGATAGGCGCGGATGCCTTGGGCTGCCGCCACGGCACCTGAAAGAGTGGTGTAATATGGCACTTTATGCAAGAGGGCAGCTCGTCGTAGCGAGCGGCTGTCGGCCAGCGCCTGTGGCCCCTCCGTGGTGTTGAAGACCAGCTGGATGTCGCCGTTCATGATGGCGTCGACGATATGCGGCCGCCCCTCCAGCACCTTGTTTACCTTTTCGGTCGGCACCCCGAAATCGGACAGGAAGCGCTGCGTCCCCGAGGTGGCCATCACCTTGAAGCCAAGCGAAAATAGCAGCCGCACCGCCTCGGCGATCCTGACCTTGTCGATCTCGCGGACTGAAACGAACACCGTGCCCTTGCGCGGCACGCGGGTGCCGCCGCCGAGCTGGCTCTTGGCAAACGCGATCTCGAACGAGCGGTCGATGCCCATCACCTCGCCGGTCGAGCGCATCTCCGGACCGAGCACGGTATCGACGCCGGGGAAGCGGGCGAACGGAAACACCGACTCCTTGACCCCGACATGGCCGAGCTTGCGCTTCTTCAGTTTGAAGTCCTTGAGCTTCTCGCCGGCCATCAGTCGGGCCGCGATCTTCGCCACCGGCATGCCGATCACCTTGGCGACGAACGGCACCGTGCGCGACGCCCGCGGATTGACCTCGAGCACGTAGATGTCGCCGTCCTTGATGGCGTACTGCACGTTCATCAGTCCGACCACGTCGAGGCCGAGCGCCAGCTCGCGGGTCTGCCGCTCGAGCTCGGAAATCATCCGGGCGTCGAGCGAATGCGGCGGCAGCGAGCATGCGCTGTCGCCGGAGTGAATGCCGGCTTCCTCGATATGCTCCATGATGCCGACGATGAAGGTTTCCTTGCCGTCGCACAGGCAGTCGACGTCGATCTCGATGGCGTCGGACAGATAGCGGTCGAACAATAGCGGGTTGGTGCCGAGCACGGTATTGATCTGCCCGGTCTTGTCGTTGGGATAGCGCGCCTTGACGTCGCCGGGCACCAGCTCCGGCAGCGTGCCGAGCAGGTAGTCGCCGAGCTGGTTTTCCTCGCGGATGATCTGCATCGCGCGGCCGCCGAGCACGTAGGACGGACGCACCACCAGCGGCAGCCCGAGATCGGCGGCCACCAGCCGCGCCTGCTCGACCGAATAGGCGATGCCGTTCTTCGGCTGCTTCAGGTGCAGCTTGTCGAGCACGCGCTTGAAGCGGTCGCGGTCTTCGGCGAGGTCGATGGCGTCGGGCGAGGTGCCGAGGATCGGCACATTGGCCGCTTCCAGCGCGCGCGCGAGCTTGAGCGGCGTCTGGCCGCCGAACTGCACGATCACGCCGTGCAGGGTGCCGTTCTGCCGCTCGGTTGCGATGATTTCGAGCACGTCCTCCGATGTCAGCGGCTCGAAGTACAAGCGGTCGGCGGTGTCGTAGTCGGTCGATACCGTTTCCGGATTGCAGTTGATCATGATGGTTTCATAACCGGCGTCGTGCAGCGCGAAGCAGGCATGGCAGCAGCAATAGTCGAATTCGATGCCCTGGCCGATCCGGTTGGGTCCGCCGCCGAGAATGATGACCTTGGTCTTGTCGGATGGCGCGCTCTCGTCCGCCGGGCGCGCCTGCGAACGGCGATTCATAGGTCGAATACATGTAGGCGGTGGGCGAGGCGAACTCGGCCGCGCAGGTGTCGATGCGCTTGAATACCGGGCGAACCCCGAGCGCCTGGCGCTGCGCCGTCACTTCGGCCTCCGACGTCCCGGTCAGCACCGCCAGCCGCGCGTCGGAAAAGCCCATCGCCTTCAGGGTCCGCATGCCGAACGCGTTGGCGGGCAGGCCGCTGCTCTTGATCTTGCTCTCCATCTCGACGATGCCGCGCATTTCAGCCAGAAACCACGGATCGATCTTGCAGGAGGTGAAGATCTCCTCATTGCTCCAGCCGAGCCGCATCGCCTGCGCGACTTGCAAGAGACGGTCCGGCGTCGGCGTGCCCAATGCGGCGCGGATCGCGTTCTTGTCGTCGCTGCGGCCGAGGCCCTCGATCTCGATCTCGTCGAGCCCGGTGAGACCGGTTTCCAGGCCGCGCAGCGCCTTCTGCAGGCTCTCCTGGAAGGTGCGGCCGATCGCCATCACTTCGCCGACCGACTTCATCGAGGTGGTCAGCGTGGTCGAGGCGCCGGGAAATTTCTCGAACGCAAAGCGCGGAATCTTGGTGACGACGTAATCGATGGTCGGCTCGAACGAAGCCGGCGTCGCGCCGCCGGTGATGTCGTTGGCGATCTCGTCGAGCGTGTAGCCGACCGCAAGCTTGGCGGCGACTTTTGCGATCGGAAATCCGGTAGCCTTCGAGGCCAGCGCCGAGGAACGCGACACCCGCGGGTTCATCTCGATCACGACCATGCGGCCGTCGGCCGGATTGACGCCGAACTGCACGTTGGAGCCGCCGGTCTCCACCCCGATCTCGCGCAGCACCGCCAGCGAGGCGTCGCGCATGATCTGGTATTCCTTGTCGGTCAGCGTCAGCGCCGGCGCGACCGTGATGGAATCGCCGGTATGCACGCCCATCGGATCGAGGTTCTCGATCGAGCAGATGATGATGCAATTATCGTTTTTGTCGCGCACCACCTCCATCTCGAACTCTTTCCACCCCAGCACGCTTTCCTCGATCAGCACTTCGTCGGTGGGGGAAGCGTCGATGCCGCGCTCGACGATTTCGATGAATTCGGCCTTGGTGTAGGCGATGCCGCCGCCGGTGCCGCCCATGGTGAAGGAGGGGCGGATGATCGCGGGCAGGCCGATGTCGTCGAGCGCCCGCAGCGCGTCCGGCAAATTCTTGACCTGCACCGAGCGCGGCGTCTCCAGCCCGATCCGGGTCATGGCCTCGCGGAAACGGCCGCGATCCTCCGCCTTGTCGATGGCCTCGGCGGTGGCGCCGATCATCTCGACGTCGAATTTCGCCAGCGTGCCCTGCTTGCGCAGCGCACAGCGCGCAGTTCAGCGCGGTCTGTCCGCCCATGGTCGGCAAGCAGCGCGAACCCGCCGGGAATGACGTGACGTTCCTTCTCGATGATCTTGGCGACGATTTCCGGCGTAATCGGCTCGATATAGGTGGCATCCGCCAGTTCCGGATCGGTCATGATCGTGGCCGGATTGGAATTGACGAGAACGATGCGGTAGCCCTCGTCCTTCAGGGTCTTGACCGCCTGGGTGCCGGAATAATCGAACTCGCAGGCCTGGCCGATCACGATGGGACCGGCGCCGATGATCAGGATGGTGGAGATGTCGGTTCTTTTGGGCATCAAGTCTCACGGGGAACAGGGAATTGGGCACAAAAAAGGGCGCGCATGCTGCGCGTCCCTTGAGCAGAGCGCCAGGTTGCCCTCGCGCGCGGGTGGTCTTTAGACCAGATTCCGCACCCGCGAAAGGCCCTTAAAGGCCCAATCAACCGGCATTTTGGGTCTGTCTTCGCGCTTCGGGTTAGGGGGAGGTTCCAGTCCGTCTACGCTTTCGCTTGGCTCAAGCTACGCCGGACACGCTTTGCCCTGCCGGTCCGGCGTGGCTGCGCCACGCGGAGCCTGTCAGGGCGAAGCGTGGAGGCCCGGCCTGGATTTGAACCAGGATAAAGAGCGATGCACTGCTCTCGCGTCGACGCTTTCCGCCACCGGGCCGCTTCGATCATCGCCGATCACGCCGCGGTGAGCCACGTTTACCGGTTATTAACCCTAACCCGCGCGCGGCACTCAGGGCGTGCCGCGCCACGAACGTCATCCGCCACGGATTGTGCCCGATATTGAAAGGCGCGCGCGAGGCGGTAAATCCGCTCGCGGCGAGCTTCGCGATCATCTCGGTTTCGCTGTAGCGCTGCAGCCCGACGCGCGCGCGCAATTGCCGGTAGTCCGACAGCGCGGTGCGAGACCAGTCCGATCACGGCGTCCCGCAGGAAGCCGTGGCTGTCAGGCAAAGCGCAGCAGCGCGATCACGTCCCTGCGCCATGCCGACCTCCGGGCGCAGGATATCGCCCAGAACCAGCCGGCCGCCGGGTTTCAAGAGCCGCTTGATCACCGCGAGCGCGGCATCGAGTTCGGCCGACGTCATGTACTGGGCCACCGAATTCATCACCGCGAGATCGACCGACTTCTCCGGCATTTTCCTGCACGTCATCGAGCGAACGCACCCGGATTTTCGTGTTCGGGGCAAAACGGGCGATCAGCCGGCCGCGCACGCCGGGCGCGGGCTCCGCCAGGATCAGCTGGCCGCAGGCCTCCGCCACCTTGGCGCGCCGACAGCGCTTCGCCGCAGGCATAATCCAGCACCACCGCGTCTGGCGGATGAGATGTAGCCGATGATATCCCGCGCGATCAGCTGAAAATGCAGGTCGCGATGCCGCCTGCTCGCATAAATCGTATGCGTGGAATCGTAATAATCGATCCAGTCGTCCATGGTCGAAGGCGTCCGGCAAAATGGGTTCCGGCAACGGAACCGGCATGAAGCTGATGCGTTAGATGGTCCGGCGGCCGCTGTCCATGCCGTCAACAGTCCGGTTTCCTAACAGGAAGGTGCATCGTGAGCAAAGCCAGGTCCGACAAAGTATCCCCCGATCTCGATACCCCGACCGACATGCCGCAAGCGAGCGGTCGACAAGATCTCCGCGTCGCTCAACACGCTGCTGGCCGACGCCTTTGCGCTTTATCTGAAGACCAAGAATTTTCACTGGCACGTCAGCGGCCGGCATTTCCGCGACTATCACCTGATGCTCGACGAGCAATCGGAGGCGATTTTCGCCACCACCGATCAACTGGCCGAGCGGGTTCGCAAGCTTGGCGGCACCACGCTGCGCTCGATCGGGCAGATTGGTAAAATGCAGACCATCCAGGACAACAATGAGAGCTATGTGCCGCCGCGCGAGATGCTGCGCGAACTGATGGAAGACAACAAGCACATGGCCGCCGCGATGCGCAAGGCGCACAAGCTCGCCGACGACAACGAGGATTCCGGCACCGCCGGACTGCTCGAGACCTTCATCGACGAAACCGAGCGCCGCACCTGGTTCCTGTTCGAGGCCAGCCGCCAGGAAGGCAGCAACGCGGCGTAGCGTCGTTCTTCCGCTTCCGTCGACGAGGAGAAGCGCGGGCTTCGAGCCGACCGGAATCCGCCGAGCGTCGCGGATGCTCGGTGGCGTTCGTGCTAGCCCTTCCGAGACCGCCGGAACGACCGCAATATCCTGGTCAAGGCGGGGCCTGGCTGCCCGCAGTTCTTCGAAATTTATCTTCGAAAGCGTGCGCAATTTCTGTTCGCCCTTTCGCGTCAATCTCACCAGGATGCGCCTGCTGTCGTCGTCATCCGCGATCCTCCCGAGCAGCCCGAGCTTGGTCATGCGGTCGACCAGTTCGACGGCGGTGTGATGCCGAACCAGAAGGAATTCCGCGAGGTCGCCGACGGAAACGGGCTCTGTGCCGGAAAAACCCTTGACGGCGAGAAGCGCCTGATGGTGCTGCGGCGTTAGCCCGGCCTTTTGGGCGGCCGCCTCGCTGAACGACAGAAATCTCCGTAGCTGAAAGCGAAATTGGGCGAGCGCTTCGTAATCGACGTTGTGAAATGCGTGATTCCTGGTTCGCTTTTTGCCCGACCGGACCGGCGCCTTGCGCGACTTTTGCCGTTTCGATTGCAGCATCCAGCGCCCCGCCTGCATGTTACGGCGACGAGCTATAGCATCGGCGAATGGCCGCGCCTAATTTCCGCTCGCCCGCAGTGCAGTCCGGGTGAAGCGCGCCCGGCCCGGCTAGATCACGCCCGGTTTCGTTCAACGCCTTCACGAGAAGGTTCTGAAATGCGACGGGAATTCGCGTGTTTTTCCGGCGGACGATTTTTCCAGCGCTTCCGCGATTTCCGCCGTTGCTGAATTGCCCCGTCGAGGATCTGGCGATGATATCTCGCCACATTGCCGACAACGACTTGCCGGCGTGGAACGGTCGCTCGATGACTATCCCCTGCGAACCGGCCCATCGGACGATTTCAGTCGGTGGTTTGCGGACCGCAGTTCCGGGTGGCCTGCAGGTCCTTGTAGCTGAGCTTTCGCAGCAGGTTGCTGGGCGGAACCCATCTTCCTCTCGGCGGATCTTCTCCGGTCAGCTCGGCCGCCAATTCCTTCAGGACGTTCTCGGCGCGCGAACGCTCAAGACTTTGCCGCGGTGCCGTGCGGGTGCGCTCCGAGCTCGTGATGCCTTGGCTCGCCACGATGCGTCGCTTCCCCGCCGGCAGTGTCGCAGCTGTTGCAGTTTCGCAGCATCTTGGTTCGTGCCTGTTAGCCGCTATCTTCGATGGCCGCTACAAGGCGCGACGGCTGTCCCGGCCGCGTCAATCATAGCATAAAGTTCAATATATCGTAATACGATATGAATGACCAGCAAATGCTGGACTTCTTCGACGAAAGTGACATTGACAGAATTGATGCGAAGCGAATTTCTAGGCGGCAACGCACGTCCGGATTGGCGCTCTACGGGCGTTCTCGCCGACTGATCCAGCGGGCCTCGGCTGGGCGCACGCAAAAAATATCTTCGGGAGGATTATCCGTCATGAAAAGCAAATTTGTTGAACAGGATGTGAATGCGAGCGTGTCGCGCCGTACCCTGTTGCAGGCCGGCGCGGGCCTTGTCGGTGGCGCGCTGCTGCCGGGAACCATGCTGGGTCCGGCGTTCGCCGAAGACCATCCGGCGATCGGCACCTATCCGGCCGGTTCATCCGGCTCCTCGGTGTTCATCGGCATTTCCGTGCCGCGCACCGGCACCTACGCGCTGCAGGGCGAGGACGAACTCAAGGGCTATCAGCTCGCGATCGAGCACATCAACAGCGGCCACGAGCTGATCAAGAAGATATCGCCGAAGACCACCAAGGGCGTGCTCGGCAAGGAAGCTGAAATTCGGCGTCGCCGATTCCGCCGCCAAGCCGAACGAGGCGGTGCAGGCCGCAGCAGCGCTTCATCACCGAGAACAAGGCGGTGCTGATGACCGGCTCGCACGTCGAGCGCGGTCGCGGTCGCGCTCAACAAGCTCGCGCAGCGCGAGAAGGTGCTGTACGTCTGCCGGCATTTCCGGATCGAACGACACCACCGGCAAGGACTGCGTGCGCTACGGTTTCCGCCAGTGCTTCTACGGCCAGACGGCCGCGGCCGCGATCGGCCCGATCGTCGTCAAGACCTTCGGCAAGAACAAGAAGGCCGCCTATCTGACGCCGGACTACACCTATGGTCACACCGTCACGAAGTCGATGCAGGACTATCTCGCGACCGCCGGCTGGACCACGGCGACCAACCAGGTCGCGCCGCTCGGCGCGCCCGACTATTCCTCCTATCTGCTCAACGTCGCCAATTCCGGCGCCGACGTGCTGATCAACGTCAACTGGGGCCACGACGCCGTGCTGTCGACCCAGCAGGCCAAGCAGTTCGGCATGCTCGACAAGATGAAGCTAGTGGTGCCGTACCAGATGCCGTTCCTCGCCCGCGAGGTCGGCGGCGATCTGATGGCCGGCGTCTATGCCGCGACCGACTTCTGGTGGACGCTCGAGGACAAGTATCCGCTCGCCAAGATGTTCGTCGAGGCGTTCGAGAAGAAGTACGGCTACAAGCCGGAATGGGGCGCGAACAACGCCTACATGGAATTCGCGCTCTGGGCGGAGGCCGTGGAGAACGCCGGCAGCTTCTATCCGCCCGACGTCATCAAGTCGTACGAGGCCGGCCGCAAGATTCAGTCGACCGTCGGCGAGGTGTATTTCCGCAAGGAAGACCACCAGCTGGTGCGGCCCGGTGATCATCGTCAAGGGCAAGACGCCGAAGGACATGAAGAACAAGGAGGACTACTACGACGTCGTCGAAATCGTGCCCGGCGCCGGGCTGATGCAGAAGCCGGACGCGTTCGGCTGCAATCTCGGCGACTACACCTGAGCGACAGCGAGCTCTCGGCGCCGTGGGCAGAGTTCTCGCTGCCCGCGGCGCCTGTTTTTGCGCAAGTGCGGCGCAATGCGGCCGCTCTGTCACCGAGCCCGGTGATTGCCCGTCATGATCAATTGGCCGAATTTCATTTCGCAGCTGTTCAACGGGCTGGCGCTCGGCGCGTTGCTGGCGCTGATCAGTTCCGGGCTGACGATCATCTACGGCACGCTGGGCGTGCTCAATCTCGCGCACGGCGCGATGTTCATGCTCGGCGGCTATGCCGGCTACGTCGCTTACGAATATACCGGCTCCTACGTCGTCGCGGTGATCGCCGGCTCGCTGTTCGTCATGGTGGTCGGCGTGGTGATGGAGCGCGTCATCATCCGCCACTTCTATCATCGGCCGCATGAAGACCAGCTTCTCGTCACCTTCGGGCTCGGCATCTGCCTCGTCGAGATCGTGCGTCTGTTCTTCTCGAGCGAGTCGAAACTGGTGCCGCCGCCGCCGTTGTTTCGAGGCATTACCTCGCTCGGCTTCATGTATTACCCGACCTACCGCCTTGCGGTCGTCGGCATCGTCGCGGTCGCGCTCGGCGCGCTGTTCCTCGTTCTTTACCGCACCCGGCTGGGCATGATCGTGCGCGCCGGCATCGAGGATGCCGTGATGGTCGACTCGCTCGGCATCAACGTCCACCGCGTCTTCATGATCGTATTCGGGATCGGCGCGATGGCCGCCGGTTTCGCCGGCATCGTCAACGCGCCGGTCGTCTCGCTCACCCCGGGCGTCGGCGACGACATCCTGGTCGAGACCTTCGTGGTGGTGGTGATCGGCGGCGTCGGCTCGTTTCCGGGCGCCGTGCTCGGCGGCCTGATCGCCGGCGAGATCATCAGCGTCACCTCGATGTTCAATCCCGGCTACGCCTACGTGATGCTGTTTGCGGTGATGACGCTGGTGCTGGTGGTGCGGCCGCACGGCCTGCTTGGCGTGCAGGGCCGCGAATGAACGTGGTCGCCTGATGCTCAAGCAACGCCCATTCCTGATCGAGACGCTGACCGCGATCGGCCTGATCGTGGCGCCGTTCGTGCTGCCGCATCTCGGATTTGCGCCCAATACCGTGAACCGGATCCTGGTCTGGGGCCTGTTCGGCATCGGCTTCGATATCCTGTTCGGCTTCACCGGGCTGTTGTCGTTCGGCCAATCGGCCTTCTACGGCACCGGCGGCTTCGTCGCGGCCTATCTTCTGACCCAGGCGGGATTTCCCTATGTCGTGCCTGGCGCTGATCATCGGCATGATCGCGGCGGCCGCCGTCGGCTATCTGGTCGGGCTGATCGCGCTGCGGCGCACCGGCATCTACTTCGCCATGATCACGGTGGCGATCGCGGAAGTGTTCTTCTTCGTCGAGTTCAATCCGCTGGCGGACTGGACCGGCGGCGAGAACGGCCTGCCCGGCGTGCCGACGCCGAGCCTTCAATCTCGGCTTCACGACCATTCACTTCACCACCGGCTGGTCGCTCTATCAGTTTCTCGCGCTGTGCTATTTCATCGGCATCGTGATCGCGCTGCGGATCGTGCGTTCCCCGGTCGGCGCGATCCTGAGCGCGATCCGGGACAATCCGCTGCGCGCGACGGCCGTCGGGCACAACATCCACAGCTACAAGCTCGCGGCCTTCGTGATCGCGGCCGCCTATGCCGGGTTCGCCGGCGGCCTGCTCGGCGTCCTGCAGGCCTTCATGCCGCCCGACGCCTTTCACCTTCGACACCTCGGGTCAGCTCGTGATGCAGACCGCGATCGGCGGCAGGGGCACGCTGTTCGGCCCGCTGGTCGGCGCGACGATCTGGCTGTTCCTGCAGGACTTCCTGCAGGCGGCGCTCGGGCTCGGCGCGGCGTGGAAACTGGTGCTTGGCGTCGTCTTCGTGCTGCTGGTCTGCTTCCTGCGCCGCGGCATCGTCGGTGGTCTCGAAGACCTCTACGGCTGGATTTCCGGCGGTCTCCGGAAAAGTCCCGGCGCGGCGGAGGCGGTGGCTGAGCCAAGCGTCGTCCCCGCGGGAGAGCCGAACGCCGCCGAAGCATTGGTCATCCGAGCGCCGGCGAAGGCGGCGGTGCGCCGCCGCGCGGGCGACGATCATTCCGGTCCGATCCTGCAGGCGAGTCGGCCTGACCAAGCGCTTTGGCGGCCTCGTCGCCAACAGCGATATCGATTTTGCGGTCAATCGCGGCGAACTGCGCGGCATCATCGGACCCAACGGCGCCGGCAAGACGACCTTCTTCAAGATGCTGACCTGCGAAATCCGGCCGACCTCCGGCAAGATCATGTTTGACGGACGCGATATCACCGGCATGAACGTTACCAGCGTCTGTCAGCTCGGCCTGACCAAGAGCTACCAGGTCAACCAGCTGTTCACCGGCCTGACGGTCCGCGAAAATATCGTCATCGCCGCGCTCGCCGAACTGCGCGGGAAATTCCGGCTCGATCTGTTCCGCAGCCTGGACAAGATTCCCGGGACTGAACGAACGGTGGAGCGCACCCTCGATCTGGTGGATCTTTCCGCGCGGTCGGATACGCCGGTGTCGCAGCTCGCCTATGGCGAGAAGCGGCGGCTTGAAATCGGATTGGCGCTCGCGACCTCACCGAGCCTGCTGCTGCTCGACGAGCCGCTCGCCGGCATGAGCCCGCGCGAGCGGGTGGAAACCGTCAAGCTGCTCAAATCGATCAGCCGGGGCCGCACCATGATCGTCATCGATCACGACATGGATGCGCTGTTCGAACTGGCCGAACGCATCACCGTGCTGCAGGAAGGCCGCGTGCTGGTCGAGGGCACGCCGGAGGAGATCAAGAACAACGCGGCGGTGCAGGAAGCCTATCTCGGCGGCGTGCATGGAGTGCTTGCGGCATGAACCTGCTCGAGGTCGACGGCCTGAACAGCTATTACGGGGATTCCCACATCCTGTTCGACGTCTCGCTGCGGGTCGGGCGCAACGAGGTCGTGGCCCTGCTCGGCCGCAACGGCGCCGGCAAGAGCACGACCCTGAAGAGCCTGATGGGCGTTCTGACGCCGCGCAGCGGCACGGTGCTGCTCGATGGCGCCGACATTGCCGGGCGCAAGAGCCACGCCATCGCGCAGGCGGGCATGCAACTCGTGCACGAGGAACGCCGGATCTTCGGCAGCCTCAACGTCGAGGAAAACCTCGTTCTCGCCGGATTGACGGCGTCGAAGCGCTGGCCGCTCGACCGCATCTACGAGATGTTCCCGCGGCTCAAGGAGCGGCGCGGCAACCGCGGCACCGATTTGTCGGGCGGCGAGCAGCAGATGCTGGCGATCGCGCGCGCGCTGGTACGCGACCCCAAGATCGTCCTGCTGGACGAGCCGTTCGAGGGGCTCGCGCCGGTCATCGTCCGCGATTTGATGACCACGTGCCGCAATCTCGCCGCGGCGGGCCTGACCATCATGCTGGTGGAGCAGAATCTGGCGGCGACGCTGGCGCTGGCGCAGCGCGTCTACATCATCAACAACGGGCACATCGTCCATGAGAGCCCGGCGCAGGAGATCAAGGCGCAGCCGGACGTCCTGCAGCGCTACCTCGGCGTCTGACGCCCGTGCCTTCGACGCCAGCCTGCGTCCGCGGGCGCTAGTCCCTCAGTGCGGCCATCATTCTTGCCGCGTGATCTTCGAGTATTGCCGTCTCTTCCCGACGGCTCTGCGGCGGCAGCAGTTCGACGCCTGTCCTCATCGGCATCACGTGCATATGCAGGTGAAAAACCACCTGTCCGCTGGCGGCCTCGCTGAACTGCTGCACGATGATCCCTTCCGCATCAAACGCCTTCACCGCGGCGACGGCTATTTTCTTTGCGGTCCGCGCCACTTCCGCGAAGTCATCCGCCGCGACGTCGAGGATCCCGCGCGCCGCAGCCTTGGGTATGACGAGTGTGTGACCGGGCGAGCGGGGCATGACGTCCAGAAAGGCCAGTGTGCGCTGGTTCTCGTAGACCCTGTGGCAAGGGATTTCACCGCGGAGGTTTGGCAAACACATTCTGATCGTCGTAGGCTGTCATGGCCCTCTCCGCAAATGCACAGGGAATTGTCGCCGGGATTTTGCCTGGTGCTGCATCAGCGGGACATCAGCCGCCGCTGTTCTTCCACAGCCTCACCAGCGGTCCGTTCGCTCCCATCACCGGATCGGTCTTCGGCAATTTGACCGCCGGAATTGTTTTCAGGGCCTGGCGATGATGTTCCGGCGTCGGCAGCGTGACGTGCATCCTGGCGACCGGGCGGATAGGCGCCGACCACGGAGAAATCAGGGCTCGCGGACAGGCACTGATGCCCGGTGCCGGCGGGCAGGATGGCGACATCGCCGGCGGCGATCTCGAATTCCTTGCCGCTGTCGCCGCCGAAGCGCACCCGGGCGTGGCCGCGTGCGATGCCGAGCGCTTCGTGGACCGTGGCGTGGTAGTGCAGATAATCGTAGACGCCGTTGCGCCACATATCGCCCCAGCCATTGGCGCCGAACAGCCCCTCGATGGTCTTTTCGGGATGGGCGTTGGCGACGTCGATCGCGGCCTTGTAGACCAGAAAGGGCATCGGATTGTTCGGCACCAGGCCGTCGTCTGCGAACACGAAGGTGAGCGGTTTGAGGTCTCGCTGACGACCGACATGGCAGTTCTCCTGGCGCGCTCGAGGATCGGCGGCTGCTTCAACCGATGTCAGCGCCTCAACGTTCCCTTCGGTCTCCCTGGACAAGCTCAACCGGCCGGTCTGTGCCGCTCGAAAACCGTTCCCCTAGATTTTGAACTTCAGCACCTCTTCCTTGAATTTCAGCCCGTGTCCGGGCCGCTCCGGCGCCGTGATCATGCCATTGGCGATCTCGGGCGGATCGACCCAGAGATCGTCGATCAGCCCCATATTCTCGCACCAGATGCCGTTCGGGATCGAGGCCAGCAGGTGCACGTTCAGTTCGGGAAACAGATGCGGCGCGATGGTGATGCCCCAGGTGTCGGCGAGCGCGGCGATCTTGCGCAGATCCGTCATGCCGCCGCGCATCGGGTCGGGCTGCAGGATCGGCAGGCAGGGATTGAGGAAGAACGGCCGCAGGTCGTAGCGCGTGAAATGGGTCTCGCCGCCGACGACGCGCATGTCGAGCGCGGCCGCGATGCGCTGGTAGCCGGCGAAGTCGTCGGCCGGCACCGGCTCCTCCAGCCAGTAGATGTCGTACTGCTCGAACTTGCGTCCCATCTCGATCGCGACATCCGCGCTCCAGCCCATGTTGACGTCGATCATGATGTCGATGTCGGGCCCGAGCGCCTCGCGCATGCGGCGCACATTGTCGAGGTCCTGCGCCAGGCGTATGCACATGCGCGACCTGCATCTTGATCGCCTTGTAGCCCTGCTTCACGTAAGTGCAGCGCCTTCTCGATCATGCCGTCGCCGCCGGCGCCGCGGAAGCAGCCCGAGCCGTAGATCGGAATTTGCGAGCGGTAGTGGCCCCACAGCCGGTGCAGCGGCAGGCCGGCGCGCTTGCCCACCGCGTCCCACAGCGCGATGTCGAGCGCCGACATCGCCATCGCGGCGATGCCGCCGCGGCCATAGGTCATGGTCGCGGTCCACAGATCGCGCCAGATCGCCTCGATCGCGGTGGCGTCCTTGCCCTTGACGCGCGGGATGACGCATTCGTCGAGACAGGCCGCGATCGACTTCATGCCGGGGCGGAACAGAAACAGATAGCCCATTCCGGTGACGCCGCCGGCGGTCTCGACATCGCAAATCAGAATGTCGCGCGTCTGCCCGAGCGCATGGCCCTTGAGCCAGGGATCGTCGGCCCAGGGCATGCGCAGCATGGTCACGCGCACGTCGCGGATGGTCATGTCTGATTTGGCTGAAGTCATCGGGCGTTTCCCATATTTGTTTGATGGGCCATTCGAGCACGATATGGCGGCCAGGACAACGCGGTCCGCGATGGCGCTGCCGGTGCAAGCGGCTCACGTCTCTTTCGCAATCTCGAACACCAGGCAGGTCGTGGTGGCGTGCGCCAGCAGGCGACCCTTGGCGTCGGTCATGCGCGCCTCAGCGGTCGCGGTGCGGCGGCCGACATTGAGGATGCGGCCTTCCGATCGCACCGGCCCGGTATCCTCGGTCATGCCCCTGACGAAACTGATCTTGAATTCGAGCGTGGTGTAGCCGGTTCCCGGCGGCAGCATGGTGTGGACCGCGAGCCCCATCGCGGAATCCAGCAGCGTCGCGGCATAGCCGCCGTGCACCGAGCCGATCGGATTGTAGTGCCGGAAGGCGGGCGTGCTGTGCATCACCACCACGCCCGGCTCGGCGGTGGAATTGAAGGGTTCGATGCCCTGCATGATCGGCGGCGCCGGCAAGCTGCCGTCGAAGATGGCGCGGACGAAATCGATCCCCGCCATGCCTGCCATGACTTTCGTCGGCGTCACGCCGTATTCGACTTTTGCGGGCGACGGCATCGTCCATGAGGTGTTCCCCGCTGCTTACTGATGACAGTCATCATACTAATTGAAGCCGGCGTACACGGCAAATCCTGCCATTGTCGATGGCCGGGCTTCGTCCAAGGGATGGATTGCTTCGTCGCTTGCGCTCCTCGCAATGACGGCTAAGGCCGTAATGGCTGGAGCACCCTTACGCGCTCTTGTTCGCCCGCATCAGATCCGCAAACCGCCTGAACAGATAATGCGAGTCGCGCGGGCCGGGCGAGGCTTCGGGGTGATACTGCACCGAGAATACCGGCTTGCCGTCGAGCTGGATGCCGCAATTGGAGCCGTCGAACAGCGAGACGTGGGTCTGGGTGGCGCCCTTGGGCAGGGTCGCCTGATCCACCGCAAAACCGTGGTTCATCGAGGTGATCTCGACCTTGCCGGTGGTCTCGTCCTTGACCGGATGATTGGCGCCGTGATGGCCCTGATGCATCTTCTTGGTCTTGGCGCCGACCGCCAGGCCCAGCATCTGGTGGCCGAGGCAAATGCCGAAGGTCGGCGTGCCCGGAGTCGATCACCTTCTGGATCACCGGCACCGCGTATTTGCCGGTCTCGGCGGGATCGCCGGGGCCGTTCGACAGGAACACGCCGTCGGGCTTCATCGCCAGAATGTCTTCGGCCGACGTGGTCGCCGGCACCACCGTGACCTTGCAGCCTTCGCCGGCCAGCAGCCGCAGGATGTTGCGCTTGATGCCGTAGTCGATGGCGACGACATTGAACTCCGGCGCGGTCTGCCGGCCGAAACCCTTGTCCCACACCCACGGCGTTTCGTCCCAGGTGAAACGCTGGGCGGATGTCACCATCGGCACCAGGTCCATGCCCTCGAGGCCCGGCCATTCGCGCGCCTCTTCCTTCAGCCCGTGCAGGTCGAACTGGCCGTCCCTGGCGTGGGCGATCACGGCGTTCGGCATGCCCTTGTTGCGGATCAGCGCGGTCAGCGCGCGGGTATCGATGCCGGAAAGCCCGATGATGCCGCGCGCCTTCAGCCATGGATCGAGATGGCGCGTGGCGCGGTAGTTCGAGGGGTCGGTGATGGCCGTGCGCAGGATCACGCCGCGCGCGCCCGGCGTCGCCGCCATGTTCACCGTCTCGATGTCTTCGTCGTTGGTGCCGACGTTGCCGATATGCGGAAAGGTGAAGGTGATGAGCTGCCCGGCATAGGAGGGATCGGTCAGGATCTCCTCATAGCCGGTCATCGCGGTGTTGAAGCAGACTTCGCCGACCGCCTGGCCTTCGCGCGCCGAGGCCAAAGCCTTCCAGCACGGTGCCGTCGGCAAGCACGAGGAGCGCGGTCGGTTTGTGATCCGGCCAGGCTGAGGCGTTTTCTATTGTTGTCATGAGCGCATTACATAGTCTTCGCGTGCCGTGGCGTCAAAGCCGTAAGCCGCGGATTCACATGCAAAATAGCGCATATTTTCAGCTGGCCTCTTGCTCTGGCGCGCCGTCGCGGCAAGTTTCAGCGGGGATACCGTGGCTCGGGTTCCGATCGCCTGGGGGAACCGAGTTGTCTCATCCGCGAACCGCCTAGATCAGGGCTTCTGCTGCCGGGCCCTCGAGGCCGCGAGAGGACTGACGACGATGCTGCGCGACGACATCAATAATGCGGTCAAGGACGCGATGCGGGCCAAGGACGAGCGCAAGCTTTCCACCCTGCGCATGGTCAATTCGACCATCAAGAACGCCGACATTGCCGCGCGCGGGGAAGGCAAACCGCCGCTCAGCGACGCCGATCTGCTCGGCGTATTCCAGAAAATGATCAAGCAGCGCCAGGAATTGGTCGAGCTGTATGACAAGGGCGGCCGCGCCGAACTGGCAGCAGCGGAGCGCGAGGAGATCGCGATCATCTCCGCCTATCTGCCGAAGCAGATGTCGGAGGACGACGTCAAGGCCGCGATCTCGGCCGCGATCGCCGAGACCGGCGCCGCCGGCATGAAGGACATGGGCAAGGTGATCGGCGCCTTGAAGACGAAATTCGCCGGCCAGATGGATTTCGGCAAGGCCAGCGGCATGGTGAAGGCGGCGCTTTCCTCCTAGCCCTTCGCCGCTTGCAGAATGTGTGGCCCCATTGCGGGCGCTGGCGGTCGCCAAACTTCGGGCACCCACCACGAATCAAGCGGCAAGCGCCCCTCATTTCCGCTATCATCGGACCATGACGATCGGGATCGCCGGACCCGGACGGAAGGCGCCACGGCAAAACGCCTTGGTCAGGCTCATCATTGCGGCCATCGTCGGCGGCATTTGCCTGTTCCTGCTCGGGCTCGCAAGCGACTTGCTGGTCGATTGGCTGTGGTTTTCCTCGATCGGTTATCTGCCGGTGTTTCTGACCAGCATCGGCGCCAAAGCCTCGGTGTTTTTCACCGTCCTTGACGGCAACCGCCGTCATCCTTTGGCTGAACGGATTGCTTGCCGTGCGTTTTGCCCGGCGGCAGCCGGCACCGGCAGTCGCCGCCTCCGCATGGACGGGCGGTTGCGTCGCAGCCCGATCTGTTCGCGCTGATGCGCGATCGGCTGCCGTGGTCCCGGGCTGTCGCGGGCGGCGCAGGTTTGCTCGCTTTGCTGGTCGCCGCGGCAGAAGCCGGCAACTGGGGCGTCATCCTGCAGTTTCTCTATCACGTGCCATTTGGCGCGGACGAGCCGCTCTACAACAAGGACATCGGCTTCTACATCTTTTCACTGCCCGCCTATATCCTGATCAAGAACTGGATGCTGCTCACCCTCGTTCTGAGCGCGCTTCTTGCCGGAACGATCTACTGGGTGCACGGCGACATCGAATACGACGCTCACCGCCGATCGATGTCGCCGACAGCGATTGCCCACGGCTCGGCGCTGGCCGGTCTTCTCTTCGCGGTGAAGGCCTGGTCCTATGGTCTTGACCGCTATCTGCTGCTGTACGGCGACAACGGCGTCGTCGTCGGCGCAAGCTACACCGATATCCATGTCGAGCTGCCCGGCCTGTGGCTATTGATCGGGATTTCGATCATCGCGGCGTTCGCGGCGTGGGCGAATCTCCGGGTGCGCACGTTACCGGCTTCCTGTCGCCGCGTTCATACTTGTCGGCGTCGGCTCTTTCACGCTGACCGGCGCCGTCCCGGGGCTGTTCCGGCATTTTTTCGTCAAACCAACCGAGTTGCAGCTGGAGAAGCCCTACATCGAGCGCAACATCGCGCTTACCAGGCAGGCCTACAATCTCGATCAGATCGCAGCCAAGCCGTTTGCCGCCGAACAGAGGCTTACCCTCAAGACGCTGGAGGCCAACAAGGCGACGATCGAAAATATCAGGCTGTGGGATTGGCTGCCCTTGTCGGATACCTACGCCCAGCTGCAGGAGATCCGCACCTATTACAAATTCCATGATCTGGACGTCGATCGCTACTGGCTCGACGGTTCCTACCAAAGCGTGATGCTCTCGGCTCGCGAACTGCGGTCCTCCTTGCTGCCGCCGAACGCCCAGACATGGGTCAACCGCCACGTGCTGTTTACTCATGGCAATGGCGCGGTGATGAGCCCGGTCACCCGCCTGAGCACCGAAGGACTGCCGTTCTTCTATTTGCGGGATATTCCTCCTGTCGCGGACGGCGGTCCCAAGATCGACGAACCTCGCATCTACTACGGCGAGGAGAGCGACGACTACGTCATCGTCAAGGGGAGCACGCCCGAGTTCGACTATCCGAAGGGAAAAGACAACGTCTATGCGGCCTATAACGGCGCCGGCGGCGTTCCGATCGGAACGATGTTCGAGCGAACGCTGTTCGCCTACTATTTCAACGACGCGAACCTGCTTCTCTCAAGCTACATCACCACCGACAGCCGGATCATGATCCGGCGCAATGTCAGGGAGCGGGTGCGCACGATCGCTCCATTCCTCAGGCTCGATCATGATCCCTATCTGGTGATCAGCAACGGCCGAATGTTCTGGATGCAGGACGCCTACACGACGAGTTCCTATTTCCCCTCCGCGCAGCCGGCGCAGGATCTCGACCTCAACTACATCCGCAATTCGGTGAAGGTCATCGTCGATGCCTATAACGGGACCGTCGATTTCTATCTGATCGACCCCGGCGACCCGATTGCCGCGACCTACCAGCGCATCTTTCCGAACTTGTTCAAGCCGTTTACGGCGATGCCTCACGGATTTGCAGAAGCACATTCGCTATCCCGAGGATATGTTCCTGGTTCAGGCCCGGCTGTATCAGACCTACCACATGGAGGCGGCCGACGTTTTCTATAACCGCGAGGATCTCTGGCAGTTTCCGCGGCAGCCGGGCTGGCGATGGCACCTCGATGATGACCCCTTATTATATCATCATGCGGCTGCCCGGCGAGCCGCAGGCCGAGTTCTTTCTCATGCTTCCCATGGTGCCGAGCCGCCGCGACAACATGATCGCGTGGCTTGCCGCGCGCTGCGATGCGCCCGACTATGGCAAGCTGATCGTCTACGAATTCCCCAAGGACAAGCTCGTCTACGGGCCGTTTCAGATCGAGGCGCGGATCAATCAGAACACCGAGATCTCGCAACAACTCACGCTGTGGAATCAGATGGGTTCGCGGGTGATACGCGGGAACCTGCTTGTGATCCCGATCGAGAATTCGATCCTTTACGTATCGCCGCTCTATTTACGGGCGCAGCAAGGACACCTGCCGGAGCTGAAGCGCGTCATCGCGGCTTATGGCGAGCATGTCGTGATGAAGGAGACGCTTGCCGAGGCCTTGTCGGCGCTTTTCGCCGAGCCCGGTGCCGCGCCGGCGGCCTCAGGCGCGACAGAAGAGACGCCGCTATAGGCCCGGCGGCAAATCAGGCGCGCGAGGCGCTTGATCGCTACAATCAGGCGGTGGAGCGATTGAAGTCCGGCGACTGGAAAGGCTTCGGCACGCAATTCGATGCCATGCGCGAGCTTTTGGAGGAAATGAACCGGCAGTCCACCGGCCATTGAGCCGCCGTTCAGGCAAGACGCTAAGACGCAAGAGGGTTTATGCCGGCGCGGCGATCGTCTAGCCTGGCGAAATGCTCACCGAAACCCGCGACTACGCCAAACTCTACCGCGACTTCCGCTGGGAGATCCCGGCGCGGTTCAACATCGCCACCGCCTGCTGCGACCGCCATGCCGACGGCTCCGGCAAGCCGGCGCTGATCCTATGTCGATGAGGACGGCGCCGCGCAGCGCACCTCGTTCGACGAAATGCAGGCGCTGTCGCGCCGCTTCGCCAATGTGTTGAAGGCCGACGGATTGAGCCGCGGCGACCGCGTCGCGGTGTTTCTGTCGCAGTCGCTGGAATTGCCGATTACCCATCTGGCCGCGTTCCGCTCCGGCCTGGTGTCGATGCCGCTGTTCGCGCTGTTCGGCGAGGATGCGCTGGAGTTTCGTCTCGCCAATTCGGGCGCCAGGGCTGTGGTGACCGACGAAGCCGGCTGGGAGAAGCTGTCGAAAATCCGCGACCGGCTGCCGTACTTGCAGGATATCTACATCACCAGCGAGGCCGTCCACGCCGGCGCCAAATCGTTCTGGTCGGCGATCGAAACCGCGTCCGAACATTTCGCAACGACGGATACCTCCGCCGACGATCCCGCCATCATCATCTACACGTCGGGCACCACGGGCAATCCCAAGGGCGCGCTGCACGCCCATCGCGTGCTGCTCGGCCATCTGCCGAATGTCGAGATGGTGCACGATTTCCTGCCCAAACCCGGCGACCTGATGTGGACGCCGGCCGACTGGGCCTGGATCGGCGGACTGTTCGATGCGCTGTTTCCGGCCTGGTATCACGGCGTGCCCGTGGTCGGGCACCGCGCCCGCAAATTCGAGCCGCAGGCGGCGATGGCGCTGATGGCCGATCATGCCGTGCGCAACGTGTTCCTGCCGCCGACCGCGCTGAAGCTGATGCGGCAGGCGGAAGTCAAGCATCCCGGCGTCAGGCTGCGCAGCATGCTGACCGGCGGCGAATCGCTCGGCGCCGAACTGCTGGACTGGGTGCGCGCGACCTTCGGCATCGACGCCCATGAGGTCTACGGCCAGACCGAATGCAATCTCGTGGTCGGCAGCAATTCGAGACTGTTTCCGATCCGCCCGGGATCGATGGGCAAGGCGACGCCGGGCTTCGACGTCCGCATCGTCAACGAGAAGGGCGAGGAACTGCCGCGCGGCGAACGCGGCATCATCGGCGTGCGCCAACCCAACCCCTGCACCATGATCGAATACTGGAAAAATCCGGAAGCGACCGCGAAAAAATATGCCGGCGAATTCTTGCTGACCGGCGATCTCGGCGTGCAGGATCAGGACGGCTATTTCTGGTACGTCAGCCGCGAGGACGACGTGATCACGTCGGCCGGCTATCGCATCGGGCCCTCCGAGATCGAGCATACGCTGTTGAAGCATCCGGCGGTGGCGCTGTCGGCGGTGGTCGGCATTCCCGATCCGATCCGCACCGAGGCGATCAAGGCGTGGATCGTGCTGCGGCCGGGCTTTACGCCGAGCGAGGCGCTGGCGCGCGAGATCCAGGATTTTGTCAAGGTGCAGCTCGCCGCGCATGAATATCCGCGCTTCGTGCAATTCACCGACGCCCTGCCGATGACCGCCACCGGCAAGGTGCTGCGGCGCGAGCTGCGGACGCTGGGGTTGAACGTCGTCCCGGCGAAGGTCGGCGCGAAGCGCCGGGTGAGCGGGCTTCTCCGCGCACTCTTCATTATCCGAATTTGCGACGCACCCTCCCACCCTCTCCCCGGGACGACGAGCGAGACGGGTGGGCTCTCGACGGACCCGATCCATCCCGCTTCACGGGCAAGCTTACGCGGGTCAGCCCGCGTGTGACGCCGGAAATATACCCAGAAAATAGCTTGGGAGGAAAAGCCGATGACATCCGTCTCCGGCAAGATCGATCCGGTGGTGCGGCGGATCAAGGCCGCCGACATTGCGGAAGCGCTGGGGCAGGGCCTGCGCGATTTCCAGGCCATGCCGCTTTACGGGCTCGCGTTCGGCGCGCTCTACGCCGGCGGCGGCATCGTGATCATGCTCTGTCTCACGGCGTTCGGCATGGTCTATCTGGCCTATCCGCTGGCCGCCGGCTTTGCGCTGATCGGCCCGTTTGTCGCCACCGGCCTCTATGAAGTCAGCCGCCGGCGTGAGGCCGGGCAACCGCTCTCGATCCGCGGCGATCTGGACGACGGTGAAATCGCGCGGCGAAATCGGCTGGATGGCTTTTGTCACCCTGTTCGTGTTCGTGATCTGGATGTACCAGGTGCGCCTGCTGATCGCGCTGCTGATCGGGCTCCATGCCTCGTTCTCGAGCCTGCACGAGTTCATCACCGTGGTGCTCACCACCAATGAAGGGCTGTTGTTCCTCGCCATCGGCAATGCCGTCGGCGCGGCGCTGTCGCTGATCCTGTTCTCGCTGACCGTGGTGTCGTTTCCGCTGCTGCTCGACCGCGACGTCGATTTCGTCACCGCGATGGTCACCAGCGTGCGCGCGGTGGTGACGAGCCCGGTGCCGATGATCGGATGGGCCGCCATCATCGTCGTGCTGCTGATCGTCTCAGCGCTGCCGTACTTCCTCGGCCTCGTGGTGACGCTGCCGGTGCTCGGTCACGCGACCTGGCATCTTTATCGGCGGATCGTGGCGCCGGTGGCGAAACCTTGATCGTCATTCCGGATGCGGCAAAGCCCAGACCCGAATCCAGAAGTTATCGGCGTGATTCCGGGTTCGCGCTTTTCGCGCGCCCCGGAATGACGATGAAAAAGCTACGGCGTCGCGATCCCCAGTTTCTTCAGCGCCTCAAGCATCCGCTTTGGCGGCTCCATCTTGATGACAAGCGCCTCTCCGTTCTCCAGCAGGCTCTTCAGGCTGGACAGGACCGCGGGCCAGCCCTGGCGGCCACCGGACAGGATATCGTCGTTGATCGGCCGGCAGTTGCCCCGGAAACCCAAACTGGAAACCAGTGGTTCAGCGAAAGGAACAATCTGTTTTTGTCCTTTATGTCGGGAACCCGACACATTGCCATCAGCTATCGAACGATCTACCGAGCCGGATTTCAACCGGCATCCCGAAAAAACCGACCGTTATTGATCGGGCTTGGGGAACAGGTCGCAACGACCTCAATCAAGAATAATCTTGGAGATTTCTCATGCCCTCACGCAACGAAACCAAGCGCGCGCGCGATCGACTGCAATCGGCAACGCCAATTTGTGACGATCCGAGCCGGCTGAAACTGGATGAAGAAGTTGCCGAGTATGTGCGCGAAGCAAAGCGCCGGGATACGCTGGGACCGGATGAATTAGTCTCGACAATGGTTGATGCGGTTGCGCGCAGCTATTTTCAGCACATGCTTCGAAAACAAGCGCGCGTGAGCCCTGTTCGGCGTCGAACGCGCGCCTAGGCTTGTCACGTAGACCAGTCACGCGGAACTCGGCTTCAACCTTCGCCGCGTCAATCGCGCATCATTGCAATGAGGAGTTCGCGGTCGTTACTCGCGCTCCTCCCTGACTCCTCAAGGCTTGCATAAGCTCTTCGGCCAGGAAGGGCTTGATCAGGACAGAGACGCCCTGCGCAGAAATCGAGTTCACCGTTTGCAATCTGGTGTCGCCGGTCATCACGGCGGCCGGTACGTTCCGGCCAATGGCCGCACGCAGGTGCCTGATGGTCTCGACACCATCCGGTGAGCCACGCAGGTTGTAGTCACACAGCAGCACGTCCGGGCGCAGGCCCTGCTCCCTGATCAGCTCCAAGGCTTCCGCCGCCGTCGCAACAATGGTGGCCTCAACCCCTTTCATCTTCAACAGTCTTGCGAGCGCCGAGCGCACGGACGCCTCGTCCTCGATCGCGAGAACGCTGCCCAGCGAGGCATCATTATAGGGATGCACCGGCGGCGCTGCCTCCGGCACCTTGACACCGGATCGACCACGCGGAACCTCAACGAAAAACCGCGTGCCCTTGCCGGCGATTGAGCGCACCTCGACCCTGTGATCCAGGAGTTCTCCGAGCCGCTTCACGATCGCAAGGCCCAACCCGAAGCCGCCCCGGTCCGCGCCGCCTCTCCCCTGATAGTACTCATCGAATATTTTTGGGAGCTGATCTTCGGTGATACCGACGCCACTGTCCCAGACTTCAATGCGAACATTGTCGCCGGCGCGGCGGCATCCAAGCAGAATTCGTCCTCTGTCGGTGTATCGGACCGCATTCGACAACAGGTTGCGGATCATCTCCGCGAGCATGCGCCTGTCGCTGCGGATGATGAGCCCGGAACCGACGATGCACAGCCGGAGCCCTCTTTCCTGCACAAGGGCGCCGAAGTCTGCAGCGAGCGGCTCGAAGATTTCGTTCAGGGAAAACTCGCTCACGGATGGACGCAGGTTTCCGGATTCCAGCCTGTTCACGTCGAGCAGGCTCGACAGGATGCTGGTCATCGTGTCCAGCGACTGCCCAATTCCTGCGACAAGTTTGCGTGCCTCACCGCTTGGGTGGTGCGGCTCAAGCGCTGCCTGCAGGAATTTCAGGGTCTGCAAGGGCTGCCGCAAGTCATGGCTTGCGGCGGCCAGAAAGCTCGATTTGGCGCGATCGGCCATTTCCGCCGTTTTCCACGCGAGCGAAAGCTCCTCGTCGAAACGTTTGCGCTCGGTAACATCCGTGGTGAGTCCATTGATGCGCACAGGCTTGCCGGCGGAATCGAACTGGACGATCGCAATCTGTTCCAGCCAGACTTCACCACCATCCGGCCGACGGCAGCGGAATGCGATCAAATGCGAGGGCCGGTCCGGATGAGCACCGTCGAGGCAGGATGCCACCCGCGGCTGGTCTTCAGGATGTATGTGCTTTAGCCATTCAGTCCCACTGAGAAGCGGGTTGAGACCGAGGATCTCAGTTGCATTTTGGCTGAACCGTACTTCGTCGGCAGACAACTCCCAATCGAAGGCGATCACGCTGCCGGCCTGAAGCGCCTCCTGTAGGCGGGCCCCTCTTTCCAAAATCACCCTTTCATGCAGCCTCCGCTCCCTAAACAGAGCCGCCAGAACCAGGGCGCCCAGCGAGATCGCCAGGATGGTAGCCTGGGCGCCCAGCACACGCTCTTCGGTCGACAGGAGCGGGTCCCCGAAAACGCCGATTGCGAAAATTGTCGTCCACACAATCGTGGTCGAACAGATGAATACGGCAACCGCGGTGAACGCTGGACGAAGGCGAGATGCAATCCAAAGCAGAAGCGGGCAGAGGCCGGCGATCGCCAGCTCCGCGGTCCAGGGCTCATTGGGTAACAAAACCATCAAGGCGCATACCAGGGACACCACGGCAAGCGCCAAAACGCCTTCCGCGATCTCGCGCCGTGGCGGGAGTTCACGCACCAGCGATATCAGCCCGATCGCGAGGGGCGCCACCGCAATGATCCCGAGCGCGTCAGACGAGAACCAGTGAAGCCAGATTACCAGCGGCGACGCGGCCGACCCCTGAAACAGCACAAAGCCTAGCGTACCCGCAATCCCGGAGAGGCTTGTTCCAACAACGGTCGCGGCAAATAGTGCCAGCACCTTTCGCAGTTCGTTCAACTCGAATGGAGAGCCACAAAAGCGGTGAATCAGGCCCGCGACGATAACGGCCTCACCCGCGTTCGCGACAGCGGAGGACACCGAGTTCCAGATGTTGCGATCGCCGAGCAAATTGGCCGCGATCGTCGCAGCTACCACCCCGACCACGACAGGCCACCGAGCCGCCGAACCAAGGGCGATCAAAATCCCTGAAGCCACTCCCGCGGCCGGCCAGAATACGGCAACACCATCGACCGGCTCCAGCAATAGGAGGCTCAGCCGGCGCGGCGAAAAAATAGGCCAGGGCCATTCCGAGGGTTGAAATAACGTTTGCCCCGCTTACGAGCGGGTGGCGAACGACTGCCTGTCTTTCCGCAGTGCCCAACGTTCCCTCCGCTCATCCGGGCCTAAGATCCCTGACGCACAAAGCATTGCACCATCGCCGCGACATCGCTGATGCGGCAGCTCTAGTGACTATAAGCCTGCATTTCGGCTCAAACCACCTTGTTGTAGTGCATTGGTCTCCTTGTCGCACCAAACGGACATGCCGGGCCGCCTGCCGATGTCCGTTGATCGGGTAGACCGGAAGTAGCTGCCAGAGGGTCAAACCGGCGCTTTTGACCCCAAAGCGACTTTGCTCGGATTGAGCCTTTCAGCTTTCGATCATTGCACTGGGAGGCGCTGCGGGGTGGCCGCTTCACGCCCCAACAGGCGGCTTCGCGAAACACCTCGGCCCGGTGCTGAACGGCGAAAAGCCCGAAAATCTGCCGGTGCAGCAGGTCACAAAGATCGAACTCGTGATGCGCCGACGAGGTGATCGAATGAAGTCGCCTGTTGATGCTGGGGAAGATACATGAAGCGGCGGCAATTTTCAGTTTTGTCGGTGGCGCGACGGTTTTGTGGCCGCTCGCTGCGCGTGCTGGGTTCCTAAGTAATTGTCACCACAAGAGCTAACCTTGGACCTCTGATAAAAAATTGCTTGATCGCCCGGCGCTGGCGGCGCCTTTTCGACTTTCCAACCTCGATATATAGTCCGCTTCAAGCCCGCGCGGAGGCGACCATGGCGAGAGGATCGAAGGTATTCCGACCATCCGATGTGTCGGAGAGCGAACGCATCCGGCTATCCCGAGCCGTTCCGGGAGGGACAGCGCAAGCGTTATAGCCGGCGTCTGGGCGATTATGCAGGGCTGAAGAATTACGGCGTCAATCTTGTGCGTGTTTTGCCTGGCGGTCAGTCGTCGGCGCGACACGCGCATTCCAGGCAGGACGAGTTCGTTTACGTGCTTGAGGGCCGAGTTCGTGCTTGCGACCGAGGCGGGTCGCGAAACCGTTGGGCCGGGCACCTGCATCGGCTTTCCAGCCGGAACGGGCGACGGCCATCATTTCCTAATCTCACGCAGAAGGATGCCGTCTTCCTCGTGATCGGCGACCGGACGGAAGGCGATGAGGTGACGTATCCGGACATCGATTTAGAGTTGAAAGCCGGGACGGATGGCGTGAGAGGTTTCCACCGGAAAGACGGTACGCCGTATCCGCGCGCACCCCGGGATTGAGGATAGCCATAAGACCAGGGAGCACGGAGAGGCGGTCTCATGGGCTACGGGGCGAACTCGGGTCATCAGGTTGAGAGAAGTCGGGGGTGCGGCCTGCCCGGCGGCATCCGACGACCTGCTTGAGAGGATCGAATGAGACGGCGTCAGTTCATTTCACTTCTCGGTGGAGCTGCGCTGGCACCGCTCACCGCGTTGCCGGTGCACGCGGACCCGCCCGACGGCTGCGGTCTTCCGGTCGCGCGAGACGACGGCTGGCCCGTCGCCTCCGTCAATGACGATAAGCTCATCGACCGCGACGCGCTGTGCCGGATGGCCGATCGGCTCGCGGCTTCGAGCGCCAACGTGCATGCCGTCCTGGTCGCCCGCAGCGGCAAGCTGGTGTTCGAGCGGTACTTCAGGGGTCCCGACGAGATTCCCGGTCGTCTTTACGGCCGCCGGGTCGAAAACGTCACCTTTGACGCCGATACACTGCACAACATGAAGTCGGCTTCGAAGAGCGTCGCGTCGCTCGCAGTCGGGATCGCGATCGATCGCGGGCTGATACGCAGCGTCAACGAACCGATCTTCAGCTTCTTCCCCGAGTTGTCCGACTTGCGTTCCCCTGAGAAGGACCGCATCCAGCTGGTGCACGCGCTCACCATGTCGATGGGTCTGAAGTGGGTCGAGGCGACCCCGAGCTACCGGAGACGACAACAACGACGAGGCGCGCATGCATATGGCGTCGGATCCGTGTCGTTACGTCCTCGGTCTTCCGGTGACGGCCCCGCCAGGACAGGAGTTCTTCTACAACACCGGCGCGCTGACGCTGGTGTCGGCCATACTCCGCAAGGCGACCGGACGCCCCCTCGACGAATTTGCGCGCGAGAACTTGTTCGAGCCCCTGGGCATTACCAGCGTGGAGTGGGTTCGGGTCAAGGGGGATACCGATGCCGGCGGGGGATTGCGCCTGCGACCGCGCGACATGGCAAAAATCGGCCAGCTCGTCCTCGCGGGCGGTCGCTGGAACGACCGTCAGATCGTTTCTAAAGCCTGGATCGAGGCCTCGACGACACCGAAGATCGAGGCCACGGACGGTCAATCTTATGGATACCTCTGGTGGCTCGGCCGCGTCCCGGCCCAATGGGCGCGAGGTCCAGCTGGGTTGGCGCGCTTGGTCGAGGCGGGCAGTCGATCCGCATCGTCCCGGAGCTCGATCTCGTTGTCGTGGTGACCGCAGGATACTACCAGGACTACAGCCCGCAAGCGTTTCAAGTGCAGTTCGGCGTTTTCAGGGACGTCTTGCGTGCGATTCCGCCTCCGAGCTGAACTGGGGTGCGGCGCTGCATTGGTTCGCTCACGACACGAGACGGACACGTCACCGTCGTCGCTCTATGTCTCTTTTGCAGTGCGCCAACAATCCAACCTCTCCCAAAAACTGCTCGCCGAAATTGTCTGGCATTGTTTTAGAACTTATCCTCGGAGATTTTCGTGGCCGACGTCATGGCGTACCTCTTTCCGGTGCCGTGCTGGCGGCCGCTGCCCCGCTGATATCAGCTGATGTCAGAATAGAAATTTTACGCCGTACACGTTGCCGCGACGCCAAACGACTTCGCATGGCTGACATTTCGAGTGAGCCGGCACAAGCGTCAATCCGAACGTGTCCGTTACGTCAATCGCAGCGTCTGTCATGATTTTAGCGCCGCCCGGCGCGACGTCCAGCACAAAGCATTCGCTCCTCGTCATTCCGTCGTCGACGGTCAACCAGGCCGGCTGTCTGTTCAGTTGCCGTCGCGGCTCGCGCTGTACCTTTGTCCGTGGCTTATCAAGAAAATCATGATGACCATCCGACGCTGGACCTAACTGCGGATCGGTTAAGTCTCATCAGTCTGGGGTAATTTCGTAAAGTTCCCCTTAGGGCATCGTCTTGAAATTTATCGAATTACCCGGCGGAGACGTCCATTGGCTGCTCCTGCCCGCGAAACGCCCGCGGCCCACGCCTCTAAACCCGCCGCACCATCGCCGGCACGAGGTCCTTGACCGAGGGCGCGCCGAGCTGCGCCATCGCGTTGCGGGTCTCGGCGCGCAGGATCGCCAGCACGCGCTCGACGCCCGGTCTGGCCGAAGGCGCCCAGTCCCCAGAGATAGGGGCGGCCGACACAGACGGCCCGCGCGCCCATGCGCCAGCGCCTTGACGATGTCGCTGCCGCGGCGAAAGCCGCTGTCGACCAGCACCGGCATGCGGCCGCCGACGGCCTCGACGATTTCCGGCAGCACGTCGATGGTCGCAGCGACGCCGTCTTCCACGCGGCCGCCGTGATTGGAGACGACGATCGCGTCGATGCCGGCTTCGGTGGCGAGTTTGGCGTCCTCGAAGGCGAGAATGCCCTTGAGCACCAGCTTGACCTTGACGGTGTCGCGCAGGCGCTTGATCAGATCCCAGGTCAGGTTGGTGACGACCGTGCCGCTGACGCCGCCGAGATCGATGCCGGTAAAATTCGGCTTGCGCGAAAGATAGGTGTTGAGGCCATGGCAGCTGCCGCATTCGCGCGTATCGTCGCGCCGCAACCTGACGAAGGTCTCCCATTTCGCCGGTGTTCGCACGTCGAGGGTCACCGCGATCGCCGGCGCGCCGGCGGCCTCGCGCCCGCCTGACCAGTGCCTCGGCGATTTCCCAGCGCTGCGTCGTATAGAGCTGAAACCACACCGGCGCGCCGCGCGCGGCAATGGCGTCCTCGATCGAGGTCGTCGCTACCGTGGAGAGAATTTGCAGGTGGTTGCCGGCTTTCGCCGCCTTGGCGACCGCGATCTCGGCATCGGGGTGAAAGGCGCGGTTGCTGCCGGTCGGCGCAATCACGATCGGGCTGTCGTATCTGGCGCCGAGGATCTCGGTGCTGATGTCGATCCTGCTGACATCGACCAGCCGCCGCGGCCGCAGCGCGAATTTCCGGAAGCCCTCGCGATTGGCGCGCAGGGTCACTTCGTCATCGACGCCGGTCGCCATGTAGCCGAAATGCGCCGGCGGCACGTTCTTCTTCATGACCGGCTCGAAATCGAAAACGTCGAGCGCCTGGCTGGGATCGGCGATCAGTTTGTCGAGATCGCGCGGCGCCCAGTCCACCGGATCCTGCGGCCGCAATCCCTCGGCGAGGGCGCCGTCGCGCGAATAACGGGCTCGCCGCCAGAAATTGCAGAAAGCGGCGGCGGCTGGCGAGCTGACGTTGATGCGGCGACATCGGTGTCTCCCGTGTGGAAGGAGATATTGGTCCAAATCGCGCGGCGTGACACGCTGCATTGCAACCGGCGGGCTTCATGACTTAAGCCATCGTGGCAAGCGTAGTGCAATCCCGGCGAGCCTGGCTATGATGTCGCTACCAAAAGTCAGCCAACGCAGATTGGCTTCGATAGCCCGGGTGGAAAAAGCATGAGCGGTCACGTCAAATTCGCCAGATATCTTTGCGTCGTTTTCATCGGTTGCAGCACGGGCGCATATGCCCAGAGCCAGACGATCGGCGCGCCGCCCGAAGCCTCCAACATGAAGCTGGTCGGGGCCAGCGACCTGCAGGCGCGCAGCGCCTACCAGCCGACGATTCATCATCAGGGCGACCGCTGGATTGCCTATATCGGACATCACGGCGGCACCGACGACATTCCGGCGCCGGTCAATCCGCTGACCGGCAAGGCCGAGCCGAACGGCACCTCGATCGTCGACGTCACCGATCCCGCGCATCCCAAATATCTCCGCCACATTCCCGGGCAGCCGGGAACCTATGAGGCCGGCGGCGCGCAGATGGTGCGCATCTGCGACGGCAAGGCGCTGCCGAAGGGCGATCGCAACGCGGTCTATATGCTGCGCACCTTCGGCGGCGAGGCGCATGAGATCTGGAACGTCGCCGACCCCGCCAATCCGGTGCTGATCACAAGGCTTGGCGGCCTGAAGGACACGCACAAGAGCTGGTGGGAATGCGACACCGGCATTGCCTTCCTGGTGTCGGGCGCGCCGGACTGGCGCACGCGCCGCATGACGCAGGTCTACGACCTCAGCGATCCCGCGCACCCCGTCAAGATCAGGGATTTCGGCCTTCCCGGCCAGGAGCCGGGCGCAACCGGCGCGGTGCCGACCGAACTGCACGGGCCGATCTCGCTGGGCCCGCAAGGCAACCGCGTCTATTTCGGCTACGGCACCAACAAGGGCGGCTTCCTGCAGATCGTCGATCGCGAAAAGCTGATCAACGGGCCGAAGGAGCCGACGGAGGACAATCTTCGTCTTCCGGAAATCTCGCGGATGGCGATGTCCGCCTTCAACGGCGCCCACACCGTATTTCCGATGAAGGGAATGCCGATCGCCGAATTCGCCCACGACAAGGACGGCAAGACCCGCGACATCGTGATGATCGTCGACGAGGCGATCCTGAACGAATGCAGCGAGCCCCGGCAGATGGTGTGGTTCGCCGACGTCACGGTGGAGAACCGCCCGATGATGATCTCGAGCTACACGGTGACGGAGGCGAGCGGTTCGTTCTGCGAGCGGGGAGGCCGCTTCGGTTCGCATTCCTCCAACGAGAGCATGGCGCCGGTCTACTACAAGAAGATGGCGTTCATCGCCTTCTTCAATGCCGGGGTTCGCGCGCTCGACATCCGCGATCCCTATCACCCGACCGAGGTCGGCTATTTCATCCCCGCGATCACGGCGGCGACCGACAAGCGCTGCGTCAGCGTCGACGGCAAGGACCGCTGCAAGGTCGCGATCCAGACCAACAATGTCGAAACCGACGAGCGCGGCTATATCTACATCGTCGATCGCGCCAATACCGGCCTGCATATTCTGGAACTGACCGGTGCGGCGCGCGCCGTCGCCGGCCTGCCCTGATGCGAATGATATCGAATGCGTAGACTGCGCGCCGCCTTTGCCGTTGCGATTTGCATGCTGACCGGCGTCGCCGGCGCCCAGCTAGCGCGGCCGGATGTCGAGGGTTGGCGCGAAATCGCCTGGCCGTTTCCGCGCGATGGCTGGCCGGCCGGGCGCGCTTTCCGTTGCGCCCTGGAGGCGTGCGGCGAGGTGATCGAAGTCTATGTGCGGCCGAAGGCCGGCTTTTGCAATTGCGACAGCGGTGTTGCCGATGACGACGAAGTCGATCGCGTCGCCGATCTGGACCTGATCAGCGAGCGTTTTGTTCCGCTCGAAGCGGGCAAGGTGATCCGCGATCGCCGGACATGCAGGGCCGCATCCGGGCCTATGATCTCAGCATGGCCGATGGCGCGCGGCGCTCGGCCGTCGGTATCGCCGTGTCGCGACGCTGCGACCTGCTGGTGGCGGTGGCGCAGGGCAAGGGCACCGCGGCAGGCGTTCAGCGCGCGGCGCTCGAGTTTCTGGCGTCAGGCGAGGTGACGCGGTGGATGGCGGCCGCGATGGAGGGCAGTTGAGGTGTTAAAACGAAATGTTTCCCTAACCTCGCCCCGCTTGCGGGGAGAGGTCGGCGCGCAAAGCGCGCCGGGTGAGGGGGACTCTCCGTGAACTGAGCCGGTGGAGAGTCCCCCTCACCCCACCCTCTCCCCGCAAGCGGGGAGAGGGAGAAGAGAGCGCGCCTTCCGTCGGCGCCGCCGCCGTGCATAATAAAAAGATCGTTTGAATCCGCGAGTCCTCCCATGTCGCTCCAGCTCTATCTCGCCTTTGTCGCCGCCTGCATCGCGCTGGCGCTGCTGCCCGGTCCGGTGGTGACGCTGGTGATCGCCAACGGCCTGCGGCATGGCACCCGCGCGGCGCTGACCAACATCGCCGGCGTCCAGGCGGGCCTGGCGATCGTGATCGGCATTGTCGCGATCGGGCTGACCTCGCTGATGGCGACCATGGGTTACTGGTTCGACTGGGTGCGGTTTGCCGGTGCGGCCTATCTGGTCTGGCTCGGCGTCAAGCTGATCCGCGCGCCCGTCATGGGCATCAACGCCGATGCGCCGCCGCCTCCGCCGCGCGGCGGGTTTTTCCTGCAGGGATTTCTGGTGCTGCTGTCTAACCCCAAGGTGCTGGTGTTCTTCGGCGCGTTCATTCCGCAGTTCATGGACATGGGCAGGGACCATGTCGCGCAGGTCGCGCTGCTCGGTGTCACCTTCATGGTGATTGCCGGAATGACCGACGCCGTCTATGCGCTGCTGGCCGGCCGGGCGCGGCTGTTCTTCTCGGCGCAGCGCACCAGGGCGCTGTCGCGCATCTCCGGCGGCTTCATGATCGGCGGCGGTATCTGGCTGGCGCTGACACGGGCGCGGTGAGCCTTGCTGCGGGCAATGGAGATCCGCTCCCTCTCCCCGCAGAGGGTTGGGGTGAGGGGTTACGCTCTCACGGTAGGCCTAACCCTCACCCGGCGCTGCGCGCCGACCGCTCCCGATGGGAGAGGTGATACGAAGTTCGCGGCGAATTTCATTCCATGCCGGTTTAAAAAGCTAAGTCACACCAGCCGCTGCGCGCGCAAGGTCGTTTCGATTTCGCGAAAGACGCGCGCCAGCCGATCCGCCCATTCCCTCTGCCCGGCCGGTTCGGCGATCAGGTCCTGGCGAATTTCGATTCCCGAGTTCATCAGCCCGCGCGCCTCGCCGTGCACGGGAATGGTGTAGTCGGTCTCCTCGCTGACCGCATAGGGCTCGTTGTCGCCGACCACCAGATCGGTCTCGCCGCGCAACAGTTCGAGCAGTAGCGGCGGCAATCTGGTATCGCGGTGATAGAGCGTGCCGATATGCCATGGCCTGACTTCCCCGGCATAGACCGGGGTAAAACTGTGCAGCGACACCAGCACTGTCGGCCGGCCATCGCGCAGGCGGCGGTCGATCACCTCAGCGATGCGGCGATGGTAGGGATCGAAGATCTCGCCGTCGCCGCGCCTCCGCCGCGCGGACCGCAAGGCCCTCATTGCCTGGTATCACGGTGGCTTCGCTGAGGCGCGGGATCGAGCTTGGCGCGCCGGGCGGACGGTTGCAGTCGATCACCAGCCGCGAATAGCGCTGCGCGATCAGATGCGCGCCGAGATGTTTCGACAGCGCGTCGGCCACGCCGGCAATGCCGATATCCCAGGCGATATGCCGCGTAAGCTCGCTTGCCGGCAAGCCGAGATCGCCGAGCATGCGCGGGATGGTCCGGCCGTAATGGTCGCAGGTCAACAGGAACGGCGAGCCGCCTTCCGCATTATCTTCAAGAACCGGCGGAACATCCTCGTTGCCGAGGAGTAATGATGTGTCGCCGGCGCTGTCCAGAGCCATTTTTCTCAACCGTTGCCTGTCGAAGCAGCATACCGACTTAGGAATAAGCAGGGATCGGTATAGATTGGATTATCTGAAATCACCATGATTGCCTCGACGATGCCGCTCCTGACCATCCATCACAAGACCTGTTATCGCTATGCGCAGCCCGTGGCGTTCGGCGAGCACCGCATCATGCTGCGCCCGCGCGACGGCCACGATCTGCGCGTGCTCTCGAACCATCTCGAGATCGTGCCGGAGCCGATGTCGCTGCGCTGGATCCACGACGTGTTCGGCAACAGCGTCGCGATCGCGACCTTCGACGAGCGCGCCGAAACCCTGTCGTTCGTCAACACCGCCACCGTCGCGCACAATCCGGCGCACGAGTTCGCGCTGACCCCGGACGATCCGGCGTATTTCTATCCGTTTCTCTACGACGACGAGGAATTTCCCGACCTCGTTCAGTTCATCACGCCGCAATATGGCGATCCCGAGGGCGAGCTGTCGGCCTGGGCGCTGAATTTTCTCGATGCGGAAGCGCCGACCCCGACCTTCCAGATTCTGAGCAACATGACTCACGGCATCCGCGAGGCCTTCACCTATCGCAAGCGGCATGAACACGGTACCCAGCATCCGCTCGACACGCTGCAGACCGGATCCGGCACCTGCCGCGACTACGCGCTGTTCATGATCGAGGCGCTGCGGCGGCTTGGCATCGCCGCGCGCTTCGTGTCGGGCTACATCTCCATTTCCGGCGATCGCGCCCACGGCCATGTCGGCGGCGGCTCGACCCATGCCTGGGTGCAGGTCTACCTGCCGAGCGCCGGCTGGATCGAGTTCGATCCCACCAACGGCATCGTCGGCACCCGCGACCTCGTTCGGGTGGCGGTGGCGCGCGATCCGCGCCAGGCGATTCCCGCTGCACGGCACCTATCTCGGTTCGGCCGACGCCTTCGTCGGCATGGAGGTCAGCATCAACGTCGTTTCGGCGGATGCGGCGGCGGAGACGTAGCATGGAAATCAAGGTTGGCTTCGAGATCGCTCACACCGCGGCGCAGCCGACGCCGATGGTGATCATGCTCTCAATTCACCCCTCCCGCCGCCATGACATCATCGGCGCTGAAACCATCGTCGCCGAGCCCGATGTGCCGATCGGCTTCTACCACGACAGCTTCGGCAACATCTGCGGCCGGCTGGTGGCGCCGGCCGGCGGCGTGACGCTGCGCGGCAGCGCGCTGGTGCGCGATTCCGGATTGCCCGATATCGTGGCGCCGTCAGCGCAGCAGGTCCCGATCGAGCAGTTGCCCGACGACCTGCTGCTCTATCTGATGGCGAGCCGCTACTGCGAGACCGACAAGCTGACCGATGTGGCGTGGTCGCTGTTCGGCAATACGCAAGCAGGCTGGGCGCGGGTGGCCGCGATCTGCACCTTCGTGCACAACCACGTCAAATTCGGCTATGAGCATGCCCATCACATGAAATCCGCCCATGACGTCTACCAGCAGCGCACCGGGGTGTGCCGCGACTTCGCCCATCTCGCGCTGACCTTCTGCCGCGCCATGGGCATTCCGGCGCGCTACTGCACCGGCTACATGGGCGATATCGGCATTCCCTACGATCCCAATCCGATGGATTTCTCCGGCTGGTTCGAGGTCTGGCTGTCCGGCCGCTGGTACACCTTCGACGCCCGCCACAATCACCCGCGAATCGGCCGCATCCTGATGGCGACCGGGCGCGACGCCGCCGACGTGGCGCTGACCACGAGCTTCGGGCGGATGGATTTGACAAAATTCCTCGTCATCAGCGATGAGGTGGTGGCGGCTTGATCCTTGTTGCCGTCATTGCGGGGAGCGGACTCGTCCGCCGTAGCTCAATGAGCGAAGGCGGAAGCGACGAAGCAATCCAAACTCCGTCATTCCGGGGCGAAGCATCGAACCCGGAATCTCGAGATTCCGGGTCTGGTGCTAACGCACCATCCCGGAATGACGCGGGGAGGCTGTGAATAGCGGCAAGAAGCCCAATAATTCTCGTATTTTAGTTCGAAGCCCCTATATCCCTAGTCGGTTGGCACCGGCCCAAGACTCAACGCATAATACTCACCGCAAAATCACCCATGCGCTTTACGCCCCAATTCCTCGATGAACTGCGCGCCCGGCTTCCGGTTTCGGAAGTCGTGGGCCGCCGCGTGAAGCTGAAGAAAGCCGGGCGGGAGTGGAAGGGGCTGTCGCCGTTCCAGCAGGAGAAGTCGCCGTCGTTCACCGTCAACGACCAGAAGGGATTTTATCACGACTTCTCCTCCGGCAAGCACGGCGACATCATCTCGTTCCTGATGGAGACCGAGGGCGTCGGCTTCACCGAAGCCGTCGAGCGTCTGGCCGCGATGGCCGGCGTGCCGCTGCCGGCCGCCACCCCCGACGCCGCGCGTCACGAGCAGCGCCGCAAGACGCTGTACGACGTGATGGAGCTGGCCGCGAAATTCTTCGCCGACACGTTGGCCTCGCGCAACGGCGCCAAGGCGCGCGGCTATCTCGGCGACCGCGCCATTTCGCCGGCCGTGCAATTGCAGTTCCGCATCGGCTATGCGCCGGGCGAGCGTTTTGCCCTGAAGGAATATCTGGGAGCCCAGGGCATTCCGGTCGAGGACATGGTCGAAGCGGGCTTGCTGATCGCGGGCGACGACATCCCGGTGCCCTATGATCGCTTCCGCGACCGCGTGATGTTTCCGATTACCGATCTGCGCGGAAGGGTCATCGCGTTCGGCGGCCGCGCGCTGGAAAAAGACGTCACCGCCAAATACCTGAACTCGCCGGAGACGCCCTTGTTTCACAAGGGCGACAATCTCTACAACCTCGCGCCGCGCGGCTTGCCGCCCATAACGGCAGCACGCTGGTGGTGGTCGAAGGCTATGTCGACGTCATCGCCATGGTCGGCGCGGGCTTTGCGGCGAGCGTCGCCCCGCTCGGCACCGCGCTCACCGAAAACCAGCTCGCGCTGCTGTGGAAGATGGCGGACGAGCCGATCCTCTGTTTCGACGGCGACAAGGCCGGGCAGAAGGCGGCGTGGCGCGCCGCCGACCTGGCGCTGCCGCATCTCAAGCCCGGAAAAAGCCTTCGCTTCGCGCTGCTGCCGGAAGGCCAGGACCCCGACGACCTCGCGCGCTCGGGCGGACGGGCCGCGATCGAGGAAGTGATCGGCGCGGCGCGCGGGCTCGCCGATGTGATCTGGTCGCGCGAAATCGAAGGCGGCACGTTCGCCACGCCGGAGCGGCGCGCGGCGCTGGAGGCGCGGATCAACGAGCTGACCAACGGCATCCGCGACGAAGTGGTGCGGCGCTATTACCGCCAGGATCTGGCGGAGCGTCTGCAGCGGAGCTTTGCGCCGGAAGCCGCGCGCGGCTATTCGAGAGGCGGATATCGCGGCGGGTCGGGCAATTTCGGCGGCGAATCGGGCCGTCGCTATCAGCCGCGCGGCTTCGTTCACGCCGGGAGCGGCGGGCCGATTCGCATCCGCCGGCCGCGGTCAGGCCTCGCCCGGCAGCCAGACCATCAACCGCGGACCCTATCAGGCGGCGAGCGCCCAGCTCGCGCTGAGCCCGATCATGCGCGGCCAGCGCAGCGCGATCTCCCGCCGCGAGGCGCTGATTCTGCAGATCCCTGATCAATCATCCCTGGCTGCTGCACGACCATCTGGAAGAGGTGGCGGCGCTGGAATTGGCCCATCCCGAGGCCCACAAACTGCGGGCCGGCATCATCAGTGCCTTCGCCAACGACCATCACCACTCACCGGAACCGGCAGAGCAAGCCGAGAAAATGCGGGCCGATCTCGAATCGGGCGGATTTTCGCAAACCCTTCAAAGGGTTGAGCGGGCGATCACGACCGCGGCGGTATGGGGCGCGCAATCCGGCGCGGCGCGCGAGGACGTTCTTTCCACCTGGCACCAGCTGGTCTCCTTGCATCGCCAATGGCACTCATTACTTAGGGAATTGAGGGATGCCGAGGTGGCCTTGGGCGAGGAGGCCAGCGAGGCCAATTTGGCGTGGCTGCGTGACGTCAAGGCCCGGCTGGAGGAAGTCGACGGTACCGAGGCCCTGATCGAGGGTTTTGGGGACTCTTCGGGCCGGTCCCAGCGTAGCGTTTGATTGAAAATGATGCGGAGGGCGGTCGCGGGAGCCGGAAAAAGACTCGCCAAATCCATGGTTTGGCGGCAAAAACAGGGTTAATCCAAGCTTAATGGCCTTCAGGCCATATAGGGAAATCGGCGAGACAGATTCGGGGGTGGCGATGGTTTGCGCCGCCCTTTCCGCGTCATGACTGACTTCAGTGATTCAAGGCGGGCGCGGCGACGTATCCTGCATGAGCGCGTTTTGGGAGCGATGAATGGCCAGCAAGGCAAAGACGCTGCAGGTAAAGGACAAGGAAAAGGACGACAAGGCAGCGGACGCCCCTGAGAAGGATTTCAGCCGAAGCGCCCGTCGCCGTTGCTCGACCTGTCCGATGCCGCCGTCAAGAAGATGATCAAGCAGGCCAAGAAGCGCGGCTTCGTGACCTTCGATCAGCTCAACGAAGTCCTGCCCTCCGACACCACCTCGCCCGAGCAGATCGAAGACATCATGTCGATGCTCTCGGACATGGGCATCAACGTCTCCGAGGCCGAGGACGCCGACAGCGAGGAAGAAACCAAGGAAGAGGCCGAGGACGAGACCGACAACGAACTGGTCGAGGTCACGCAGAAGGCCGTCACCGAAGTCAAGAAATCCGAGCCCGGCGAGCGCACCGACGATCCCGTCCGCATGTATCTGCGCGAGATGGGCACCGTCGAATTGCTGTCGCGCGAGGGCGAAATCGCGATCGCCAAACGCATCGAGGCCGGCCGCGAGGCGATGATCGCGGGGCTGTGCGAAAGCCCGCTGACCTTCCAGGCCATCATCATCTGGCGCGACGAGCTCAACGAAGGCAAGATCTTCCTTCGCGACATCATCGATCTCGAAGCGACCTACGCCGGCCCCGACGCCAAGAACAACATGAACCCGCTGCTGTCGGCGCCGCTCGGCCCCGACGGCCAGCCGCTGGCGTCCGCCGGCAGTGGCGCGGCGATGCCTGCCGCCGCCGCAGCACCGGCCCATGTCGCGCCGCCGGCCGCACCGCCGGCGGCGACCCCGTTCCGTGCCGCGCCCGACGCCGAACCCGAGGCCGAGAAGGATCCGGCCGAGGCCGCCGCCGAATCCGATCTCGACGACGACGAGTTCGAAAACCAGATGTCGCTCGCCGCGATCGAGGCCGAGCTGAAGCCGAAGGTGGTGGAGACCTTCGACAAGATCGCCGACAACTACAAGAAGCTGCGCCGCCTGCAGGAGCAGGACATCTCCAACCAGCTGCAGAACGAGACGCTGTCGCCGGCGCAGGAGCGCAAATACAAGAAGCTGAAGGACGAAATCATCGTCGAGGTGAAGTCGCTGCGGCTCAACCAGGCCCGCATCGATTCGCTGGTCGAGCAGCTCTACGACATCAACAAGAAGCTGGTGTCGTTCGAGGGCCGCCTGCTGCGGCTCGGCGACAGCCACGGCGTCGCGCGCGAGGATTTCCTGAAGAACTATCAGGGCTCGGAGCTCGATCCGCGCTGGCTCAACCGGGTCTCGAAACTCTCCGCCAAGGGCTGGAAGAACTTCGTCAGCCACGAAAAGGACCGCATCAAGGAACTGCGCCACGAGATCCAGTCGCTGGCGGCGCTGACCGGGCTTGAGATCGGCGAATTCCGCAAGATCGTGCACGGCGTGCAGAAGGGCGAGCGCGAGGCGCGCCAGGCCAAGAAGGAAATGGTCGAGGCCAACCTGCGGCTCGTGATCTCGATCGCCAAGAAATACACCAACCGCGGCCTGCAGTTCCTCGATCTGATCCAGGAGGGCAACATTGGTCTGATGAAGGCGGTCGACAAGTTCGAATACCGCCGGGGTTACAAGTTCTCGACCTATGCGACCTGGTGGATCCGCCAGGCGATCACCCGCTCGATCGCCGACCAGGCCCGCACCATCCGCATTCCCGTGCACATGATCGAGACCATCAACAAGATCGTGCGCACCTCGCGCCAGATGCTGAACGAGATCGGCCGCGAGCCGACGCCGGAGGAACTGGCCGAGAAACTCGGCATGCCCCTCGAGAAGGTCCGCAAGGTTCTGAAAATCGCGAAAGAGCCGCTGTCGCTGGAAACGCCGGTTGGTGACGAGGAAGACTCGCACCTCGGTGATTTCATCCAGGACCCGAATGTGGTCCTGCCGATCGACGCCGCCATCCAGTCCAACCTCCGCGAAACCACCACGCGTGTGCTGGCTTCGCTCACCCCGCGCGAGGAACGCGTGCTCCGCATGCGCTTCGGCATCGGCATGAACACCGACCACACCCTGGAAGAAGTCGGCCAGCAGTTCTCGGTGACCCGCGAGCGCATCCGCCAGATCGAGGCGAAAGCGCTGCGCAAGCTGAAGCATCCGTCGAGGTCGAGGAAGCTCAGGTCGTTCCTGGATAACTAATTCGGATCGTCATGCCCGGACTTGATCCGGGCATCCATCGAAACAATGCGGCGGGCGAAAGCCCGCCGTTTTGCTTTAGGAGGCACCCCTCGAAGGATGCTGGGAGACGTGTTAGAAATGTTTGGCCACGCTGAGCGCGGCAAGCGTAAACCGAGGAATTTCCTGATGACCAAGCGCAGGCAGCTTGCAACGGCCACCTTCCTAACCCTGGCCATGCTCGCATGTTTGAGCGCACCCGCCCACGCCGCCCAATGCGGCAGCGGGGCCGCCGGCTTCGACGCCTGGAAGCAGCAATTCGCCGGCGAAGCCCGAGCAAAAGGCATCGGCGCCTCGGCGATCTCGGCCTTGATGGCCACGAACTACGCGCAAGCGACCATCAACGCCGACCGCGGCCAGCGCAGTTTTTCGCTCTCGCTCGATGCGTTTCTAGCCAAGCGGGGGGCTTCGGCCATCGTCGCGCGCGGACGCTCGCTGAAGCATTCGCAAGGCGCGATGTTTGCTTCCATTCAGGCGCGTTACGGCGTGCCGCCGGGCCCGCTGATTGCCATCTGGGGAATGGAGACCGGCTTTGGCAGCCAGCGCGGCAACCAGAACATGCTGTCGTCGATCGCAACGCTGGCCTACGACTGCCGGCGGCCGGCCTATTTCACCGAGCAGCTCTATGCGGCGCTGCAATTGATCGATCGCGGCGCGCTGTCGCCGTCGCAGCGCGGCATCTGCCGCGCGCCATCGCGCTCATGGGCCGCCAGATCGACGGCGGCGAGTGAGGAGCTGCGGCACGAAGTACTGTCGTCCCGGCCTAGTGCGCAATTGCGCACGGGCGCCGGGACCCATAACCACCGGCGGCAATTATTGAAGCGAAGCCGTCAACCATTCCGCCTTGACAATATCGGCCGCGGCGTATGGGTCCCGGCTCAAGACCGGGACGACAAAGTTTACATCTGCCGCGCGCCGCTTTTCATGGCATGATCGGGATCGTCAGGCACCAGCAAGGGATTTGCATGCGCAAGCTTCTTCCGGCAATTGTATTTGGCACTGTCATCGCCGCAGGCCCCGCCTTCGCCGCCCGCTGTGGCGGCGATTTCAACTCCTTCGTGCAAAATATTTCGGCCGAAGCCGCCGCGGCCGGCGTCTCGCCATCCGTGATCTCCCAGGCCCTCGGCGGCGTGCAGCAGGACATGGCGGTGCTGAATTTCGATCGCCGCCAGCGCTACACCTTCAAGAAGAGTTTTGAGCAATATGTCTCGACCCGGGTCGGCGCCGGGCGCATCAACGGCGGCCGGGCGATGCTGCAGCGTCACGCCGCACTGTTGTCGAGCATCGAGGCGAAGTTCGGCGTGCCCAGGCAGATCCTGGTCGCGATCTGGGGGCTGGAGACCGATTTCGGCAAGGGCGACATGGGCAAGCTGCCGGTGTTTCGCGTGCTCGCGACCATGTCGCATGATTGCCGCCGCACCGAACTGTTCCAGGGCGAGTTGCTCGCCGCCCTGAAGATCGTGCAGCGCGGCGACCTGCCGCTGCGCGAGATGATCGGCGCCTATGCCGGCGAAATCGGCCAGACGCAATTCCTGCCGTCGTCCTATATCAAATACGGCGTCGATTTCGACGGCGACGGCCGCGTCGATCTGCGCCACAGCGTCGCCGACGTGCTCGCCTCCACCGCCAACCTCTTGCACACCAACGGTTTCAAGATGGGCGCGCCCTACGAGGAGGGCACGGCGAATTTCGAGGCGATGCGCGAGTGGAACCACGCCACGATCTATCGCAAGACCATTGCGTATTTCGCCGATCAGCTGGTGGGGCGGTAGACGAGACCCCGCTCGCGACGGCGCTCTTCGGCACAGGCGGCTTCTAGCGCATTTTCCAGTTCGGTGGCTTCATCCTTCGAGACGCCGCGCAAGGGCGCGGCTCCTCAGGATGAGGTCCTGGACCCTCATGGTGAGGAGCGCGGCAACGCCGCGCGTCTCGAACCACGAGGCCGCGGGATACGCTGTCTGATTCCGCTCAGGTGGAATATGCTCTAGCCGCTGTGAAGCCGCGACAACGCGGCTTCACAGCGACCCGGGTCCGCCGCAAGCCGACGGCTGCGTTACCTGTCGATGATCTTCTTGAGCACGAGATCCATTTTGACCAGAATCCTTCGCAGCAGGGCATTTTCCTCAAGCAGCGAGTGCACCTCGTCGCTATGCTCGTCATCCCAGAGTGCGGGTTCAGCGGGGCGGCTTGGTCCGTTACGCGGCAGATGTTCTATGATCCCCATGACTAATACTCCAATATAAACAACCAACGCGCCCCCATGCCGCCCCCGAAATGAATTGAGTCGGGAGGCGAATTTGAGTCCAAAAATTGCAACGCATGGGGCAGGTCGGAGACGCCGGCATCGACGGCCGAGAAAAAATCGCCGACCGCGACCGACCATTCCCGGGCTTATCGAAAAAGAGTATTCTTGCCCGGCTGCATTCCTCGTTTGCTTCCCGATGGAGGTCGTCATGTTCGAGACGGAACGGTTTGTTGCTGACTGCCGTGCGGCATTGTCCGGGGATCCCTCGCACAAGGCAATTCGCGAGGTACTGGCCCGCGCGGTGTCCGATCCGGCGGCGGTCCTCAAGGGATTGGGCGAGCCCCGGCGCGCCGAGGTTCAAAAACTCTTTCATTCGGATGCACTGACGATCCTTAACGTGGTCTGGGCGCCGGGGATGATGGTGATGCCCCACAATCATCGCATGTGGGCGGTGATCGGCATTTACACGGGCCGCGAAGACAATGTGTTTTGGCGGCGCGTGAAGGGAGCATCAGACAAGATCGAAGCTGCCGGCGCCAGGGCGCTTTGTGAGGGGGATGCCGAACCCCTGGGCGTCGACATCATTCACTCCGTGATAAATCCCATCAATAAACTTACCGGCGCCATCCACATCTATGGCGGTGATTTCTTCGCGGCGGAGCGCAGCGAATGGGACTCCGAGACGCTGTTGGCACATCGCTGGGACGGCGAGCGGGCCCAGCGCGTGTTTGAAGAAGCCAACGCGCGATATGAGGCGAGCAAACAGGTTGCCGCAGACCGCGCGGGCGGCAGGTCCGGCGCGGTCACGCGTTGATGAACCCTGATGAGGGCGGAAAGAGCGGGTGATCTGCCCGACGGGCAAATCAGCTTGTCTTGTGATCGTAGCGTGTCCAGTCCTCTCCGAAAAAATATTCTGATTTTCCGAAAGCGCAAATCACTCCATAACCCCTGCATCCCGCCTCACAGAGGGGCGGCTCGAATCGTGGTCCTGACGCCCCGGTGCTGGCGTCAAGTTCTTGAGAAGCAAGCTTCTTAGGGGCGAGGGTGGCAAAAAAGCCGGTCGCCTGGGAGAGCGCGAAGGAAACCGTTAAAACCATTGCGCGGGGAATGCCGGGTGATTTCCGGTGTGACCTGACTACGCGTGTGCATTCTGCGTTCTACGCATCGCACGCGCGGCTATCGGGCGCATCGGGCGCCCGGCATTCCCTGCGCCCTCTGAATGAAGGGCGGGAAGTTCAGAGCAAGACTCGGGCATATCGTGCCGCGGGATCGCGAACTCATGCTCTGTGAGCTCCCCTCCCCCCGCGAAGCGGTGGGGAGGGGTCGGGGGTGGGGGGCGGTGCGGCATACATTAAAGCAGCGGTTCCTGCGGATCGACCCCCACCCCCGACCCCTCCCCGCCACGCGCGTTGCGCGTGGGGGAGGGGAGCAACCATCACAACGGCTGGCTGTTTGAAATTCGAATCCGTAGCGACTGACGGAGCGCTAACGCCTGACGCTCTGTGTCGTCCCTGCGAAAGCAGGGACCCATAACCACCGTCCTTTGTTGGAGCAGAAGTCGTCTTCCACCGTGCCAAAATGCGAGGCCGCGGCGTATGGGTCCCGGCTCGCGCGGAGCCTGTCATCGGGCGCGCATTCGCGCGACCCGTTGGCTTGGCCGGGACGACGTTGAAGGAAGGTACGTGAATTCAGCTCTTCCCCGCCTTCGCCGCCTTCTCGATCCGGCGCGCCAGCACCGACCAGTAGGTGCCGGGCCGAAAGCGCTGCAACAGGTCCATGAAGCGGGCGTCGTTGCCGATCAGGATGCGCGGGGAGTTTTTCTCGATGCCTTCGATGATGCGCAGCGCGGCTGCCGCGGGCGTCGTCTTGGCCAGGGTCTCGAACCGCTCGATCATTTGCACGCGCATGGCGTTGTCGGTCATCCCGGCGCCGGTGCGGGAGTTGCGGGCGATGTTGGTGGCGACGCCGCCGGGATGCACCACCGACAGCCGCACCGGGCTTGCCGCCATCGCAAGCTCGTGCCGCAGGCTTTCCGAAAACCCGCGCACCGCGAATTTCGCCGCCGCATAGGCGGTCTGGCCGGGCGGGGCGATGATGCCGAAGATCGAGGATAGGTTGACGATGTGGGCTTCGCGCTGTCGCGCCAGATGCGGCAGGAAGGCGCGGGTCGCATGCACCACGCCCCAGAAGTTGATGTTGAAAAGCCAGTCCATCTGCGCCTGGTCGATCTCGGTGAACTGGCCGAGCAGGGCGACGCCGGCATTGTTGATGACGATGTTGAGGCCGGGATGGGCCGCCACCGCGCTTTGCGCGAACTGCTGGATTTGTTCGGGCTCGGCGACGTCGACGCGGTGCACGGTGACCTTCCCGGACCGGGCCGTGGCGATCTCGGCGGCAACGGCCTGCAGGCCGGCCTCGTCGCGATCGGCCAGCGCCAGATCGCAGCCGCGCGCCGAAAGCTCGAGCGCCAGCGCCCGGCCGATACCACTGGCGGCGCCGGTCACGGCGGCGGCGGCTCCACGGATCGCAGTCATGGGATGTCAGCTCCATCTGGGGAAGGATTTGCGTTGCGCGGCCCGGAATCAAAAGGCGGGCACAGGGCCCGCCGTTTTTGTCGAAATGTTTCTGATCGCATTGGGTGCCCGGGCGGAGCGAGGCTCCGCCCGGGCTTGAAAAGTTACTTCTTCTTCGACTTCTTGGCCTTCTTCGCCTTCTTTGCCTTCTTCGCTTTCTTAGCCATAGCATCCTCTTTTGGGTTTAATGGATGGAAACGCGACACGAGGCATGCTCGGCGGAGGGCCAGCCTCGCAACATCCTCGAATACAATCCCAACAGATTCGCAGGCCGCTGCCCCGCACTGTCACGCTGGTGTCATCGCGTTATCCACAGATGTTATGCATTTTTGGCGCATTTTTCGCTCGTGCGACGCGCCCAGCGCAAAAATCCGCCCGCGCCGCGTGCGATCGGGCCGCCGTTGTCGCTTCGTCAGGGTTAACGATACGCCAATGCGGCGGCGCGGTTCGCGCCGATCTGGCACAACCGCCGTCCCGTTCATCAATTCAAAACCACAGCGCCGCTTTCCGCGCCGCGGGTGAGAGTCCGTTAAGCGCCGCGGCGGCACCCTGCTGCCAACAAGGGATCGTCATGATGGGGTCGTTGGATAACAGGGGAGGCAGGGCCATCGGTATCCTGCATTCGCGATGCTGAGCGTTCCGACGCTGTGGACGGCGTTCGTCATCAATTTTCTCGCGCTGGGCCTGATCTGGGCCTATGTCGTGCGCAGTTATCCCAGGTTCGAGGCGGCGCAGTTCTGGACCGGCTCGGCGTTCGCGGCTGCCGGCGGCGCGGCGCTGGCCATGATGCGCGTCGCCGTGGATTCGCTGCTGCCGCTGGTGGCCGGCGGCACCGTGATGATTTTCGCCGCCTGCCTTGCCGCGATGGGCATCAAGCGGTTTTACGACCAGCCGGTCAACTGGCGGAGCACCGCGCTGATCACCGGGGCGAGCTTCGCCGGCCTGACATTCTTCATCTTTGGCTACGACAGCGTGCCGATGCGGATCCTGGTCTATTCGCTGGGTCAGTCGGCGCCGCTGGTGCTGACGCTGAAACTGTTGCTGTCGCGGCAGGATGGCCGCATCAATCCCGGCGCCCGGCTCGCGGGCATCGTCTCGGTCATCATTATCGCCATCTATGTCGTCCGCGCCGGCGGCAACGTATTTCATATCGGCGGCGACACCTCGTTTATCCGTTTCAATCCGTTCCAGTCGGTGCTGGTGCTGGTGCTGATGTTCCTGTCGATGTCGCTGAATTTCGGCTTCCTGCTGATGGCGATGGACCGGCTGCGCAACGAGGTCGCCGATCTGGCGCTGCTCGACGATCTTACCGGCGTCGGCAACCGGCGGCATCTGCTGCAGCGGCTGACCGAGGAGTGCGCGAGGTCGGACCGCAGCGGCGAGCCGTTCGTGCTGCTGGTGATCGACCTCGACGGCTTCAAGGCGGTCAACGACACCCACGGCCACGCCGCGGGCGACGCCTGCCTGCGGCACTTCACCGTGATGGCTTCGACGCGGTTGCGGACCGGCGACATGCTGGCGCGCGCCGGCGGCGACGAGTTCTGCGTCGTGCTGCCCGCCTCGACGCTGCGCGAGGGCGCCATGATCGCCCGCCGTATCCTGGAGGTGTGCCGCGCCGACGCCGAGGCTTGCGTGGGCGCCGATATCCCGATCTCGCTCTCGATCGGGGTTGCGCAATGGACCCGGGACATGGGCCCGTTCCCGGACCGGCTGATCGCCGCCGCCGACCACGCGCTGTACGCTGCCAAGAACGGCGGCAAGAACCGCCACGCGGTCTATGACCCGTCGCCGCCGCTGGCGCCCGGGCATCAGCCGATGCCGGAACCGGTGCTGCGCAAGCTCGCGTAAGCGTGCTATCCAGACCGTTCAACCGGATCCTTTCCATGAGCCTGCGCCTGCTGGTGATGGCGCTTTGCGCGGTCGCGATCTCCGCCCCGGCATCCGCCGAAACGCCCGACCTCGCGACCATCGCGCGCGCCTCGGGCACGCCCGAGATTCCCGGCCTGAAGATGGTCTGGCTGGCGCCGTGGGGCGACCTGGCAAAGGCCCATCCCTGGCGCAACATCATCGTGCACCAGACCGAAGGGCCGGCAGGCTCGGCGCGCGGCGGGGCCCTGGAGCAGGCGAAGAACCCGACCCGGCGCGGCGTCACCGTCTGGGTCGAGACCGACGGCACGGTGTACTGGGCGGTGGCGGAGGATCTGGTTCCGACCCATGGCGACGGCGCCAACCGCAACGACAACAAATATATCGACAACGGCCCGACCTTCCGCCAGGTGGTCAAGGACAATTCGATCGGGGTGGAATTCGCCGGCAATTATCCCGACGTGACGCGGCCCGCCACCGAGGCGCAGATCGCGGCGTGGCGGATCCTGGTGGCCGTGCTGCGGGCGCGCTACGGCATCCCGCCCGATCGGGTCTATGCCCACAACTGGATCGACTACAAGGACGCGCGCTATTGCGAAGGCTGCGCGCTGGCGACGCTGGCGAGGCAGTGGGGGAAGTCTCGCTAAGCGTCGTCCCGGCGAACGCCGGGACCCATAACCCGAATGTTCATTGCTGCGACGTGCGGCAAAGAAGGCAACGACCACTGCCTTTCTCATAATGGACACGGCGTATGGGTCCCGGCGTTCGCCGGGACGACGGCGGAGAGATGATCGCCTGGGCTCACCGCGCTCAAACCGGCTGCGCCATCCAGCGGAAGATGCGGTTGATCAGCCCGGGGCGCCGTTTGCGCTGCTCCTGCTCCGGCGTGACCTCGTCCTCGGCGATGCAGCGCTGGTGAAAATAATCCAGGAAGATGATGTCGTTCGGCTCGGTGACGGTGAAACTCTCCTCGCCGACAAACACCGTGTAGTCGTAGAAGAACGGGCCGATGAAGGGCACCGTGGGCGGCGTGGCGCGGTCCTTGGAGATCACGAACGCCGATGGCTCCAGCCCGTGGGCGATCATGGCCTGCTCGACGGCGGGCAGCTTGCGCATGAACTCGGGGAAAACCCGCCGACGGTTGATTGCAGCGTGATCGACATGGCGATTTCCCGAGCGAACCCCTCGCTTGTCTTGGTCGGTTGACCGCGCCAACAGGTTCAAGCAATCTTGGGTGGTGGTCCGGCGGGGCACGATGTTGCTTTGAAGGGAAACACCATGGCCGAGTTCACCGTCAATCCGACGCGCTTCGACCCCTACAAGAACTTCAAATTCCGGGTGAAATGGGACGGCCGCTACGTCGCGGGCGTCTCCAAGGTCAGCGCGCTGAAGCGCGCAACCGAAGTGATCGAGCATCGCGAGGGCGGCGATCCCTCCACCTCGCGAAAATCGCCCGGCCGCACCCAATTCGAGCCGATCACGCTCGAGCGTGGCGTTACCCATGATCCCGCCTTCGAGCAATGGGCCAACAAGGTATGGACGCTGGGAGCGGGACTTGGCGCCGAGGTGTCGCTACAGGATTTTCGCAAGGACATCGTCATCGAGATCTACAATGAAGCCGGCCAGCTGGCGCTGGCCTACAAGGTGTTTCGCTGCTGGGTTTCCGAATTCATGGCGCTGCCCGACCTCGACGCCAATGCCGACGCGGTCTTGCTCCAGCACATCAAGCTGGAAAACGAGGGGTGGGAGCGCGACCCCTCGGTGTCCGAGCCGACGGAGCCGAGTTTCGGGAGCTGACGGAGAGGGGTGCTCGCTCGCGGAGTAGCGGATGCGCAGCTCTGGTCGGGCATGACGAGCTGAATGCATTGAACCGCCTATCCCAACAAAAAAGCCGGCGTTGCCGCCGGCTTTTCTCACGCGTCGCCTACGCCACAAAAATCTAGAGCGCGGCTTCCAGGGCGGCCTGTTCCTGCCGGGCGATCGTGCCCTTCACGGCCGACTGCACCTTCTCGAAGGCGCGAACCTCGATCTGCCGCACGCGCTCGCGCGACACGCCGAATTCGGCGGCGAGGTCTTCCAGCGTCATCGGCTCTTCGGCCAGACGCCGCGCCTCGAAGATGCGCCGTTCCCGCGGATTGAGCACGCCGATGGCGCCGTTCAGCGCCTGCCGGCGATGATCGAACTCCTCGTGCTCGGCCATGATGGCTTCCTGATTGGGCGAGGTATCGACCAGCCAGTCCTGCCATTCGCCGGCCTCGCCGTCGTCGCGGATCGGCGCGTTGAGCGAGGCATCGCCGCCGAGCCGGCGGTTCATGTCGATCACGTCCTGGGCCGTGACGCCGAGGCGCTGGGCAATCAGCTTGACCTGGTCGGGATGCAGATCACCCTCGTCCAGCGCCGAGATCTTGCTCTTGGCCTTGCGCAGGTTGAAAAACAGTTTCTTCTGGTTCGCGGTGGTGCCCATCTTCACGAGCGACCACGAACGCAGGATGTACTCTTGTATCGAGGCCTTGATCCACCACATGGCGTAGGTGGCGAGCCGAAAGCCCTTGTCGGGCTCGAAGCGCTTGACCGCCTGCATCAGGCCGACATTGCCCTCCGAGACGACTTCGGAGATTGGCAAGCCGTAGCCGCGATAGCCCATGGCGATCTTGGCCACGAGCCGGAGATGGCTGGTGACAAGGTGATGTGCCGCGTCGCGATCGTCATGCTCGCGCCAGCGTTTGGCGAGCATGTATTCCTGCTGGGGTTCCAGCATCGGAAATTTGCGGATCTCGGCGAGGTACCGGGAGAGGCCGGATTCTCCGTTGAGAACCGGCAGGGTAGCTGTACGGGCCATTTAGCGCCCTCCAGTGGTTCAGGCCCCCGACAGCGGCGGGCCCGGCAGACGGCCGCTTTGTTAAAGCCAGTCGCGCTGCGATGTTCCGCGTTGGATATTCAACGCAGGTGCAGCATACACTAAATCGGGGAGCATTTGGAAGGATCGCAGCCGTCACGTCACCGTGTGGCTGATATAACCTGTTGGCATATCAAGACTTTTTTAAGGACCCTGCGTCATAGCGCCGCTCGGAGGCAATCCCTTAGTAGGGTCAGGTCGTCAGGCAAATCCGAAATCCACTCCAGAATCGCCCCGGTTTTGGGATGTTCGAGCGTCAGGAGGTATGCGTGCAGCGCTTGGCGGTCGAGGGCGGCCAGCGCCGCCTGGCTGCGGGGGCCGAGATGGCTGGCCTTGGTCTTGAAATGCGGGCCGTAGACGGCATCCCCCATCAGGGGGTGGCCGATATGGGCCAGATGCACCCGGATCTGGTGGGTGCGTCCGGTCTCGAGCTGGCAGGCGAGTAGCGCCGCGACCGGTTTGCCGTCGCGTCCGTTGAAGCTTTCCTGCACCTCCCAGTGGGTGACGGCCTCGCGGCCCTTGTCGCGCACCGCCATTTTCTCCCGGGCAAAGGGATGCCGGTCGATCGGCGCGTCGACGGTGCCGTGCTGGCGGGTGGGCACGCCCCATACGAAGGCCATGTAGCCGCGCCGCATCGCGCCGGTGCGGCCGTGGTCGGCGAATTGCCCGGTCAGCGATTGGTGCGCCCGGTCGTTCTTCGCCGCCACCATCAGCCCCGAGGTGTCCTTGTCGAGCCGGTGCACGATGCCCGGTCGCCTGACGCCGCCGATCCCGGAAAGGCTTGTCCCGCAATGGGCGATCAGCGCGTTGACCAGCGTGCCGGTCTCGTGGCCCGCGGCGGGATGCACCACCAGCCCCTTGGGCTTGTCGATGACGATGATGTCGTCATCCTCATAGACGACATCGAGCGCGATATCCTCGCCCGCCGGCTCGGCGGCAACGGCTTGCGGCACGTCGATTGTGATCGTATCGCCGGCGGCGACATGATAAGCGGGGTCGCGGATGGCGGCGTTTTTGACAGTGACTTGCCCGGCGAGGATCAGCGCCTTCAGCCGCGAGCGCGACAGTTCCGGAACGCGCACCGCGAGCACGCGGTCGAGCCGGACCGATCCCTCGTCGCCGCCGACGGTGACCTCCAGCCTTTGACCTCTGTTCGATGCCAGTTCCAAAGAAGAGCCCATTCCCGAAGAGTCTTGCCCTGAAGAGTTTTGCATGACCGAAACTGTTGCGCCCGAACCGACCCCCGAGCAGGCCGCGTTGTTCGCGCGGGTGCGGCGGATGATGCTGATCGCGGGCCTTACCACGGCGCTGGCGGTGGCGGCCGTTCTGATCGCCATCGGCTATCGTCTTTTCCGCGCCGAGGGAAGCGTTGTCGCCACCGACACCGCGGCGACGCTGCCGAAAGGCGCCCGGATCGTCGCAACCGGCGTCGCCGGCGACCGCCTGGTGGTGACGCTGGAGGTGGGCGGGGCGACCGAAATCCGCACTTTTGACGCGCGCACGCTGAAGCCGACCGGCAAACTGAAATTCGTCAGCGAACCCTGAACCCCGATAGCCGTCTTGCGGCGGATAGATTTCGAGGCTATTCCCTGAAGCCCTACGCTCCCTTCGTCTAGCGGTTAGGACACGGCCCTCTCAAGGCTGAAACAGGGGTTCGATTCCCCTAGGGAGCGCCAATAAATCAAATACTTATCCTAAATCCAGGGATGATGTCCAACACGTGTCCAATAAACGGATATGGACAGGTGTGGATATTTGACCCGCGCTTGATGCGCGCCGTGCTGTACTTCGCGGTGCTCGCCGGGGCGATCATCTGTCGTATAGCGAGGCGCAAGCATTATGCAGTCGGGTGGTGCCGCCGCGCTGCGCCGAGCCCTCCGCAAATGGGGCAGCCCATTCTCAAGCTGTCGGCGGCAAGGCGGACGATGGCTCAGTTCGAAACCAAGCGTCCTTCGCGAGCGTCCGTTCGCAGAGGTTTTTGATAGTGGCTGGATCGGCATACACCGCCATCTGCTGCAAATTTCTAAACATCTTCTCTACAGCGGCGGCGATAATAAGCGAGACGAATGACCTTATCGCCATCATCCCACTTGATGAGTTGGCTGCAGAATGAGTAGTCGCCCCAACAATGAGCGTCAGCTTGCTGCTACATCAAGAGCAAAATGCCGTCCGCGCAGCCTACAATCGTGCAGAATACCTGAGTGATCGGCGGGCCATGATGAAGCATTGGGATGACTATTTGGACGCGCTTTGCTGCGAACAATTTCATCCCAATGCGGTTGGAAACATATGCTGACTGAAGCTCAACACTCCTAGGCGGCGTTGAGCGCGATCACTTTTTTGGCCTGCAGCGCTCAGCGGCCAGTATTTGACAAATTTCATCGGGCAGCAGGATCGAACCCGATGCATCCGTGAAATACTTTAGGTTAGTCTGAGCCACGCAGATTGAATGCCCCTAGATGCAGACGCGATAGTTAAGGTTTCACTTGGCATGCTTCTTGGGGTTGCTGAAAGATTTCATAGGCACATTACGCGAATCTAAATCCCATTTTGACTTACCTCTCTTTCCGCGACCAAGAAAGTTGCTGCGATCCTGGTTAAGATGGAGTTGACTTCGTTGCTACCAACCCTCGCAGGGTAGGGATTGCATTCAACATGCTGAAATGAAATACGGGGTCATCCCGCAATTGAGGGCCTCTCTGCAGAAACACGATGAGCCCTAGCTTGTGCTCACTCTCCCAAATTTTAAAAATAGATTTCCAAAAAAAAATAAAAAAGGCATAGAGAAAAAAGTTGCGGGTCTATCGTGACACTTGAAATGGGGTCAGTCGTTTACTGAAAGAACTTCACAAAGACGCTTATCAGTTCGTGAGTGACCGGTATTGGGGTCGTTCATTCCGCAAATAGAGCATCTGACCTCGTGACTGATGAGGAACAAGTAGGAAGCTGTCTACGAGGCGCCGAGCGCGACCTAGATGAGGTCCAGGGCCTGTATAGCGGAGGCTGTTTCTCGTAGCCCAAGGTCTTCGATCTCTCCAAAACCTTCTTCATACAGCCCGCCGATCACCAGCAGGTCACGCTATCCCGCATTCGATCGCTCACGAAGCCCTTCCCGCTTCGAGCTCGATCAGCGTCGCGCGCAGCACGTTCTTGCGGATCTTGCTGGCACCCGTCAGCGGCATCGGCTCGTCGAGAAACGTCACGCCGCGCGGGCATTTGTAGCCGCCGAGATGCTTGCGGCAGTGTTCGACGATCTCCGGCGCGGACAGCGTCGAGCCTGGGACGCAACGCACGACGGCGTGAACGCGCTCGCCCCATTTTTCGTCGGGCAGACCGATGACCGCGCATTCCAGCACATCGGGCAATCGATGCACGACCTGCTCGACTTCTGCCGGGTAAACATTTTCACCGCCGGTGATGATCATGTCCTTGAGCCGCTCGACGATGAAGATGTAGCCGTCCTCGTCGATATGGGCGAGATCGCCGGTATGCATCCAGCCGTCTTGAAGTGCTGCGGCGGTTTCCTCCGGCCGCTGCCAATAGCCGAGCATGACATTGTCGCCGCGCACGATCAGTTCGCCGACCTGGCCGGGCGGCAATATGTTTCCGAGGTCGTCGACGATCCGTGCGTCACAACCGACCGCCCCGCGCCCGCAGGACAACAGCAGCCGTGAATGCGGCTCGATCAGCATCTCGGGCGTAATTTCAAGCGCCGTCGCAAAGGGAGACAACTCGGTCATGCCGTAGCTGTGGATAAACTTCCAGCTCGGCAGCGCTTTCATCGCCTGGCGCAGCAGGGATTCCGGCATCGGCGAGCCGCCGAACTGGCACCGCATCGGCAACGACAGATCGTAATTGGCCAGCGCCGGATCCTTGACCAGCATGTTGATCATGGTCGGAATGAACAGGCTGAAATTGACCTTGTTGTTCTGGATAAGCGCCATCGCTTCCTCGGGCTTGAACGAGGGCAGGAAGCTGTGGGTTCCTCCGACCATTGTCGCGGTGAGAATGCCGTTGGCGTCCGCGATGTGAAACATCGGCGCGAGGTGCAGCCAGTGGGTGTCGGGGCCGAAACCGACCGTCGCCGCATAGTTGACGGCGTTGTAGACGAAATTGCGGTGCGACAGCATCACGCCCTTCGACCGGCCGGTCGTGCCGCCGGTGTAGTAGATGCCTGCAAGGTCCTCTCCTCCGGCGTCCGCGTCGATGGCCGGGCTGGCGGCGTCGATCATCTCCTCGTAGTCGCGCAGCGTTCCACGGCGATTGCCTTCACCCATGTAGACGACGTCGCGCACGGCGGGGCTCGCGGCCGTCAACTGCTCGCACAGGTGCAGGAAGTTGTCGTCGATGAAAAGCAGGCGCGCCGCGGAATCCTGCAGCGCCATGATCAGTTCTTCAGCCGCCCAGCGGATATTGAGCGGTACGACGACGGCGCCGATGGTCCAGCAGGCGAAGAAATATTCGAGATAGCGGTCGCTGTTCAGCGCCAGGATGGCAACCCGGTCGCCTGCCGAAATGCCGAGATCGTTGAGCGCGCCCGCAAGCTTCGCGATTCGAGCGGCAAAAGTCCGGTAATCGTGCCGGCGGTCGCCGAAGATCGTGGCGACGCCACTGGCATTGATCTGAAGCAGCTGACGCAGTCCCTGGGTTATCTGCATATTGCTATCGGCGTTGTGTTGTCCGGAGATCCCGCGCGCTCAATCGGCAGGTGCGGGGTGCCGTGTATTTGTCGATGACCAGTACGCGCGAAGCTCGCGCGCCATTCTCCCCGCCAGCGACCGCGCCTCCTTCACTGAAATCCCTCCCGCACATCATGATCGGCGCTAATACGCCTGACCTTCTTGTAATTGTATACTGAAAAATTCTATTGCGTACGAATTCTGCGGCCGTTAGTCGTGGTGGCATAGCAGGGCATTCATCACGGCGGGGCAGGCGGTCGCGCCCGTCGTCCCTCCCAGCCGCCGCAGCGAGGAAACATGGCCGAGATATCTCATCACTGGAGGCGCGGGCTTCGTCGGCGCCGAGCTTGCCGCAGCGCTGGTTGCGCGTGGGGATGAAGTGCTGGCGTTCGACCTTCGCAGCAGCCCCAGACTCGACGCCCTCATGGCGCGGGAGCGCAAGGTCTCGCTTGTCACCGGCGAGATCGTCGAATGGCCGGGCATCGCATCCGCATTGCAGCAATTTCGGCCCGACGCTGTGGTGCATTGTGCGGCGATCGTCGGGGTGCGCGCCTCGCTCGAGGTTCCGATGCAAACCATGCGGGTGAACGTCGAGGGCAGTCTCAATGTCCTCGAAGCGATGCGGCTGTTCGACGTGCGCCGCATGATCCACATGTCGTCGGAAGAAACCTATGGCGATTTCCAGTCCGATCTCATCACCGAGGACCATCCGCAGAATCCGCTGATGGCCTACGGTGTCTCCAAGGTCGCAGTGGAGCACCTCGGACAGAAGCTACGCGCAGCGCTACGGGCTGGAATGCCTGAACTTGCGCACCAGCTGGGTTTACGGACCGGGCTTGCCGCGTCCGCGGGTCCCGAAGACCCTGATCGATGCCGCCGTTGCGGGCCAGTCCCTGAAGATGGTCAATGGTGCCGACTTCCGGGTCGACCACACCTACATCGACGATCTCGTCGACGGAACGCTCCTGGCGCTGGATCGCGCCGAGCATCCGTTCGACGTCTACCATATCGCCTCCGGTGTCGCGCCGAGTTTGGCGGAAATCGCCGCGATCATCAGAGATCTCGTACCCGGCGCCGATCTCGTCGGCCCCGGCACGATCGAGTTCGTGCCGGGCGTGTTGGCCTGGAAGAAGGGAGCGCTGGACATTACCCGCGCCACAAAGACGCTGGGTTATCGTCGCGCTTCAACAGTCGCGCCGGGATTGCCGCCACCATCGAAGCGCAGCGGGCGCAACGCTCCGAAGCGTAGGGGAACGCTCCCGACTCGCATCGCAGATCCCGGCCGCCCCGCCGATACGCGGCAGCCGAGGTCGGCGTGGTCGTCAGAACGGCGTGCGCACAATGCCGCCGTCGCAACGCAAGGCCGCCCCGTTGGTGCCGCTGGCGGCCGGACTGCACGCGTAGCAGATCATGCTCGCGATCTCCTCGGCGGTCTCGAAGCGCTGCAGCGGCGAGGTCGTCCTGCGCAGCGAGAACATCTGCTTCTGGAGCTCCTCGATCGTCGTGCCCTTCGCTTTCGCGCGCCTGGTGAAGTTCGCTTCCAGCTCTTCGACCCAGGTCAGCCCCGGCATCACCGAGGTTAACGGTGACATTGGTTCCCTTGGTCAGCTCGGCGCAGCCGCGCGCCACCGCAAGCTGCGCCGGCTTTCGAGAAACCGTAGTGAATTATTTCCTCGGGGATGAAGACGGCTGATTCGCTGGCGACGAAGATCACGCGTCCCAGTTGCGCTTGAGCATCCCTGGCAGATAGTGCCGGGTCATGCGAACGCCGCTCATGACGTTCACGTCGAACATCTTCTGCCATTCGGCATCGCTGATCTTGGCGAACTCGCAGCGTCATAAATGCCAGTGTTGTTGACGAGAATGTCGAGCTCACCGATGGCGGCAATCACGGCGTTGCTGCCTTCCGCGGTGCCGAGGTCGCCCGGGGCGCCGTCGAGGCGCGCCTTCGGCCGTTCGGTGCGCAGCTTGGCAATCACCGCGTCCACTGAATCCTGAGTGCGGCCATTGACAACCACGGTGGCGCCCATTTCCGCAAGGCCACGCGCGGTCGCGTAACCGATACCACGCGTCGATCCCGTGACCAGCGCGCGTTTTCCAGTCAGATCCAAATTCATCAACCAACTCCAGGGGTTCAACCTTGGCCGTTATGGCCCAAGAATGTCATGGCCCGTCACTCGGCGACGGAGCACCAGCTTATCGATCTTTCAAGCAGAAAGGGCTCCGACGCTGCCTTGTAGGCCGCCAACCCCTCCGACGCATTATGCGCATCGAAGATGGCCTCATCGGCATAGACCTCATGGAGGCGCACCGTGTCGGCCTCGCGGTGTGGAATCAGGATATCGAACTGCAGGCAGCCCGGTTCGGTCGCCTTGGTCCGTTTGATGTGCGCCTGAAGGATCGGGAGAAATGCTCCCATTTGTCCCGGCCGCACCCGATATTTGACGATCACCGCCTGTTTCGCCATTCGCTCGATCCTCAACTTCCTCGCCAGGGGCGGGCGGGAGATTGGCTGTCTCCGGCCGCCGCTGCTTCTGCTGTTTCAGGCGATTGCCGTTTCCCGGTTGGCCGGCTCAGGGGCGCTTCATCTGGCAGGTGGTGGGGAGGACGGCTTCCTCGCGCGAAATTTTCGCAACGGTTCGGAAGCCGATCCCGAAATCCTGGCCGTTATAGATGAACTTCTTCGGCGCGTTCTGATCCATTTCAGAGACGAGCATAGGCGCCTGAATCTGATGGTCGTCGGCGCGCATCTGGATTTCGCCGACCGGGCCATCCAGCGTGAGGCCTTCGAGCGCCAGCGCGACCGCCTTGGGGTCGGTCTTGGCGGCCTTGGTCATGGCCTTGGCGAGCATCAGCAGCATGGTGCGGGTATGGTCGGCATACCAGCTCTTGCCGGTCTTCTCGCGGAACAGCTCGGCGAAGGCCGCAGCATCCTTCGATTGCTCTGCGTTCTCATGGGTTTCGGTGACCTGCGTCAGGTGCACCGCGAGGCCGGCATCCTTGCCATAGCCGGAAATCGCTGCCGCCTGGCCGGCGTAGAAGGTGAAGAACCGGATGTTCAGCCCGCTGTCGGCGACGGCCTTGACCAGACGAATGACGTCCGGCCCCCAGTTCGAAGTCAGAACCGTATCGGCATTGGCGGCCTTGAGCTTTGCGACCAGCGGCGTGAAGTCCTGAACCTTTCCGAACGGCACGATCAGTTCGTCGCCGACGATTTCAGCCTTGGGCACGCGCTTGGCGAACATCTGGTTCGCCGCGGCCTGCACCGAGCGGCCGAGCTCGTCAGTTCTGGTTGATCAGGAACACTCGCTTCACTTTTTCGTCACGACCCATCGCCGTCAACAGGCCGGCCAGCTTCTGGTCGACGTTGGAATCGAAGCGGAAATGCCAGAACGAGCATTGCTCGTTGGTGAAGGAGGTGGTGACTGCCGAGTGATTGAGGAACAGCACCTGATGGTCGGGATTGCGCTCGTTGTGCTTGTTCACCTGTTCGATGATAACGAGGGCGTTGTTGGAGGTAGTGCCTTCGGAGATGTAGACGATGCCATCGTCAATCGCCTTGCGAAGCTGCTCGGTCGTCTTCTCGACGTTGTTGGCGCTGTCGAGCGGCACGATCTCGAGCTTCTTGCCCAACACGCCGCCGGATTTGTTGATGCCGTCGACGATCAACTGCATGCCTTGCAGAAAATCGCTGCCGACGGCGGCGAGCGGCCCGGAATAAGGCTCAATCAGCGCGATCCTGATGGAATCTTCTGCGCGCGCAGCGCCCGAGCCACCGACTGAGAGCGCCGCCAAAAGCAAGGTGGTCAAAGCTTTACCATACGTCATTTGGATTCCTCCCTGGCGAGGTCGTCCAGCGTGATTGCGCGGATCGCCTGCTTGTTCTTGAATTAGTCCTTGCAAAATAGGAGGGAATGATTTTGCATACAAGTGTATTTCGATGCACACAGCGAATGGCGGAATCGCGAGCGAGGACACAGCGCCGCAAAGTCGCCGTTACCTCGCGGGCATGCGAATGCAGCGTTTGATGCGGCTTGACCGGGTCGGCTCTCATCGAGGGATGGCGATTAAACAAAGCGGCTCGGCCAGCGGTCGTTGATGCCGGGGCAAGCGGATGAATGGTGCCCGTCCGCCTGACGAAAGATTGCGCTGAGGATGCGTCACACGCCGGCGGAGAACCGGCACGGACCATCCGGCTGCGGCCGGGTCGGCCAACAAAAGAAATACGCTGGGAGGCAAGACTTGGAAGTTCTGGTGTTCGCCGTATTTAACGGCCTGCTCTACGGCACGCTTCTCTTTATGCTGTCGAGCGGACTGACGTTGATCTTCTCGATGATGGGCGTGCTGAATTTCGCCCATGCCAGCTTCTTCATGCTCGGCGCGTATTTCGCCTATTCGCTTAGCCGCTTTTTTGGCTTCCTGACCGCGCTGGCGGTCGCGCCCGTGATCGTCGGCATGATCGGCGCGCTGGTCGAGCGCTACGGCCTGCGCCGGGTGCATCGTTACGGTCACGTTGCGGAGCTGCTCTTCACCTTCGGCCTGGCGGCGCTGATCGGCGAACTGGTCCAGCTGATCTGGGGGCGCGTCAACGTGCCCTACGAGATACCGGAAGCCATGCGTGCCACGGCGTTTACGCTGCAGGGGCTGGATTATTCAATCTACCGTGTCTTCATGCTGCTGGTTTCAGTCGCGATCTTCCTGGCGCTGGCCTTGCTGCTGACGCGCACCCGTGTCGGCCTGATCATCCAGGCCGCGCTCACCCACCCGGAAATGGTAGGCGCCCTCGGCCACAACCTCGATCGTATCTTCATGCTTACTTTCGGCTTCGGCTGCGGACTCGCCGGCCTTGCCGGCGTGATCGGCGGCAACGTGCTGGGGACCGAGCCTGCGATGGCGATCCAGCTCGGATCGATCATCTTCGTGGTCATCGTGATCGGCGGGCTTGGCTCGCTCAGCGGCGCGCTCGCGGCCTCGCTGATCATTGGCGTTCTCGACAACATCGCCAACACCTTCAGCATTCCGTTTGCGCCGTTTTTCCACCTGTTCGGAATCACCGCGGACATGGGCGGCATCTGGAACGATCTGGTACGCATCACCGGCAGCAGCATCGCACCGGTGCTGCCCTATCTGCTTCTCGTCGTCATGCTGATCGTGCGGCCGCGCGGACTGCTTGGGAAACGCGACGTATGAGCAATCTCGCGCGCCGGCTGGGACCGTGGGTCCTGTTTGCAGCCTTGATGATCGCTTTGCCGCGAATGTTGGGATCATCGTTTTCGCTCACGGTGCTCAATCATGTCGGCGTCTTCATCATATTCGCCTGTGCCTACAACATGCTTCTCGGCCAGGGAGGGATGCTGTCATTCGGTCATGCCGTGTATTTCGGCATGGCCGGATATTTTAGCATCCATCTCATCAACTATTTCCATGCCCATGCCGATCGTGCCTTTCCGCTCGTCTTCGTACCGCTGTTCGGCGGCCTGACCGGGCTCATCCTCGGTGTCCTGATCGGCTACGTCTCGACCCGCAGGTCCGGGACGACATTCGCCATGATCAGTCTCGGTTTTGGCGAGATGGCGACGGCCCTCACCATGGTCCTGCTGTCGTTCTTCAACGGTGAAGACGGCGTCCATGCCGACCGGGTCTATATGCCGAAGCTGATGGGGCTGAGCTTCGGGCCGCAGATTCAAATCTATTATCTGATCGCAGGCTGGTGCTTCGTCGCGGTCGCGGCGATGTTCGCGCTGACGCTGACGCCGTTCGGCCAGGCCTCGAATGCCGTCCGCGACAATCCGGAGAGGGCCGAGTTCACCGGCTACGACCCGCAACGCGTCCGCTGGCTGGCGTTCTCGCTGTCGTCCTTTTTCGCCGGTCTGGCGGGTTCGCTGCACGCCATCAGCTATGAGCAGGTGGGTCTCGCCGCGGTCGGCGGGGAGACTTCGGCGATGGTGCTGTTCATGACCTATATCGGCGGCGTCGGAAGCTTCTTCGGGCCGATCATCGGCGCCACGTTGCTCGGCGTGCTCAACGCGAACCTCTCGAACTACACCAGCGCTTGGGGCCTCTATCTCGGGCTGGTCTTCGTTCTGACCGTGATGTTCGCGCCGGACGGTCTCGCCGGCCTGATCACCATGCATGAGCCGCTGCTGGCCGCCGGTCCCCGTCTGCTCTGGCGGTTGCTGTCGTCCTATGCGGCAGCGCTCGGCTCGACGCTGTTGATGTGCCTCGGCGTGATCGGGATCGTCGAAATGGTTTACTACCTGAACTCGGATCTGACGCACGAGCCGGTGATGAGCTTGTTCCGTATCCCGATCGACACGAGGGCGGCGCTTCCGTGGATCGTGTTTTCCGGCGCCGTCGCCGCCGGCGCACTGCTCTCTCGCCGCAGCTATCCCTGGGTGAGCGCGAGCTGGCACTCCGCCATAGAGCAGGCCGGGCGGAGAGCAGGGTCATGAGCGCCGTTCTCGACATCAGCGGTTTGCGCAAGACTTTCGGCAAAACCCACATCATCCGCGGCCTCGACCTTGCCGTCGAACAGGGGGAGCGGCATGCCATCATCGGCCCGAACGGTGCAGGCAAGTCGACCTTGTTCCACCTGATCACCGGCCGGCTGTCGGTCACGGATGGCGCGATCCGGCTGCGCGGGCGGGACATCGCGAACCGGCCGCCGTTCGAGATCGTCCGCATGGGGCTCGGTCGCAGCTTTCAGGTGACCAATATCTTTCCCAGGATGACGGTGTATCAGAACATTCAGGTCAGCGTCCTCTGGTCGATGGGCGCCAGGCTGTCGTTCCTGCGCCTGGTCTCGCAATGCCGGGCGTGCGCGAACGGTCCGAGGAGATTCTGGAGCGGATCGATCTGGCACGAAGCCGCGATATCCCCGCCGGCCTGTTGTCCTATGCGGATCAGCGCGCGCTGGAGATCGGAATCACGCTTGGTTCGGATCCCGATGTGATCCTGCTGGATGAGCCGACCGCTGGTATGAGCAATACCGAAACCGCTCGCGCCGCCGCGTTGATCCGTCAGGTCAGCGAAAACAAGACGCTGCTTATGGTGGAACACGATATGAGCGTCGTCTTCGGCCTCGCCGATCGGATTTCGGTCCTGGTCTACGGGCAAATCGTCGCCACCGACACTCCCGACCGCATCCGCAACAGCAAGGCGGTCCAGGAAGCCTATCTGGGGACGTTGGAGAATTGAGATGCTCCAGGTGAGGGACCTGCACGCCTATTACGATCGCAGCCATATCGTTCAGGGGGTCGATCTGGAGATCGGAAAGGGCGAGATAGTGAGCCTGCTCGGGCGCAACGGCGTCGGCCGCTCGACCATGATCAAGGCGATCATGGGTCTCGTGCAGCGCGAAGGCTCGATCAAGTTCAAAGGCCGCGACATCGGCCGGGCCAAGAGCTTCGAGATCGCCAAGGCCGGGCTCGGTTACGTACCGGAGAACCGCGATATCTTTCCGACGCTGACGGTGCGGCAAAACCTGTTGCTGGGTGATAAGCGGGGGCAGACGAAGACCCGCTGGCCGGTCGACGAGATGCTGAGCCTGTTTTCCAACTTGCGCGAGCGGGCCGATACCGCCGCCGGAGTTCTGTCGGGCGGCGAAAAACAGATGCTGACGATTTGCCGGACCCTGGTGGGCGATCCGGATCTGATCATGATCGATGAACCGACCGAAGGCCTTGCACCGCGCGTCGTCGACCAGGTCAGTGAGCTGCTTCAGGAAATGTTGCGGCGGGGGGTCTCGGTGCTGCTCGTCGAACAGAAACTCACGATTGCCTTGAAGGTTTCTGGCCGCGTCCTGGTGATGGGGCACGGCCGAATCGTGTTCGAGGGCACGCCTGACGACCTCGACAACAATCCTGCCATTCGTTCCGAATGGCTCGAAGTATCATGAACCATGCGGGGCATTTCTGGCATAGTCGCGCTGACCGCGCCGGGATTGCCGATTTTAGCAATGAGAAGGAGCTTCCATGCCGACAGTTTTGATTAGCGGCGCCAATCGGGGCATCGGTCTTGAGTTTGCGCGACAATACGCGGCCGCCGGCTGGCGGATATTGGCGGGCTGCCGCTCTCCCGGCAGCGCCGACGACCTGCGCGGGCTCAAGGGCGACATTGCGATCCATGCGCTCGACGTCGCAGACAGCGCATCGGTCAGTGCCGCCAAAGCCGCGGTCGGCAGCGAACCGATCGACGTCTTGATCAACAATGCCGGCTTTATCGGGCAGCGCGCGGGCAAGCTCGGCAGCGTTGATTATGCGGACTGGACCGAGACACTGAATATCAATCTGCTCGGACCGGCGCGGGTGGCCGGTGCGTTCGTCGACAACGTTCTGGCAAGCAAGCAGAAGAAATTCGCAACCGTTTCGACGCGCATGTCGTCAATGACCGAGTGTAAGGCGATCGACTTCATGGCCTACCGCACCTCCAAGGCGGCGGTGAACATGATGATGACGCTTGCCGCCAATGAACTCGGGCCGAAAGGCGCAACCGTCGTCCTCCTGCATCCCGGCTGGGTGCAGACCGCACTGGGCGGGCCGAATGCGGTAATGACACCGAAGGACAGCGTGACCGGGATGCGCGCGGTGCTCGATGGGCTGACGCCGGCCGACAACGGCCGCTTCATCAATTTCGACGGCACGCCGATCCCGTGGTGATGGCGGCCTGACGCCGGCGCCGCGTTCGCTCGGTCAGGCGCGGCGGCCGGTGCCGCCGCCCAGCGGACTTCCGGCGAGGCCGAGATTGTTGCCGGCTTCGCCGAGGATCATGGTCCGCCGCGTTTTCCAGGCCCCCTGGAGATGCGCTCTGATCCTGCTTTCCGCCAGTTCAGCGTCTCCGGCAGCGATGGCCTCGACGATTGCGGCGTGTTCGCCGTGCGCGGCGGCAAAGCGCGACTCGTTGGCGAGTGTCGTGGGGCCCAGCAGGGTCAGCGTTTCCGACAAATCCTCGATGGCCTGGCTTAGGTATCTGTTGTCAGCCAGCACCGCCAGCAGGCTGTGGAACTGCTTGTTGATCTGGGCGCGTTCCTGCGGGCTGGAAGCGCTGGCCTCGTTCGACACCAGGATGTTCAAGTCCTCGACGTCGGGGGGTTTGGCGTTGATCGCGGTCAGCCTGGCGGCCATGCCTTCCAGGGTTTCCCGCATGGCGTAGATCTCGTCGAGCAGACGACGGTCGAGGCAGGTGATCACAAGCGCGCCGTCCTTGTGAGTCACCAGGCCCTTCACGCGCAGCATGTGGATCGCTTCGCGAATCGGCGTGCGCGACATCGAAAACCGCTCGGCGAGTTCCATCTCGCGGATCCGCTGGCCCGGGGCAAGAGTGCCATCCACCAATGCCTTCCGGATCTTCGCCAGAGCGCTGTCGCCGAGCGACGTCGATCGCTGAGGGCGGCCTGCTTTCCTCATATCTCCTCGCCAACTCTCTTACGGGTCGTCAATGAATGGATGTGCAAAACGCAGCCGTGCACTCCGCGGTTGCCAAATGTCTGATGCGGCCGCCGAGGGCAAAGCCAGACATGAACGATCAAGTTACCGAATGTCGCCAAGACAAACCCTGAGTTTCAATCTCTGGTGAATTGGATCGCCGCCCGGAATCCCGATAGGTTTGTTCCGGCTCTCGCGATCCAGCGCTTGATGAATACAACTGTATACAGCTTATTGCAGGGCAGAGCAATGCCATTGCTCATCGGACCTCGGCTGCAACCCGCGCTTAGCGTATGGTAGTATCAAAGCCGCAAATGGCAGCCCTGTTCCAGAACGCACGCGTTTCGAGCACCGGCGATTTTCTGTTGCGGCTCAATAGCGGATGAATAGACGGCGGTGAAGGCGCTGCGGAAGAACCAAGATGAAGACTTGGTCGCCCGGCTGGTAGTGGAACGACAGGATGTGAATAAGCGTCCAAGAGTGACCCCTCCACCGCAAGGTGGATCAACATCTTAGCCTGCCGGTCGGTGTCGGGACCCCGCGCCGATTAATAAACGACTGCTCACGCTGCTTATTGAAGCCGAAGTGCACCACCGCGATCGTTCGTAAAATCACCCGTGACCTCAACGAAGATGTGCATGATCGCGTCCGTGCATTGGCCAATACGGAAGCCTTTCAGCAGTCGCGCCGCGAACGCAAAAAGGTCGAGATGCGATTTGCGCACATGAAGCGCATTCTCAGGCTCGAGCGGTTTCGGCTGCGGGGCTTGAGCGGCGTCAGGGACGAAGTGCTGCTTACAGCAACCGCGCAGAACCTCAGGTGGCTCGCCAAGCTGTTTCGCCGTTCCCAACAACCCCTGGAGGTTTGCCTCGCATAATCAGACATTGAGCGCCTGAATCGGCTCCCGCGGCTAACGCCACGGGAAACGTAACCGACCGCAAGAATTCACAACGAAAGCCCTGCATCAAAACCGGCTGAGTTTTGCAACACAATCCCCTTACGAACGGACATCGTCAGCCCGGCCGTTTAGGCCCGAAAGGTGCCCGATGCTGCATTGCGTGATGAGAGCGGGGTAGAACGCGACAGCTTCAGTTCATGCGATGATGCGGAAGCGGTGGTCGTCGTCCTTGGCCATATCGTTGACCAGATTGATCTCCCAGGTCAGGTATTCGCGCATCGCGTCCTCGCGGTTCTGGCCGCGCTCGCGTGGCGAGAGGAACACATCGTCGGCCTGGTCCGTCATTCGGGTTGCCCCCGTCTCGAGAGGCAATCCCGCCCGAACCCAGGCCTGCGTGCCACCAACAAGTGTCATCACCGGTACGGACGCGACGGCCTGCAACTCAACCGCCGCCAGTGCCGCAAGCGCGCCATCTGGCGACGTCAGCACAATCGCCTGATGGGAGGGGAGCGTCGCCAGCGCAGCGCCAAAGCGCGATCGGATCGCAAACCAGGCACCCGGAATATGGCCCAGCGCGTAGCGCGTGCTCAGGTTGAGATCAATCACCGTCACCTTGCCTGCGGCCAATCGATCGCGCAAATCCATCGCATCGATATGCGGCGCTGAGGCCGCTTCGAGACCAAGAACGCGCGGCACATAGGGTCCGGTTTCCCAGTCGCAATCGGCCGGGCCAGCGGCCAGAACCGCAATATCCGGCCAACCCATTTGTTTCAGCCACGACGCAGTCATGGTTGCGCGGACGCCGTTGTCGTCGACAAGCACGACGCGGGCGCCCCAGGTGGCCATATGCGAGTCGGTTTCCTGCACAAGCTGGCCGCCAGGCGCCGAGCGTGCACCGCGCAAATGGCCGGCTTCGTATTCCTCGGGCGAGCGCACGTCCAGGACGTACAGGCTGCGCTGGGCTGCCTCGGCGCGCCATGACTCGAGCGTACGCTTGTCGATACGCGCGATGCCGCAGCGCGCCGCAACCCGTACAGCGGCCTCACCTGCGGACTGCAGTCCGTGCGCACTGACTTCGGGCGGCTTTCGCGTCGCCCCATGCACCACTTCGAGGCCCGCGAGGTGCCAGGCCATGGTGCCGTCCTTCAGAGACACGACTTTGTTGCGCACGCCGGCGTTAATCAGCGATTGCGCCCCGATGATGCTGCGCGTGCGACCGCCGCAATTGACGATGACCGTGGTATCGAGCGATGGCATGAGATCGGCGAAGCGATAGACCAGCTCCGCGCCGGGAACGTTGATCGCGGTCGGAATGCTGTTGTTGTGATACTCCTCGAACGAGCGGCTGTCGTAGATCGCGATATCGGCCTTGCGATCGATCAACGCTTGCAGATCCTCAACGGAGATCCAGGGCGTACCCGCCTCGTGCTCGACCACTTCGGCAAAGGCCTTGCTGGGCACGTGCACGCCGCTATAGACGCGGAAGCCGGCCGCCTCCCACACGGCTATGCCGCCGTCGAGCCAGGCGACGTCGTCATAGCCGAGCGCGGACATCCGTTCCGCGGCGCGCGCCGCCAATCCCTCGCCGTCATCGCACCAGACGACGCGTGTACCGCGCCGCGGCACGAGATCGTCGACCATGAGCTCCAGCCGGCTGAGCGGAATGCACGATGCCATCAGAAGATGGCGCTTGCCGAACGGCCATTCCTCGCGCGCGTCGAGCAGGGCCAACTCGCCGCCGTCGTGAAGTTGGGCCTTCAAGGCCCGTGCATCGATCCGTTTGATCTTGCTATCCGGCACTCAGGCCGCCTTGATGTTCGAGCGCTGCACGTGATCGAGATTCCTGCCCTCGACACGCACCAGCTTGGTGAGCCCATCTCGCCTCGGCGAGTGGATCACACCCACATCATAGAAGTGGCTGTCGCCCGGCTTCAGGACATAGGTCTTGGCCGGTTCGACCAAGGTCGGCTCGTCACCCTCGCCCTTCCTGACAACGCGCCAGTCGGTCATCTCGGTATCGCCGACCGCCAGGCCATAGATGGCCCAGCTGGAACCGTGATCGTGCGGCGAGCCGTGAGCGGCTTTCTCGTAAACATGCCCGCAAACGCAGAAGCCGAGCTCCGGGTCCTCGTACAACACCTTACGCGGTTGGCACTGCTCGGCGGTCAGGTGCCTGGCGATGAATTCCTGGTCGAGCAGCGCCTTCGACACGAGTTTGCACACCTGCTGCTTACCGGTCACCCCGGAATCCGACTTAAGGGTCTTGCGGATGTCGGCGCTCAATTGTTCAAGGGTATAGGCCATTCGCTCCCTCCGTCATGTCTGCCGCGTTTGCTTCCGGCTCTCCGGCATTATGAAATGATTGGCTGGCGGGGAGCAATCCTTTGATCCGGATTAAGGTACCCGATCATCGGTCACTCCTTCATTCGCTAGTCCAGCTTGAAACCCTGGCGGCGAACGAAGGCGCCAAAATCCTGCCGTTCGGGTACGGAGACCTGGCGGGCCTTGTCCTCCGACCAGCCATAGAGCGATGGCCTGCCGAAACGCTCGACCTGGCGCCAGTCGTTCTCAGGGATACTGTGGCGCGCATCGCGGCGGCGGTCGTAGCCGTCGATCTCGGCCTCGAGGTTCGTATCGTCGTAGCGGTCGACATGCACCGTGAGCGTCATGGGCAAGCGCATGCTGACAAATCCCTCGCGTGACGGCCAGCCGAGGCAAAGTCCCGCCAGCGGAAATACATGATCGGGGAGCGCCAGCAGTTCGGCAATACGTGTTGCATGATTGCGGATCACGCTGATGGGGCATGCGCCAAGCCCTGCCGCGCTTGCCGCACGGATCAGATTTTGCAGCACCATGGCGGCGTCGGTCGCGGCATTCAGGAATGCATCGAGGTGGTCGTTCGCGAACGGGATGCCGCGCAGTTCGCAGATACGGCGGATGCGGCGCGAATCGCCGCACACCACCAAGAACCGCGCCGCCTGGGCGACCCACGGCATGGACGGCAGCAACTCGGCGATCGCCCGGCGGATGCCGGCGTTCTCTACGCGAAGGATCGCCACTTGCTGCAGATCCGATTTAGCCGGCGCCGACAAGCCGGCGGCGAGCACTTGCTGCATCAAGTCTTCGGAGATCGGCGTGTCGGTATAGCGCCGGTGGGTTCGGTGACTGAGAATAGCCGCCAGCTCACCCTCCGCCGGGGTGTCGTGTCCCGCTGCGCTTGGAAGACCAAACCGTTGTTCGATCAGTTCAGCAATCATTTTCGTCATCTGTACCTCAGGCCTTTGCAGTGAATCGTTACGTTTTCAGCCCATGACGTGGGCTCGGCCTCTGAGCGGCGTTGAGCCATTCAGGAGACACTGCAACTGCTGACGATAGCCGTCAGCCGCCGTTCCACCCGCGCTCCGGTCAAAAAACCGTCTAAAATCTGAAATTCAGCCTAGCTCATCAAAGCACGTCGCGCTGCTATCGGGCTAGGCCAATGCCCGAGATGGGTCATCGCGTGGCGCGAAGCGGTCATTCGGCAAAACGCCGAAGTCGGCTAACCGCCTCTGTTTTCAGCTCAAAACCGATGATTTATTTGGTTGAAAGATGTCGCCTCGTAGTTCTCTTATCGGGTGGCAAAATGGCGGGATGACGAAGAACCGCCCGCGTCTGTCAACGCTGTGGTTTCTCCTATCGGGTATGATCCTGAACGGTTTTCATGCTGCTGCTGCCGCGGCTTTCTCCCGTGTCCAGCGGAACTCGGTGCCGTCAACCCAGATCCGGTGCATGATCACGGCCAGCCGGCGCGCCAGCGTCACGATCGCCTTTTTCATCCCGCGGCGCCTGGCGATCTGCATCGCCCAGGCCTTGAGCCAGGACCATTTTTTTGAATGCATCATGCTCTGAGCTGCTTCGTAGAGCATCGTCCGCATCATCTCATCTCCGCAGCGCGATATTTTGCCGCTCCAATCGATCTCGCCCGATTGATACCTGGAGCAGGTCAACCCAAACACCGCCCCGACTGACTTGGATTTGCGGAACCGGGCTGGCACATCGACGGTGGCGCGATAGGTCAGCGCCACCACGGGGCCGACACCCGGGGTCGTCATCAGGCGCCGGCATACCTCATCCTCCCGCACGATAGCCAGCAAGCGGCGGTGCAGGATGACGATCTGTTCACGCAGCGCCCGCCGGACGATGAGCAGCGGCTCCACCAGTACCGCCAAGTCGGGGATATTCTCGACAAGCTCCTGGATGCGGGCCTCGAACCCCACCTTGCCAACCATTCCGACCTTGAGGCCGAAGTTGCGCAAAGTACCGCGCAGATCGTTCTCGATGGCGATGGCCTTGGACTGCAATAGCTTGCGATGGGTCAGCAGCATTCGCAGTTTTTGGCTGCGGAGCGTCTTTACATGCACCGGACGATACAGTCCCACCCGGATCATCTGAGCGATGCCGCGGGCGTCATTGCGGTCGGTCTTGTTGATCTGCGCCTTCAGCACCGCCTGCATGTGCCGCGTCTCGACACAGATCACTGGTAACTCCGCTTCGGCCAGAGCACTGAATAGCCATTGCGATAACGGCCCGGCTTCCAGTCCGATCCGCTTGAAGCGGTAGGTGGGGTTCCCCAGAACCTTCAGCAGGGCTGCAGGTTCGCTCGCTACCTTCACTTCCTTCTCGATCCTGCCCGTGTCATCCACAATGCAGATGCTGGTCTCCTTGACCGATACGTCCAATCCGGCAAAATGGTCCATGCTGCGCTTCTCCTTCTGATGCTTGAGGCCGTAACCACGGACCTCGTTTCACCATCAGCCTGAAGCGCAGCACCCAAAATCTTCAGCTATCCACAAGCTGGCCGGCCGATTACACCATCTTCTGGGAGCAAGGGAGACATCGGCGTTCCATAATCTTGATTTGCGCAACCTTTTTCGACTAACGACTTGATGCCATACGTGGTTCTTGGAAGAACGGATCGGGCAGTTCTAGCAGTCATCCAACTCGGCCCGTCCGATCCAGACCCTGTTAAGACGTCGGGTCGCCCAATCGAGCTGGGGCTTTCCTTGTAGTCGCGCGCGAGCTTCCTGATAAGGACCGACGTACCGAAGGCGGGTCGGTATTTTGGGATACAAGCGTCCTACCCAAGCAAGCGCGCGTTCGGCGGCTTTCCTGTCACGTTTGTCAAGGTCGAACCCGAAGCCCATGCGCAATCGGTCTGGCAGCAGCTGGGTACTCAGAGCCCGGTACCATCGCGGCGGTCGCAACCATGGTCGTCCGCCGGCGAAGATCTGTCCGGCAATCTCGCGTGCCGCGGTGCCGACGGACAGGATATCCGATTGAACCATAGCCGCGTTATAGGCGGCGAATGATGCCCAATCCGCCGGCAAGTCGGCCGAAGTTAGCCCGAACAATGCTCCAAACAGACGGCTTTCGGCCCAATATCGCTCTCGCTCTTCGACCGAGAGCGGAGGCAAAATCAGGTCGTGTACGATGATAGCGGTTTCGACGAGAGTAGCGTGAACCCAGCGCAATGCTGCGACCTCGTTGGCGCAGTAGGGTGAGCCAGCATCGAAGGGACCGATTGGTTCGGCCAAGCGGCCGATGATCGTGGCATGACGCTGATGCAGGTGTCGCGCAGCAGAAAGGGCCTTGTCGAGCGAGCCGAACACCATGGAAAACACGATGTCAAAGGTGCGATGGAAGCGACCGATTGGATCCGCAAAGGTCCGAGAGTGCTCGGCGACGGCGGCAGCGACCCAGGGATGCGCCAACTGAAGGAGTAAAGCGCGACCGGCTCCCAGAAAGATGACGGCCTCTCTGTCGATCCGCCAAGTCATCGAGGCTGGACCAAAAACGCCCTCAACCGATCCGGCGGCCCGAGCCCGGACGAAATCAAGAGCAGCTTCTAAGTCGCTTTCGGAGACCAATTGCACACCTTTCGAGACCGAGCGTATTCCACTCGCCTGTGCAGTCTATCGCAATACAGCAAGCCAACGGCTTCTAAACATTGTCGCAATCTCGGGGCTGCTATCCCTCCCGCCCTCAGACGTCTGGCGCGCAAATCACGTGAATCGGCGCAGGGGTCAGACTGTTGCAGATATTGGCAGTAACGCTCTGAAGGCAATTAAGAAAGGCCAGTCGAGATGGGGTCACCATCGGCGCCGATCGGGACCCCACCCCGACGCAGATTACTTTATTCGCCACAAGGAATTGCCGGCGTTAGTCAAGGGGCTCAGTTCGGCGCCGATTTACAATTGAGCCATGGTGACGCGCCCCCGCCGATCGACCAAAATCAATAGTATCGGGTGACATTAGCAATCGCACGCTCTAGCATGAGCTCAACAAGGCCAGTCGAAGCCGGGGTGGGCCGTGAGGAACGCAAACGCCGCTGGAGTATCGGGTCCGGGCCTGCCTGAATTGGTAAAGGCCGCTGCAGCTTGCAGCCTAGTCGCCTTGTTCTTGCTACCCTTCGACCGTTTGTTCTGGTCAGAGGATATTCAGGTCCCGGACAATCAGTCCGACATCGTCACGACTGCAAATGCCGTCGTCTGCCGCGCACCATTTCAACTGCGCAAGGCGATCGTTGCAGCTCACGCGGGTGACGGATTTCGCGTCCGCGAATTGGAGTGCAAACGTCCCGGAGCGGGAATTCCGGCACGGGTGTTATCTCGGACCATTCCATTGAATGGTCCTTGGCAGATCCAGCTGATGGATAAGGACGGGCTCACTCCCGTGATGTGGGGCTACGCTCAGCATTTCGAATCGGACTGAACCATGATCCAGCCGGCCAGCACGTCACAGGTGTCCTAGAATTGTCCTTCTACCATCAGTTAGAGCGAGCGTGTTTATCTCTTTTGAACCTGTGAGCGTTACACCCTCTGAGTCAATTGGCTCGGGTGCTTGCCCGGCCGTTGGGGCAGTAAAAGCACACATGCAACGATGAAGATCGCCAGTACGGCCGATGCAAGCGGGCGGCTCAAGTTGAGCCCGCCATGGCTTACCGGCTTGTCGAGAAAGTCGCCAACTGTGGCTCCAAGCGGTCGGGTGAGGATAAACGCCGCCCAGAACAGGGCGACCCGCGAGAGATTCGTCCAGTAGTACGCGGCAGCAAGGATCGCCAATCCAGCACCAAACACAAGTGCGCCACCCTCATACCCGAGGCCGCCAGTGTCCGCCAGCCAGTCGCCAAGAGCGGTGCCCAGCGTCTGTGAGAAGGTAATCGCCGCCCAATAGAAGGCCTCGACTTTGGGGGTGCTAACCGTGTTCACTGAAATTGTTCCTTCGGACCAGTACCAAAGGCCAAGCACAGTCATCAAACAGAGGAACAGAAGTGTGGAACCGCCGGTGTAGCCGATGCCCAAGGAGCGATCGGCAAAATCGGCCATGGTCGTACCAAACGTTGTCGACGCAACTATTGTGGCCCAATACAAAAACGGGTGAAATTTCTTCGCAGCGATCTGCCAGGCCACCAGCGCTATCAGCGCCGCGAGGAAGATTGCTGTGCCAGCAAGATATCCCCAATTCAGCGTCATGGTGACCGAATCGCCGCCAGTTTCGCCGAGTGTTGTTGCGGTGATTTTGATGATCCAGAAACTCAAGGTGACTTCGGGCACCTTGCTCAGTGTTGCCTTGGTGGCTTCATCCATTTCGTCCATCCTTGATATATCGGCGGTCAAAAATCCGTAACTTAAACTGCCAACAGCGACGCGGCCTCGGAGTGAATCCTTGCGTATTGCGTAAGCTTCTGGCCTGTGTAGGCCACTGCAGGGGTGGTAGCTACCAGCAACATCAACCCTGCGGCGGCGGACAACGATAACTCCGGCACCCTGTGGCAAAATCGAACTTCGCGCTGGAGATACGCCGGGCTGAACCTTTGCGACAGCACTGCTTGTTTCAGAAGGCTCCAATCCAATCGCGCCTTTGGTGCGACGCAAGCATGAAAAGTTCGTAATCTGCTCTCTGTGATAGCCGTCCATCTACTATCGGCCTGAGATTGCATTGCTTGAGACTGAAGTTGTAGGGGTTAGGATTTTACGACCGTATCCATCACGGACAATAGTTCGGTGATGCTCTGTTTGCATTTTGCAGGATCGGGTGCCGTAGCGCGCAGGGCTTCCAGGGCACGATCGATCGCCTTGTCGAGCATGTGCCAGTCGGCGGCAGCGCGGGGCTTCAGCGCAGCTTCCGCGTCGTCCCATTGTGTCTCAAGATCCTTGATCCGGTTCTTGGCGCCGGCCAAGTCGCCCTTGTCTATCAACGCGGAAACATCCACGACGATGGTGCGGAACGGCGAGAGCTCGCCGAGCTTCGAGGACATCCCCGCTTCGGCGCGCGGCAGGAACGAGACAGGCCCGCCTGCATGCATCGGCTCGCCGATAGCCCATGTCAGCAGGCCGACCGCCGCTGCGAGAAGAACTCTTTTCATGAACAATCTCCTCATGGATCGCCCGCGTACCATCCACGCGGGCTCTTGGGTGGAAGGTCAAGATTTTTCGACAACTCACTCCGCCGGATCGGCGCTTTCGCTGTAGTCACCTTCGAACGTCACCCAGGCGACCAGCGCGATGATCACGGTCAGGAATGTCAGGCTGGTGTGGACCGTGCCGAGACCGACTCCGCCGTAATGACGCGACTGCGACAGCAAGTCGCCGAGCGAAGCGCCAAGGGGTCGCGTCAGAATGTAAGCAAGCCAGAAGGTGAGAACCGGGTTGACGCCGAGCGTATAGAAAACCGCAATGAACGCGATCAGCACAGCAAACACGATGACGCCGAGCTGGAAACCGAGTCCGAGCGCCTCCGTCGCCAGGTCTCCGGCTGCCGTGCCCAGCGCAAAGGTGAAGAGAATGGCGGCCCAGTAAAACAGCTCGCGGCGGGTGGTCACGATGGTGCGGATCGAGAGCGTGCGCTCAACGCCGTACCAGATCGCAAAGGTTGCAGCGAGCGCACAGGCGAACGCCGCCGTGCTCACATAGAGGCTGATCTCGAGCTTGTCGCTCAGAAAGTCCGTAATCTGGGTTCCGACAATGCTGACCAGAACCACTGTGAGCCAATAGATCCACGGAATATAGCGACCCGCGCGCAGTTGCAGGATCAGCGCGGCGATCAGGAGACCGGCCATGCATGCCATGGTGAGGTTTGCGCCGAGACCGACATGGACGGCGAGATAGTCTGCGCCGGTCTCGCCGACGGTGGTCGAGAGGATTTTGATGGTCCAGAAGATGAGCGTGACCTCCGGAACCTTGTTCAGCATCGGTGATAAGCGCCGTTCCCAGGTTATGGACATGTGGTTCTCCCCGAATTGAGTTGCCCCCAAGCTACGCCGGAGCTTGGCCATGGCCGACTTAGGCGCGCCTTAGGACCAGGATTGTCCTGTAGGCGCAGAGGCCAATTTTTTTGTCAAAGCACTGCGACACGCGACGTCGCCCTAAGTCTGCGCTAAGTCTGGAGCACAAGAATTGGGCAAATCTGCCTCTGGCCTCCCGAATGAGGAAAGGACGATGCGAGTTCTGCTGATCGAGGACGACAGGATGATCGGCACGGCCATGCAGCAGGCGCTCAAGGATGCAGCCTACGCCGTCGATTGGGTCACCGACGGCGAGACGGCGATGCACGCGGCGGAGAACGAATTCTACGAGTTGGCCCTGCTCGATCTTGGGCTGCCGAAGGCGGACGGCCGCGAGGTGCTTCGGCGCCTGCGCACGCTGGACCGGAGGCTCCCTGTGATCATCGTGACCGCGCGGGATGGCGTCGATGACCGGATCGACGGACTCGATCTCGGCGCGGACGACTATCTGGTGAAACCATTCGAGATTCGCGAACTGCTGGCGCGGATGCGCGCCGTGCTCCGCCGCGAGGGCAGCGGCTCCCCGCCGCTCTTGAGCAATGGCAAGCTCAGCCTTGACCCGGCAACGCGGGAGGCATCGTTTCCCGGTCAGACCGCACTGCTCACCGCGCGCGAGTTCGCTCTGCTGCAGGCGCTGCTCGCGCGGCCGGGCACAGTCCTGTCGCGAAGCGAGCTCGAACGGCAGATTTACGGTTGGAACGAGGAGGTCGAGAGCAATGCCATCGAGTTCCTGATCCACACCATCCGCAAGAAGCTCGGAGCCACAGTGATCCGCAACGTGCGCGGCGTCGGCTGGATGGTGGACCGCTCATCATGATCAGGTCGCTGCGCGGACGTCTCTTCATCGGGCTGACTGCAATGATCATCTTGACCGGCGCGATCGGCGGCATGTTCGCCTATAGCTGGGCGTTCGGCGAGGCCATCGAGATGCAGGACTCGATCCTGATCCAGCTCGCAAGTCTGGCCCAAAGTGGCAGCTTCAGCGGCGGCCAGCCTCTTCACGGCGTCGAGGAAGACACTGAGGTCTGGCTCATCGAGTTGGGAAAAACGCCTCGGGGCTTGGCAGACGATCGCCAACTCTTCACCCTGCGGGATGGTCTGCAGGTCGCGACGTGGAAGAATCGACCAATCCGGGTGCTACTACGAACGCGATCCGACGGCAGCCGGTTCGCCGTGGCGCAGCCGACCACTGTTCGAGACGAGACCGCGCGCGATGTGGCGTTTCGCACGCTGCTTCCGATCGCCGCGCTGATTCCCTGCCTGATGCTGGTCACGGCGCTTGTCATTGCGCACTCGCTGCGCCCGATAGTCCAGCTGGCCGGAGATCTCGATTCAAGACGCGCCGATGACATGACTCCGCTGCCGCTTTCGGGGACGCCCAGCGAGCTGCATCCGTTCATCACCTCGATCAACGGACTGTTGGCGCGAATGCGGCTCTTGATGGATCAGCACCGGCGCTTCCTTGCCGATGCAGCGCATGAGCTGCGGACGCCGATCACCGCGCTCAGCCTGCAGGCGGAAAATCTTGATTCGGTCGCGCTCCCCGAGGTCGCGCGGGAGCGCGTTGCCGCGCTCAAGAAGGGTATGCATCGCACCAAGCATCTCCTTGAGCAATTGCTCGCGCTGGCGCGGCATGAGGCAAACCCCTCCGGCCCTGCCGAAATGCCGCTTGCAGCGCTAGACTTTGTGGCGAAAGAGGTCGTGGCCGATCTGCTGCCGGAGGCGCTTGACCGCGGCATCGATCTCGGCTTCGCGCTTGTCGAACCTCTCACGGTGCGCAGCGAGCCGGTGATGCTCGCGGCGATCATCCGCAATTTGCTCGATAACGCGCTTCGTTTCACGCCCCGCGGCGGAACAATCGATATCGGGGTCTATCGAGAGGACGACGTGGCGATCCTGCAGGTTGAGGATACCGGCCCCGGCATCGCATCGACCGACATGGATCAAATCTTCGAGCCGTTTTTCCGCGGCTCTCGCCCGGAGGGAGAAGGAACCGGTCTTGGCTTGTCCATCGTGAAGCGCATTGTCGACAGCCTGGGCGGCGGAATCGCGCTGGAGAACATCGCGGGCGCCGGCCGGTCGGGGCTCCGTGTCACGGTTCGACTGCCGATTGCCGGCGATCCGGATTCATTGCCCAGTAAAGACGCGGGCGAGTAGAGAAGCCCAGGGGGCTCTGGAACGGGCGTGCTCCTAAGTCGCAGCTAATTCTCATCGGAGAAATGATCTTGCTCAATCCAAGAGGCGAAGGAGGATGATAGGAAGATAACCAACGAGCTTTGGGCATCTTCAAAATCGCAATTCGCAAGGGGTGGCAACAGGAGGTCAACCATGAACAGAATGAGCGCCCTTATCATCGCCGCCGCTATGGCGAGCCTTGTTGGATTTGCGCCCGCGTCGCTCTTTGCGCAAGCAAGCAACGCCGAAAAGCCCGTGGCCACGGAAAAGAACCCGCCGGGCGACATTCCCGACAATCAGGTCTTCATCGAGTACCGCTCGCCGCTCGGCTTCAACATCAAGGTCCCGGAAGGATGGGCTCGCCGCGAGACCTCAGACGGCGTCACCTTCAGCGACAAGTACAACACGATTGCGCTGGCCGTGTCGCAACGTGCCGATGCCATAAGCGTGGCCAACGCCAAACAACAGGAAGATCGCCGACCTTGAAAAGACCGGCAGAGCGGTTCGTGTGACAGGGGTCAAATCCGTCAAGCTCCCTTCCGGACCTGCCGTTGTCGTCAGCTACAGCTCGAATTCCGAGCCGAATCCGGTGACCGAGAAGGCGATCCGCGAGGAGAACGACCGCTATTTCTTCTGGCAGAATGGCAAGCTGGTCACGTTGACCATGTCGGCGCCCTTGGGAGCGGACAATGCCGATCAATGGGATCTGATGGCGAAGAGCTTCAGGTGGCAATGACATGGCCGTCCTCGAGGCTTTCGATATCTACAGGTTCTTTCACACACGCGAATCCGAAACGCTTGCGCTTCGTGGCGTCAGCCTGCGGCTCGCACGAGGGCGAACTGGTCGCGCTGGTGGGCCCGTCCGGCAGCGGCAAGTCGACGTTGCTTGCCTGCCTGTCGGGTCTGGATGAACCCGATGGAGGGTATGTCGAATTGCTCGGGGAGCGCCTGACCCGCCGGTCGGAAGCCGAGCGCGCGCGCCGCCGCGGCGCGAACATCGGCATCCTGATGCAATCCAGGAACCTGTTTCCTTCGCTTTCAGTTGCGGACAACATCAAGCTGGCGATGCTGATCGCTGGCAAAATCAACGACGAGCGGGCAAAGAACCTGCTGGCGGGTGTCGGGCTTGAGGAGCGCGCTGCGGCGCGGCCAGGTCAGCTGTCGGGAGGCGAATTGGCGCGGGCGGGTCTAGCCGTCGCTCTGGCTGCGGCTCCTCGTATCCTTCTCGCGGATGAGCCGACCGGAGAGGTCGATGCCGTCACGGAACGGTCCATCCTCGATATACTGAACGAGCAATGCCGGGCCGGAGTTGCCGTCCTCGTGGCAACCCATAGTCAGGCGCTTGCCGCGCGCGCCGATCGGATCATTCATCTTCGCGACGGGAGAATCGGCGATGCCTGACATCCTTGTCGAGGGCAAGGAGGTGGCGCGCCGCTTCAGCCAGGGCGGCAGCGACATCTACGCCCTGCAACCGGCATCGTTCGAGATCCGGGCCGGCGACCGAATAGCCCTGCTCGGCCGCTCTGGAAGCGGCAAATCGACATTGCTTCATCTGATCGCCGGGCTCGATACGCCGACCGGCGGTCTGCTGAGATGGCCTGCGCTCGGCCCGCATGATGCGCTTCGGCCGGGATATGTCGGGATCGTGTTCCAGGCGCCGAGCCTGATCCCGACGTTGAACGTCGTCGAAAACATCGAGGTCCCGCTGCGAATAGCCGGAAATATCTCCTCGCCGCAGACCCGGGCACTGGCGGCGCTGGAGTCGCTTGGGCTGGCAGACATAGCCGACAAGGTCCCGGACGAGCTGTCGGGCGGGCAGGCGCAACGTGTCGCGCTCGCGCGGGCGATCGCGCTGAAGCCCCGGCTGATCCTGGCCGACGAGCCGACCGGCCAACTGGATCAGTCGATCGCCCGGCAAACCGTCGATGCATTGCTCAACTCCCTCGAGGGGAGCGACGCCGCCCTTCTCGTTGCCACCCACGATCCCTCGGTGGCCAGGCGCATGAAGACCACATGGCTCATGGATCACGGACGGCTCCAGCTAACGGCGATGGCGGAGAGCACATGATACGGCTTTGGCTCAAGGGCTTTTTCGCCGCACATTTTGGCCGCCTCGCCGCTGCTGTTGTCGGGCTCGCATTGCCTGTCGCGCTGTTGGGATCTCTGGGCGCATTTGTCGTCGCATCCTCCGAAAGCATGGCCCGACGCGCCGTGGCGAGCCTGCCCGCGGACTGGCAGGTTCTTCTCGTCCCCGGAGCCGATGCGGCAACGGTGATCGACGCGATCGGCAATGCCGCCCGCTACGAAACCTTGCAGTCCGCAGGCTATGCGGACACGGAAGGATTTTCCGCTATTTCGGGCGGGACGACGCAGACGACCGGACCGGGTAAGGTGCTCGGCCTGGAGACGGATTATCGTCAGCTCTTTCCCGGTCAGATTGAGCTCAACCTGGGATCATGGGACGGCGTGCTGATTGCCGCGCAAACGGCCGCCAATCTTCACATCGCCCCCGGCGACACGGTGACGATCCGTCTCGTGGGCGGCAGCCCGGTCGACGTCAGGATTGCCGGTGTGGTGGCGCTGCCGAATGCCGACTCCATGTTCCAGGCAATCGGGGTGTCCAGGAACATTGCGCCCCAGGCCCCGCCGGACAACGTGCTTCTGATGCCGATGTCGGAGTGGCGGACCGTGTTCGCACAACAAGCATCCGCGCGGCCGGACACGGTCCGCACACAGATCCATGTCCGGCTCGATCATGCCGTCTTGCCGCCGGATCCGAGTGCCGCCTTCGTGCAGGCGCAGCGCGCGGCCAACAATTTCGAGGCACGCGTCGCAGGCAGCGCCGCGCTTGCCGACAATCTTGCCGCGCGGCTCGACGCGGTGCGCGCCGACTCGCTTTATGCGCGCGTCCTGTTCCTCTTCCTCGGCATTCCCGGAGTCATTTTGGCGCTCCTGGTTACGCTCGCGGTCGCCTCGTCCGGTTCGGAGCGTCGCCGCCGGGAGCAGGCGCTGCTGCGGCTTCGCGGCGCGTCGCTTCTGCAACTGTTGCGTCTTGCCGCGATTGAGGCCGCTGCGGTTGCGGGACTCGGCACCGTGATCGGCCTGCTTCTCGCGGTTGTCGTGGCCCTGGCCTGGTGGCGGTTGCAAAATCTCGGCTTGGCAATGCCCTGGCTCGTCCTTGTCGGTGCCGTCGGGCTTGGCTTCGGCATTGCGGCCTCGCTCGTTCCCGCCTGGATGGACGCGACGGGCACGTCGATCGCGGCTGCGCGCGCGGAGATGGATCGACCGGTGCCTTCGCTATGGCAGCGACTTTATCTGGACGTTGTCATTCTCGGTGCCGGCGGCGTCGTATTCTGGATGGTCGCAAGGACCGGTTATGAAATAGTTCTGGCTCCCGAGGGCATCGCCCAGACCTCGGTGCACTACGAAGCTTTCCTCGCGCCGCTGTGCTTCTGGATCGGTGGCGGTCTGTTATGGCTCCGCCTGAGCCGATGGGCGCTGGGACGGGGCCAAGGCGCGGTCGCGGTGCTGCTTGCGCCGCTGTCGGCGGCTCTCGGGCCGATCATCGTGGCCTCGCTGTCGCGTCAGCAACGCCGGATGGCGAGGGGCGTTGCGTTGGTCGCGCTTGCGTTCGCCTTTGCGACGGCAACGGCCATCTTCAACAGCACGTACAACGCACAATCACGCGTGGACGCTGAACTCACGAACGGCGCCGATGTCACGTTGACGGGAACCACGGCGCATCCCGCCAGCGAGCTTCTGGCGGAGCTGAGAGCAATTCCAGGCGTGGCTGCAGCGGAGCCGATGATGCATCGTTTTGCCTACGTCGGAGCGGATCTGCAAGATATGTTCGGGATCAATCCCACAACGATCGGCAAGCTGACCACGATTTCGAACGCCTATTTTGCCAATCATGATGCCGGCAAGTCTCTCGCGTTGTTAGCCGAGACCCCGGATGGTGTCCTGGTCTCGCAGGAAACGGTGGACGACTTCCAGCTGCAGCCCGGCGACCGCCTGAACCTGCGGCTTCAGAACGCAAGCGACCATCAATATCATGTTGTTCCGTTCAAGTTCATCGGCATCGTCCGCGAGTTTCCGACAGCTCCAAAGGACTCCTTCCTGGTAGCCAACGCGGACTACATCGCAAAACAGGCTGGCTCCGATGCCAGTGAGGTAGTTCTGTTGCGAACGTCGGGGGACGCAGAAGCCGTCGCGGCTGACGCGCGCAAGCTGGCAGCGAAACGCGGCGGCACCAAGGTCACGACGCTCGGTGAGACACAGGCGCTCATCAGCTCTAGCCTGACCGCGGTCGACCTGCGTGGCTTGACCGCCTTGGAGCTTGGCTTTGCAGTGTTGATGATCGCGGGCGTTACCGGCCTTGTCTTGGCGCTGGGGCTCTCGGAGCGTCGGCGCAGCTTCACCATTCTCTCAGCGCTCGGCGCCACGCCAAGACAACTCGGCGCGTTTCTCTGGAGCGAGGGGCTCATCATCGTGGTCGGAGGCGCGGTGATGGGCATCGCGGTTGGCTTCGGAATAGCGTACGCCTTGGTCACTCTCCTCTCCGGCGTGTTTGATCCGCCTCCGGAGACGCTGTCCGTGCCATGGCTATACGTGACCGTCGCTCTGGTTACGGCGCTGCTCTGCGGCTCGATTGCCATAGCCGGAACGCTGGCCCTCTCGAAGAAGCCGGACCTTGAGGCGTTGCGCGGGGGCTAAAGAACTGACCCGCCGCGATTCGGAGTGGGCGCATCGATACCTTGGAAGACTGGTCCAAATGATTGAAGCACTATTATCTGCGGTGGCAACCTGGATCACAAATGTCATTTCAGCATCAGGCTATCTGGGTGTGCTAGGCCTGATGGCGGTCGAATTGGCTTGCATCCCGCTTCCTTCCGAAGTGATTATGCCGTTCGCAGGTTATTTGGTTTCCACTGGCCGGTTTGGCCTGCTCGCAGCCGCCACAATGGGCGCAATTGGATGTAACGTCGGCTCGACCGTCACCTATCTGATAGCTGCGCGAGGCGGTCGCAAGGCGGTTGAGCGTTGGGGCGCCTATGTCCTCGTTAATCGGGCTGAGCTTGATCGCGTCGAAGGATTTTTCGCTCGCTATGGCTCGGCTACGGTCTTCACCGGACGATTGCTGCCGGTAGTACGAACATACATCGCGCTGCCAGCGGGTCTCGCGCGCATGCCAATGGTAAAATTTCAGCTCTACACGTTTCTTGGCTCCTGGCCGTGGTGCTTCGGACTTGCCTACATTGGACAGTTACTGGGCGAACGCTGGAATAGCGATCCGACCTTGCGCAACACATTCCATGAACTCGATGCGCTGGTCGCATTCGCGCTTGTGGTAGGACTTGGGTGGTTGGTCTGGTCGCGGTGGCGCAACTTTTCGGTGTCGGACCGTTAACTGGCCTGAGGTTCTCCGAACCAACGCCCGTGACAACCTCAGATGATCGAACCTTCTCAGTTGCTGTGGTGCCCTTGAAACTCTTGTAGCGCCGAGTGTGGTGAGATCAGCGCATTTTTCGCCCGGCGGGCGGCACTGCTCGGTCTTCAAGGGCAGGGGCAGGCCCGGATCAGTTTTGACGCAACCGATGATGCGGATTAACAGACCAACTCGCCCGATTGGGCGGCGTCGCTCGACAGTCGCGGCAAATCGCGCAATCGATCGGCGAACGAAGCGAGCCCCAGGATACGGGTGGTCGCGGTCTCGGCGATCCATGACGTTGCCTTCAACTCAGATTGAGCTACATGAAGCCCGGATTGCGCGGGAGGTAGCTGACCCAATCTCCGAATTGTCGATTCGACATCAGCAACATCGGGAACGTTACGCGCATCCCGTGGTCTGCCGCCGCCTTTGTGCACTGGCTCGCTCGCGCCCGGCACGAAAGCCGAAATGGTTGGAGAATTGCTCCGTGCCGCGAATGATAATGCAGTTGCAAACGTGGGGGCCACTAGATCTGCCCGACGGACTGCAAGCGGGCCAATGTGCCCATCGGAAATATAGACATACCCTACGCACTCGCCGCCGAGTCTGGGGCTTCCGATCGGGATGCAAATCCTTGGGCCTTATCTCGGAGATCGGACAACGATCGCGTTCGCTCAGTTCCTAGCGCGCGAGCTAGGTGGGTTTTCCTCGCCACCAACCGTAGCTCTGCCTTAGGTCGTATGAATTGTGGATCGGCGCCGAACCTTGATCCCTCTGAAGCGAAATATATCCGGATGTTACGGTGCCCGATCGGCGTCCGGACCCCACGCCGATTTGCAGTCTGGCCGGCCCCGGCGGCCCGCATCTTCCGAGATGCTGATGCTATTGTACAATCGTTCGCTCATTTGCTCTGCTTTCTCGCCGAGCGGAACGTCACCGAGGAGTTGATAGACGTGGTCGGCGGCGACGGCTCGATAAGCCTGCAACATTTCCACTTCGAGTTTGCTCGGCCGGTGGGGTTGGCGAAATGTACCGATACCACTCCCATCAGCCTTCCGTCCTTTGTGAGAAAGGGCGTACTTTGAACGGAGCGGAATCCGGCTCTCGCCGCATCCATTCGGTATGCGGCAAACCCAGGGTCCTTTTCCACGTCGATGATTTGGACAATTTCGCCTGACCTCAGAGCTCGTCCGCACGCCGTTCCGTCGTAGCTGAGGACCCGCCTGAAAGTTTTCAAGAAATCCGCTGAAGGTCCGCGCTGTGCTACAATTACAAGCTCGTTCCCAATCGGTAGTTGAACATTGCCGTATTCCGCGCCATTGCAGGGCAATCACGTCATCAAGGATGGTGTGAATTTCCCCTTCAACGGTGCTCTGCTTACGCAGACGCTGCACCATTCCGGTTATCATCAAGGCCCCTCGGCTTTTGGATGGGTCCAAGAAACGCACTAACGTTCCCAGTAGTTCCCCTGTGCGCCGCGGTGGTCCACTCGCTCGCCCAGTTGGCTGGTCCGGCGCCGCTCCGCGGTGGGTTGAGGGAAATAGGTCGACGTCGGGACACAAGACTGGTACACATGACGCGTTCGGGCGAGCAATAAGCCTCTGATTTTATTGTGTTTTTTGTGCTGTGCGACAATCCATCCCTCCAGCCCGACCTGCGCGGAACGCCAGTAATTGCAGGCGCTTGAGCGATGCATACTCTCCACCGCCCCGGTCGACGCCGCCGGTGGTACACAGGGCGCCACAGACCGTTTCGACATGGGCGAGACCCTGACCTTCTGAAGGTTGAGGTCAACCGTAAATCCGTGTTGTCCAGATGGGGATCCGAAGTAATTGGACTTTCCTGGGGAAGCTGGGGGGAGCGGCGGGAGATCGGCCTCGGCGCTGTTTGTCTGGGAAGGTCGACTTTGACCCTTACGAAATCCAACGGTTAACGGCGCAAACGGGGGCCCCCGCAAAGTGCTCGTATCGCTGTTAGGGCTTTCAAGTTCGGGCTTGAACGGACTGCAATCCATTGTATTGTGAGGCATGCAAAATCCGTATGGCTGCTAACCGCTGCCGGCAGCTCACCGGCCACAAACTATCGTTCCGGTTTTGGAGTGGGGGCCGATATGGACGTTGGTGGATCGTTGGACACGTTCCCCAAGTTGCTCCTGCGAAATGCCGCACAGTTCGGCAATCATGCCGCGCTCCGGCACAAGCACCTGGGCATCTGGCAGTCATGGAGTTGGACGCAGATACTGGACATCGTGCGCGCTTACGCGGTGGGTCTGCAACGCCTCGGGCTGAAGCAGAACGACACGATCGCCATCGTTGGTTCGAACCGTCCAAAAATGTACTTGACCGTAATGGCCGCGCAGATGGTGCGCGCAATTCCGGTGCCGGTCTATTCGGACGCGGTTGCGGACGAGTTGTCCTACGTTCTTGGCCACGCCGACGTGAAATTCGTGGCCGCGCAGAATCAAGAGCAGGTCGACAAGGTCCTGTCGGTGCTGGAGCACTTGCCGCACCTGAAGACGATAGTCTACGACGAAGACCGCGGTTTGCGCGACTACGATCACAGCTGCTTAATGAAGATCGAGGCCGTCATCGCCGACGGCCGCGCGGCGCTCGCCGCAGATGGCTCGGTTGCGGCGAAGATCGACGCGTTGATCGAGAGCGGTGAAGGCTCCGATACATCGATCATCCTATACACCTCCGGCACAACCGGCTCTTCGAAAGGTGTCGTGCTGTCTGCAAAAAGGTGCATTGACGCCGCAACCGACACTGTGCGCTTCGATAAGCTCACTGAAAATGATGTAGCGCTCGCCTACCTGCCGCTCGCATGGGTTGGTGACCACTATCTGAATTACGCACAGGGCCTTGTCGCAGGCTTCTGCATGGCCTGCCCGGAAGGCCGCGAGACGGTTCAGCAGGATCTGCGCGAGATCGGGCCGAGCTTCTACTTCGCCCCGCCCCGCGTGTTCGAAACCATGCTGACGCGCCTGATGATCCGCATGGAAGATGCCGCCGCGATCAAACGCAGCATGTTTCACTACTTCCTGAAGGTCGCGCGCAAGTATGGCGAGGCGATTCTCGCCGGCAAGCCGGTTCCGCTTTCGGGTCGCATTCTCTACGGCATCGGCAGCATGCTAGTTTACGAACCACTCAAGGATGTGCTCGGCCTCTCGCACGTACGCGTTGCCTACACGGCCGGCGAGGCGATCGGCCCCGATCTGTTCGCATTCTATCGCTCGATCGGATTGAATCTGAAGCAGCTCTACGGACAGACCGAGGCATTTCTGTATGTCACCTGTCAGCACGATGGAGAAATCTTCGCGGACACTGTTGGTCCTCCCGCGCCAAACGTCGTCGTCCGCATCGCCAAATCCGGCGAAGTACAGTTCAAGTCTCCTGGCATGTTTGTGCAGTATTTTAAGGATCCGGCGAAAACGGCCGAGACAATGACCCTGGACGGATATGTGAAGACCGGCGACGCCGGCTTCTTTGACGAGAAGACCGGGCATCTGAAGATCATCGACCGTGCCAGGGATGTCGGACGCCTAAAGGATGGCGCGTTGTTCTCGCCGAAATATCTCGAAAACCGGCTGAAGTTCTATCCCAATATCAAGGAAGCGGTAGCTTTCGGCGATGGCCGCGACTTTGTCTGCGCGTTGATCAACATCGATCTCATGGCCGTGAGCAACTGGGCGGAACGCAACAACATCGCCTACGGCTCATATCAGGAGTTGGCGGCGCATCCGCTTGTCTGCGAAATGGTCGGAAGAAACATCACGGAGATGAACGCGTCGCTCGCTGAGGAAAAGGTCATGGCCGGAGCACAGGTGCGCCGCTTCATGATCCTTCACAAGGAGCTCGAGGCCGACGACGGCGAACTGACCCGGACGCAGAAGGTACGCCGTGGCTTCGTTGCCGATCGCTATGCAGCGCTGCTGGTGGCGTTCTATAACGACGCGAAGGAAGCAGATATTTCCACTGAAGTCACCTTCGAGGACGGACGCAAGGGCCGGATGGCAGCGCGGCTGAAGATTTACGACCTTCCAACGACACAGACGCCGGCTGACTTGGAGAAGGCGGCATGAGGTTACCTGACGTAAACGACGTTCTGCTCAGGGTGGAGGGTGTCTCGCTCGCGTTCGGCGGTGTGAAGGCTTTGACCGACGTCTCGTTCGACATCCGAAAAGGCGAGATTCGTGCTATCATCGGCCCGAACGGCGCCGGAAAGACCTCGATGCTGAACGTTGTCAACGGTTTCTATCATCCAAACCATGGCTCCATTACATTCAAAGGCAAGACGCGCACCTGGATGCAGCCGTATGAGGCGTCGCGAGGCGGCATCGCGCGCACGTTCCAGAATGTTGCGCTGTTCAAGGGTATGAGCGCGCTCGACAACATCACGGCCGGGCGGACGCTGAAGATGCATTGCGGCTTGTTTTGGCAGGCACTGCGGTTCGGTCCGGCCCAACGCGAGGAGATCGAGCATCGCCGCCGCGTCGAGGAAATCATCGACTTTCTCGAGATCGAGGCAATCCGCAAAGTGCCGGTGGCGCGCTTGCCCTACGGCCTGCAGAAACGGGTCGAACTCGGTCGGGCGCTGGCGATGGAGCCGGAACTGCTGCTGCTCGACGAACCGATGGCCGGCATGAACCTCGAAGAGAAAGAGGATATGTCACGCTTCATCATTGACGTGAATGATCACTACGGTACCACGATCGCACTGATCGAGCATGACATGGCGGTCGTGATGGACCTATCCGACCGCGTGGTGGTACTGGATCATGGCATCAAGATCGCCGACGGTTCGCCGGACGAGGTGAAGAGAAACCAGGTCGTGATCGACGCCTATCTCGGAGTCGCGCATTGAGTGATCTGACGAAAGAACGCCTGAACTAAGCTCTCCCAGCCATTCGCTGCGCGAGCGTGGAGAAGGGGAGCTTGTGGTTCTCGGAATGCATTCGGCTTGGAGTTGATCGTGATCGCGTTCGGACAATTCCTCGAGATCCTGATCGGCGGCTTGCTGTCCGGCGTGCTCTATTCGCTGGTCGCGCTCGGGTTCGTGCTGATCTTCAAGGCATCTGGTGTCTTCAACTTCGCGCAGGGTTCGATGGTCTTGCTGGCTGGCCTTTCGCTCGTGCGTTCGCTCGACGTTCTGGTCGCGAAGGGCTTGCCGCTTTGGAGCGCCATCATTTTAGGGCTCATGTTCGCCGGTGTAATCATGGCATTGATGGCTTGGCTGGTCGAACGGTTCGTGCTCGGACCGCTGGTCAATCAGGATGGCCTGACGCTATTCATGTCAACCATCGGCGTGACGTTTATCCTCGACGGCGCGTCGCAAATGATCTTCGGCTCGGATGTCTACCCGTTGCGGCTATTTCCGACCGATGCCTGGTTCCTGTTCGAGAACCTGTTTCCCGGCGGCATTCTGGTAAACAAGCTCGATGTCTGGGGGGGATTGATTGCGGGTGTCTTGGTCGCCGGTCTCGCTGTGTTCTTTCAGCGCACCAAAACTGGCCGTGCGCTGCGCGCGGTCGCGGACGACCACATGGCCGCCCAGTCGGTCGGAATTCCGATCTCGTGGATCTGGTTCGTCGTGTGGCTAGTCGCGGGCCTGGTCGCGCTAGTCGCGGCGACCGTATGGGGCACCAAACTTGGTGTCCAGTTCTCGATCACGTTTCTTGCGCTGAAGGCGCTGCCGGTGCTGATCATCGGCGGCTTCACGTCCGTCCCTGGCGCGATCGTCGGTGGATTGATCGCTGGGGCTGGTGAAAAGCTTGCCGAAGCCTATCTCGGGACGTTCATCGGCGGCGGGATTGAATACTGGTTCGCCTACGTGCTGGCACTGGCCGTGCTGTTGGTGCGGCCCCAGGGTCTGTTCGGTGAACGGATCATCGAGCGGATTTGAGTCGGATTGAGAGTCGAGCGTACTGAGGAGTGAACGGGCAATCGTGTGCGGTGCATGGCAATGCCAAGCCGGACTGCCGCTCGCGATCCGCCATCCATCCCTCAGGTTCCCAAATGTGAGAAGCACAGAATGCTTTACCGCGAGACCGGCCAGTTCAAGACAAGTTACGCCGACGATATGGCGGTGTTTCCAATTCGCCAGGACAGGATCGCGCTGTGGCTGTTTCTCACCGTTGCCTTTGTCGGCGTGCCAGTACTCGATGGGCTGAATATCTGGCCGTTCACGGGAGAGTACTTGCTGCGCGCCATCCTTATTCCGTTTCTGATCCTTGCACTGGCGGCGGTCGGATTGAACATCCTGACCGGATACTGCGGGCAGTTATCGCTCGGAAGCGGCGCGTTCATGGCGATCGGCGCCTACAGCGCCTACAAGTTCGGCACAGGGGTGACGATCCCGCTTGAGTTATTCACGATCGCGATCCCGCCTCTGCCGGCGCTGCCCTCCATATTACTTGGCGGGATGATGTCCGCGGTGGTCGGAATACTGTTTGGCATCCCAAGCCTGCGTATCAAGGGACTTTACCTTGCTGTCGCGACGCTGGCGGCCCAATTCTTCTTTGACTGGCTATTCATCCGCGTGAAGTGGTTCACCAACTATACGTCGTCCGGTTCCGTCACCGCACCGGCGCTCGATTTTTTCGGGTTCACCGTCAATACACCGATCGAACGCTATCTATTGTGCCTGACCTTTGTGACGGCGTTCGCGCTGATCGCCAAGAATCTCGTGCGCGGAAACATCGGGCGGCAATGGATGGCGATCCGCGACATGGATATTGCCGCCGAACTGATCGGTATTCGTCCGCTTTATGCGAAACTCTCTGCGTTCGCAGTGTCCTCGTTCATCGTTGGCGTCTCGGGAGCGCTCTGGGCGTATGTCTATCTGGGATCCTGGGAGCCACTCGCCTTCAACATCGATCGTTCCTTCCAATTGCTCTTTATGGTGATCATTGGCGGCCTTGGTTCGATCCTCGGCGCGTTTCTCGGTGCAGCATTCATTCTGGTCCTGCCGATCTTTCTGGATCAGGTGCCACATGCGCTCGGCATGCCGCTGTCGGTCGAATTCGTATCGCTGCTCGTATTCATCGTGACCGGCGCATTGATTTGCTGGCTGTTGATCGTCGAACCGCAGGGATTTGCCAGACTTTGGTCAACCGGAAAGGAGAAGCTGAGACTTTGGCCTTACCCCTACTGAAGGCGTAATCTTTCAGATTCAGTGGCGGCGCGAAAATGGAGCGTACGCGTCGGCCGAAAGTCTCAGAATCGCTCCATCACGCGCCCGGCCACGGCCGGAAATGAGGAGGAAGCAATGAAGAAGGTCATATTGGCTTTCGCTGCCGTAGCGCTCTGCAGTTCGATCGATGCCGGGCCTGTGGCCGCACAGCAGAACGAACAATTCCTGCCTGCGCTGGTGTACCGGACGGGTCCCTATGCCCCGAATGGAATTCCATTCGCCGACGGCGTTATTGACTACTGGACGTTGTTGAATGAACGTGACGGGGGCATCAATGGCGTCAAGATTGCGTTCGAGGAGTGCGAGACCGGCTACGACACTGCCAAGGGCGTGGAGTGCTACGAGCGCCTGAAGGCCAAGGGATCGACCGGCGCCGGCTATTTCTCCCCGCTCTCGACCGGCATCACCTTCGCGCTCACCGAAAAGGTTCCAGGTGACAAGATACCGCTTTTGACTATGGGTTATGGCCGTTCGGAAAGCCGCAACGGCGCAGTCTTTCCGTGGAACTTCATTGCAATCGGCAGCTACTGGACTGCTGCGGACATCGCCATCCAGCACATCGCGAAGGAGCTCGGCGGCTTTGACCAGCTCAAGGGCAAGAAGATAACCCTTGTCTATCACGACAGCCCTTATGGCAAGGAACCGATCCCCGCGCTCGAGGAGCGCGCCAAGCTGAACGGCTTCACCTTCAAAGCTATTCCAGTCACGCATCCCGGCGTCGAACAGAAGTCGCAGTGGCTGGCCATCCGCCAGGACCGGCCTGACTACGTGCTGCTGTGGGGCTGGGGCGTGATGAACTCAACTGCGATCAAGGAGGCTGCGGCGGTGGGCTATCCGCGCGATAAGATGATCGGCGTTTGGTGGTCGGGCGCAGAACCGGATGTGATTCCGGCCGGTGACCAGGCGTCAGGCTACAAGGCGCTGATGCTGCAACATCCGGCAGGCAAATTCGCGGTGCATCAGGATCTCGACAAGTTCGTCGTGGCTAAGGGCAAGTCGGTCTCCAAAGATGACTACGCCCAGGTTTTGTACAACCGTGGACTGCTGAACTCCATGATTGGCACTGAAGCGATCCGGACGGCCATGAAGAAGTACGGCAACAAGCCGCTGAATGGCGAGCAGATTCGCTGGGGCTTTGAGAACCTCAATCTGACCGCCGAGCGAATCAAGGAACTTGGTTTCGATGGCATGCTTGGCCCGCTGTCGTTCAGCTGCCAGGACCATCAGGGAGCCGACGTTGCGCAAGTCCAGCAGTGGGACGGCAAGGCATGGAAGATCATCTCCGATTACTATACTGCCGATCGCAAGATCCTCGATCCGATGGTCAAGGACGCTTCGGCCAAGTATGGTGAGGAAAAGAAGATCACTCCTCGCGACTGCGCAAAGGAAACCTGATCGAAAAAGAGTTGGCCTCGGGAGGGCGGTGCGCCCTCCCGACTTTTCTCAATGCGAGTTCGGAGGTGATTGCGTGTCCAGTGCGACTGCTGCAACGGCCGGGCAACCAGCGACACCTCTTCTCTCGATCAACAATATCGAGGTCGTCTATAACCACGTCGTCCTCGTTTTGAAGGGCGTGTCGCTGCAGGTGCCCGCCGGTGGCATTGTCGCGCTGCTCGGTGCGAACGGCGCGGGCAAGACGACCACGTTAAAGGCGGTGTCGAACTTGTTGCATGCCGAGCGCGGAGAGGTCACCAAGGGTTCGATCGTGTTCGACGGCACCGAGGTGCAATCACTGTCGCCAAATGAGGTGGTGCGGCGCGGCTGCATCCAGGTGATGGAAGGACGGCGCTGTTTCGCTCATCTCAGCATTGAAGAGAATTTGCTGACTGGTGGCTTCACGCGACGCGACGGCAAGGCCGCTGTCACGGCGGACCTCGAACGTGTCTATGGCTATTTTCCGCGGCTAAAGGAGCGGCGCGGCTCCATGGCGGGCTACACGTCCGGAGGCGAGCAGCAAATGTGCGCAATCGGCCGCGCACTGATGTCGAAGCCGCGGATGATCCTGCTCGACGAGCCGTCGATGGGGCTTGCGCCACAGATCGTCGAGGAAATCTTCGAGATCGCACGCGACCTGAATTCCAGGGAGGGCGTTTCCTTCCTGCTCGCCGAACAGAACACCAACATGGCCCTGAAATATGCCAGTCACGGCTACATTCTCGAGAATGGCCGCGTGGTGATGGACGGAGTGGCCATGGCGCTGGCTTCGAATGAGGATGTCAAGGAGTTCTATCTCGGCGTTGCGGGGGACAAACGAAAATCATTCCGCGATCTGAAGCACTACAAGCGGCGCAAACGATGGGTACTCTAATGCGATTGAGTGATCGGCCCGTAGCATGAGAAATACCTGCCGAGCCGAATGGCCCGGCGAGATTTCCCTTGACGCCTATCGAGGTCTGCCCTTCCTCGCTTGGACGCAATCGGGTGAGCAAAGTCCGGTCCTCCTCGAACAGAATTCTGGACCGACCGCTTCTGGCGCAAAGCGGCCGTTCATGCGCCGGGTTGCAACCACGAAACTTGCTGTCGATCGCCAGTTTGAACATGGCTAGGTCGCGAGCGCGGCCTTCGATCTGGAGCTTCGTCCGGATCGACCAGACGTCCTTGGGTCGCAGGGGCGGCCTTGCCCCGGTCAGCTTGCCCTTGTTCCAGGGCAACCGTTTATGAGGCGTCGGGGTAGCATTCACTTGATCCAGTATGGTCATACTCCTCGGTTACAGAGGAGGGGAGCATGTGCCACCGGTGAAGCATCGTTGACCTTACCAATCTGCTGCGTAAGTCGGGTATCTTGAGCCAGCCGAGAAGCACGCGCATAAAAGCATTTTTGAAGGATTCATGGCCGTGGTCCGCAGCAAGAATATCTCACCATCTTGGAGCGACGTTAAGACCGCGCTCCTGGACTTCGATCGCGCGGGCCTTCGAGGGCTCGTGCAAGACCTCTACACTGCCAGCAAAGACAACCAGGCATTCTTGCATGCCCGCTTGGGCTTGGGTCAGGATCAGCTCCGGCCCTTCAAAGCGAGTATTTCCAGATGGATATCGCCGGACCTAATGAAAGGCCAACCCATATCGGTTTCTAAAGCCAAGAAGGCGATTGCGGACTACAAAAAAGCCATCGGGCGCCCGGCTGGGATGGCGGAGCTGTCGATCTTTTATTGCGAGGAAGCATTCGGCTTTTTGGAATCTTGCAGCATGGACGACGAAAAATACTTTGCTGCTCTGATCCACATGTATGGACGGTCTCTGGAAATCGTATCTAGCCTGCCTCCTACCGAACGCAGCACCTACCTTGAGCGTCTCGGCAGGCTTAAGTCACGCGGAAGGAATGCCGGGTGGGTGGTCGAGGAAGAATTCAATAGCCTTTGGTATGATGCGGTGGACGAGCAGCAGGGTGAATGAGAGCCCTTTCTGTCGGACGAGGTGATCGATGAAGTAGGAGGAGTTCATTGCATTGATCGGTGAAGTAGCGGCTGGGTCGGCAGTGGCGGAGCTTGCGCGGCAGTCAGGCTGGATTCAGGAGTAACGCGCCTCATGCTTCGCATCCGACTGTGAACAGCTTTCGAAATAGTGCTTCGGACTGACGCAGGCCTTCGTCAGTGAAAACGACGGATTTAGCTTTGCCGACTGGGTCCGAGATCAATCCCTTTGTATGGAGCCGCTCCATCGCGGCCCAATCAAAGGATTTCCAGGAGCGCATCCCGTCGTGACGCCCGAGAAATAATGAGGCAAGAACAGCATCGTCGATGTGGTCTCGGTTTATGTCCATGATCGATGACCTCCGAGGTAATGTTGATCCCCGAACCTGACGATACCTCGGCGATTGGACGCGGATAAGGGCCGCGGTGCCATCGTCGACCGGACGATCGAATAATGTGCTGTATTTTTGCGGTGCAAAATACCGCGAACGGCACGAACCGGACCTGAGCGTGTGACGATGTCTGCTTCTCTAATCGGCCCTTCGGGGTCAAGCGCTTTCAGACTATCCACCAATGCGGTGTCGATGTAGCTCGCGGGCTCGTGCTTCTCTTCGGAATTGGCACCGGGCCCTTCCATCATGGGGTTCGAGGACGAGGCGGAACAATCTCTTGGGCGACCTTGCCGTCGGAAGACGGCAGGTCCAAGCGGACATGCGAACTCACCTCATCCATCGTCCCGCGAGGGACATCCTTCCACTGCTCGGTGGAGCTCGGGTTTTCTCCTATCGGGTTTGATCCTGAACGACTTTCATGCTGCTGCCACGGCTTGCTCCCGGGTCCATCGGAACTCGGTGCCGTCAACCCAGATGCGGTGCATGATCACGGCCAGCCGGCGTGCCAGGGCCACGATCGCCTTTTTCATCCCGCGGCGCCTGGCGATCTGCAATGGCCCAGGCCTTGAGCCAGGACCATTTTTTTGAATGCATCATGCTCTGAGCTGCTTCGTAGAGCATCGTCCGCATCATCTCATCGCCACAGCGCGATATTTTGCCGCTCCAATCGATCTCGCCCGATTGATACCTGGAGCAGGTTAGCCCAAACACCGCCCCGACTGACTTGGATTTGCGGAACCGGGCTGGCACATCGACGGTGGCGCGATAGGTCAGCGCCACCACGGGGCCGACACCGGGGGTCGTCATCAGGCGCCGGCATACCTCATCCTCCCGGACGATAGCCAGCAAGCGGCGGTGCAGGATGACGATCTGTTCACGGAGCACCCGCCGGACGATGAGCAGCGGCTCCACCAATACCGCCAAGTCGGGGATATTCTCGACAAGCTCCTGGATGCGGGCCTCGAACCTCACCTTGCCAACCATTCCGACCTTGAGCCCGAAGTTGCGCAAAGTACCTCGCAGATCGTTCTCGATGGCGATGGCCTTCGACTGCAGAAGCTTGCGATGGGTCAGCAGCATTCGCAGTTTTTGGCTGCGGAGCGTCTTTACATGCACCGGACGGTACAGTCCCACCCTGATCATCTGCGCGATGCCGCGCGCATCATTGCGGTCGGTCTTGTTGATCTGCGCCTTCAGCACCGCCTGCATGTGCCGCGTCTCGACACAGATCACTGGTAACTCGGCTTCGGCGAGAGCGCTGAACAGCCATTGCGATAACGGTCCGGCTTCCAGTCCGATCCGCTTGAAGCGGTAGGTGGGGTTCCCCAGAACCTTCAGCAGGGCTGCAGGTTCGCTCGCTACCTTCACTTCCTTCACGATCCTGCCCGTGTCATCCACAATGCAGATGCTGGTCTCCTTGACCGATACGTCCAATCCACCAAAATGGTCCATGCTGCGCTTCTCCTTCTGATGCTTGAGGCCGTCACCACGGACCTCGTTTTCACCATCAGCCTGAAGCGCAGCACCCAAAATCTTCAGCTATCCACAAGCTGGGCCGGCCGATTACACCATCTCCTGAGGGCCGAACGGACATGCCGCGCGAGCGGGCACACTTCCGTTTTTGACCCAACTGCGACATCACCCATCCGGCACCCCGGCCAGCCGCATGCCCTGAAATAAGCGCCTTGATCCGGCCCGGAACTGCTCATCGCCGGAAAACGGAAAGGCTTTCACGCGGCGGATCGTGAAATCTGGATCAAGGGCGAGTCCCGCTTTCGCGGCGGCTCGCGCCTCATCCAGCTCACCCGAAAGCGAATGCGCAGCGGCGAGTAAGAAATGAGCCCAAGGATAGTTTGTATTCGCGTTCAAGGATCGCCGTAACCACATGACTGCCTCGGCATCGGCTCCTAGGTGCAATTTGGCAAGCGCTACATAACTCGTCCAGCGATGCACAGCCTCATCAAGCGGGGATAATCGAAGCGCTTCCTGTACGTGTTTCTCGGTTTCTATCGCCCGGCCAACCATCATCTTGAGAGCACCGAGAGTACCATGCGCTTCAGCTAGGTTCCTGTTTAAAGACAATGCGTGCTCGCATTCCGCCGCGCCCTGCGCTGCACGACCTGAGAAGACTTGGACGCATCCCAGAAACATGTGAGCCAGCGCATGTTCCGGAGCTAGTGACAAAGCTTTCACAAGAGCTTTTTCGGCCGCTTGAAATCGGGGGCCCACATCATCGACAATGAAATGGACGGCGCTTGCCGTGTCGAGCGCCGCGAGGCCCACCAATGCATCCACATTTTCGGGATCGAGTTCTAGCGAGCGTTCGAAATAGCTTCGCGCTTGCTTCAAGTGCGCTGGGGTCCAACTCTTGTTCCAACACGCCATCCCCCGGAAATAGAGATCCAACGAATTGGGTTGCAACGCGCGTTCAGCCCGCCTTGCCTCAGCCGCGATGAGTTGAGCGCTCAATGTGTTTGCAAGCCGGGATACGATCTCGCCTTGCATGTCGAACAGATCGGCGACGGGCTTGTCGAAACGCTCGGCCCATAAATGCGCGCCGGTTTCTGCGTCTACCAGCTGAACGTTGACGCGGAGTCGATTACCGCCACGCTGCACCGACCCTTCTAGCGCGTAGCGGACGTCTAACTCGCGACCGGCCTGCTTGAGATCAATCGCTTTGCCTTTGTATGTGAATGCGGTGTGTCGACCGATAACGAACGAGCCTCTGATCCGTGACAGGTCCGTGGTGAGGCTCTCGGTCACACCATCAACGAAGTAATCTTGCTCGGGATCACCGCTGAGGTTGGCGAAAGGCAGCACAACGATGGAAAGATGAGGCGGTGAAAGCGGGTTCGACCTTGCGCGCTCAGCGCGTGTCGCTGGGCTGGGTTCATCCCGGACCATAGCATAAGCCCGCACGGGGCGGTCGATGTTCTTGAGGTTCTGCTCGCCCAGATCGGCGAACTCAACCCCAACCTTGCCTCGAACTTGATCGTAGGCGGCAGACGAGATGCAGATACCGCCAGGTTCTGCAATGCTCTCGAGCCGTGCCGCGACGTTAACGCCATCCCCAAAGATGTCATGGGGCTCGACGATTACGTCACCGATATTGACGCCCACCCGGAAAGCAATACGTCTGTCTTCCACCTCGCCGATAGTAAGTTCCTTCATGCGGTTCTGGAATTGCACCGCAGCTCGAACCGCTTCGACCGCACTTGAAAACTCCGCCAAGAGTCCGTCACCGGTGTTCTTCACGATGCGGCCGCCGTGCTCCGCGATTGCCGGGTTGACAGCGTCCGTGAAGAGCGCTGTCAGTTTGACGTGTGTACCCTCTTCGTCGCTGTGCATAAGCCGAGAGTAGCCTGCCACGTCGGCGGCCAATATCGCCGACAACCTACGCTCGACCCGAACTGGCCGCTCCTGCACCATGGCCCATAATCCAACCTGGATGCGATAATACGACAGACCGGCCGGGATGCCCATCCAGGTTGATGTCGCATATT
>CAVTNA010000026.1:0-88051 GCA_963735835.1 uncultured Alphaproteobacteria bacterium | reverse complement strand
AATAGCGACTCGATACTCAGATGGTGTCATAGGATGCCGCTGACAACAACCGCCGAGTCCGCGCGGCGCGCCGTTGTTCAGGAGTCCACGTCGGCAATGGGTCATTTTCAGACCTCGGGCCACCTCCAAGCCAGGTCCGTTCGTCCCTCGACAACGGACATGTCGCGACTGCATCGGCATGTCGGTTTCGTGCCATTAAGTTCGCGTTTATGCGGGCATGCGGATGGCAGGAGCATCTAAGTGAGCCTCTCAAGTTCGCGATCCAGACGCCAGACGCCTACCCGACCGGCTCCCCGTGTCTCGACTTCGCCAGCTGCAGTGCAGGAAAAATTCGCACCAAGGAGCTCACGCGTCGCATTCGAAAGCTGAATTTCGTCGGGCTTGGCCGCATGCTGGATTCGCGAGGCCACGTTGACGGTATCACCCCACAAATCGTAAGCAAAGCGGCTGCGGCCGATCACACCCGCGACTGCCGGGCCCGAATGAATTCCAATCCTCAATTTGAGCGGCGCGCCCGCGAAGGCTTCTCCCTCCATCGTCTCCCTGAGATCAAGCGCGTAGCGGGCGAGCGTCTCGGCGTGGCTGGAAGAGGGTTCGGGCAAACCAGCGGCCGCCATTACGCAGTCGCCGATCGTCTTAATCTTCTCGCAACCGAGCCGCTGAGCGAGTTCGTCCGCGACGGAGAAGAAGCGGTTCAGCATACCTACCGTTGCCTCCGGGCCGGCCTGACGCGCGGCCGCAGTAAATCCGACGATGTCCGCGAAGAGCACGCTAATGCAATTGTATCCATCAGCGATCCGTTCGCCCGACTTAAGTCGTTCAGCCACCGCCGCGGGGAGAATGTTCAGGAGGAGTGCTTCTGAACGACGAAATTCGCGCTCCAGCGCCGCTTCGGCTGTGTCAACCAGATGGATTGAATATCGGGTGGTCAGGAAGAGCACACACATCGTCAGTGCTGATGTGGCGTAGAAAAGAGCTTCTGACTCATCTATCAACATCGGGATGTGGGATGGCCAACGAGGCAAAACCTTGGCCGCGACGACGAACGCTCCCCAGGCGACCAGGGTCGTGAGCACCGGTAGTACGATCGGACGAGGGCCCAGGAAGATCAGCGAAAAGATCGCGACGAGAATCAAAAACAAATGTGACCCCGATGCGTGCCCAAGCAATAACGTGAAGCTCAGCATTGCCGCTATAAATACGCCAAGAAACCAGACACCGGCGAATGGGCCCGGCCAGCGGTGGAATAAGGGTGTCATGGCCCACAGGGCCGCAGTCGCGAGGTTCACGCCGATAGCGATAGCGTAGGCTCGGGCGTCGAGCACGGAGTAGAGGATAGCGAAGAACAGATCGATAGCGATCCCAACCACTACAATTACGTTCATAATCTTGTTGATAATTTTGCGGCGGCGTGCCGCGCGCTCCTCCGCGAAGGGTTCAGGTGTTTTCACAGCTGACGACGGTTCGATTTCGCCGCGGCGTGACATGCGCATGCTCCCCAGCAATGGCGACCAGCTCCAGTCTGCCAACGTGTGCTGAGCCCGACAACCCATTTCTGTCCATATAAAACCGGATCTCGACACAGAGCTCGGTACAAGTGTTGATCGGCGCCGACTTCGGTTGTGGGTCAAAACCGAAAAAAGCTCAATGCGAGCATATGACTTCCGCTTCGCCCATAGCGGACATTGCGCAATGCGGTCGGCATGTCCGTTTGGTGTTAATAAGCGACATCGCATGGTCCATTCGATCACGTCGGCAGCACGTGCCATCGCCCGGCGAAATATCGAGGCCACTCATGCACCGCAGCAAACATCATTCGACCACCCCGTCGGCGCCCCGCCTAGGGTGGTGCCTCCAAGGAACGAGGCGAGAGGGGCACGCGAAAAATCTTGAAGCCTGCAATCTCAGGAAATCCCTCCGCCGCGTTCTCAGACACCAAGGCCAAGACTGCCGCTGGCACCTCTCCATTGGCCAGCCAATTCACTGCCGTCGTTTGACCCTCACTAAGTTGGACGTCAAACGCCCCCGCTGCGGCGATCGCGATCCTGACACGGCTGTTGGATGCAGAATACCGTTGATCGATCGCAATATTCTTGCCCCTCAGATCGGAGATGGATTTGATGTCCGGGCGGACCATCAGAATGGCAACGAGAAGATCCATGTCATCGACTGCCGCAGATGCGCTCTTTTCTGCATTGCCGTCCGGGCGACCGGACCCATTCATGTTTTTCGCTTTCATGCCCGGTGGCGGAGCCGCAGTTGCGGTCGTCACTCGCTCCGCGAGCACAGTGGCGGCCGCTACCTGTGCCTCGATCATTCTGTTTACAGACCTACCAACGCCGACGGTAGGGTGTGCTACCGCGCCGTCACCACGCGTCGTTTTGGAATCTGCGGCGTCCGTAACGCTGCCTGCGGACTTCAGGGGCTTGTTCGATGAACCAATCGGAGGTGGGATGCGAGATGCCGGAGGCTCTGTTTTCGCCGCGATCGTTGTGGACTTCGCAGTTTTGCTTGCAAGGCGGGCCCCGTGCCGAGTAGATGGCGACATTTCAGTCTTCCGTGCGCCGACGGACTTCCTGTCTGTCGCCGCGGAATGGAACCGGGATGACGCCAGCTGGATCGGCGGACCGGCTGTCCGCTCGTGACAGGCAAACCCATTCACGCCAGTGCAGGAACCAATGGCCGCCTGCGGCGGTGGTTGATGGCTACAGCCAATCAGGGCCGCAGCGAGCGCGCCAATGAGAAGCGTCCGCAATCAATCCTCCTTAAGAGGCCAAACTCCGCTCGCAATTTCTTGCGGCGTTCTGATGCTCGCGCTGATGGGCTATCTCTTGTGAAAATTCTTAAGCGTGCATTAAACCTGATCCCTCTCGCCGCAAGAAAGCACGGTATAGTTAATGGCAAGACGAGGATCGAACCTAATTCGATCATCTCGTCGGCTTGGGCAAGCAGCGTCGCAGGCACCGTGAGGCCAAGCGCCTTGGCGGTCTTGAGGTTGATCACAAGCCTAATCGCACCGCAATGACGCCGGCCCATGGGCTGGTTTTTTCGGTCAACGCGGCCTAATTGAGCAGGATGTCTGCAGGCGAAACCCCGCGTGCGATCCGCGACGACCCGAAGCCGACGACCGGTTCGGCCTTCAGCCCGTTCCGCCATCCGGCGTTCACGGTGATCTGGACCGCCTCGGTCATCGCTAACATTGGCACCTGGATGTACACGGCCGCCTCGGGCTGGCTGATGGCGAGCCTCGCCCCCGATCCGCTGACCGTGTCGTTGGTGCAGGTCGCCGCGAGCCTGCCGATCTTCCTGATCGCGATCCCGGCTGGCGCGCTCGCCGACATCGTCGACCGCCGGCGGTTCCTGATCGCAGGCGAAGCCGCCAACACGGTGATCGCCGCGGTCTTCGCGATCCTGATGGCGATCGATCTCGTGACGCCAAGCGTGCTCCTGGCGTTCACGTTCGTGATTGGCGCCTTCGGCGCCCTGACGGCGCCTGCTTGGCAATCGGTCACCACGCAACTTGTGCCGAAGCGAGATCTACATGCCGCGATCGCGGCGAACAGCGTCGGCTTCAACGTCAGCCGCGCGATCGGGCCAGCGCTCGGCGGCGCGCTGACGGCGGCGTTCGGCATCACGGCGCCGTTCTGGATCAACGCCGCGAGTAATCTCAGCATCAATGGCGGACTTCTGTGGTGGCACCCGCCCCGCCGCGGCGTGAGCCATCTGCCGGCGGAGCGGTTTGGCCGCGCGATCCGCACCGGGCTACGGCATGCGCGGTACAACCGGAATCTTGCGCGCGACGCTGCTGCGCGCAGTTGGCTTCTTCTTGTTCGCCAGTGCTTACTGGGCGCTGTTGCCGCTGGTGGCACGCAGTCAGATCGCAGCCGGGCCGGAGATCTACGGCATCCTGCTAGGCGCCATTGGCGCCGGCGCGGTAGCTGCGGCGTTCGGGCTGCCGTGGGCGAACCGACGGCTCGGCGCCGACCGGCTGGTCGCGGTCGGCACCGTCGGGACGGTGCTCGCGCTGGTGTTATTCGGGCTCGCCCGCGACGCCGCAACCGCGCTGGTAGCGAGCCTGATCGCCGGGGCTTCATGGATCGCGGTGCTCTCGACCCTCAACGTGTCTGCGCAGGTCGCCTTGCCCGAATGGGTGCGGGCGCGCGGGCTTGCACTTTTCATGACGGTCTATCTTGGGGCGCATACAGTCGGCAGTGCATTATGGGGCCAGATAGCTCAGCTCTACGGCCTACCGATCGCACATTTCATCGCGGCGGCGGGCGGGCTCGCGATTGCTCCACTGACCTGGCGCTGGCACCTCCAGACCGGCGCAGACGTCGATCTTACGCCCTCGCTGCACTGGCAGCCACCGATCGAGAGCGGCACGATCGAGCAGGACCGTGGACCGGTGCTGGTGACTGTCGAGTACCGCATCGATCCTGCCAGGCGGAAGCCGTTCCTGACAGCGCTCGACCGCCTGGGCCACGAGCGGCGACGCGACGGCGCCTATGCGTGGGGTGTATTCGAGGATGCTGCTGATCCGGCGCGTTTCGTCGAGACGTTTTTGGTCGAAATCCTGGCTCGAGCACTTACGTCAACACGAGCGCGTGACCAATGCAGACCGCGTGATGCAAGAGCACGTGCAACGCTTCCATCTCGAGGGGGCGCCCAAGGTGACGCACATGATCGCGGCGGAACGGGACTGAATTGATCGAAGACGCGCTCAGCGTCCGCGTGCCCACCGCTCCTTCCATGATCCGGACATCGGCAGCGACCACGCTGCCCAGCGTCAACTTCAGAAGTGCGGCGAGGCTGCTCAATTGCGTCGCAGCTGCGCAAAGCCGTCAGACCCGGGCTGTCATTCGTACATGTCCTTAAGCAATCGACCGGAATTTCGAAAGCAGGCTTCTTGCGATTTGAGAACAGCACCAAGACGTTGATCGCGCCTACCAGTAGTGGTTTAGCTCAGGAGGCCAGTATGATCTCTACGCTTTCAAGTGCCCTCAGTATGCAAAGCAGCTCACACACTGACATGGATCGTCTGTCCGCGACGCGGCGGTTCGTTAATTTTGACCTTGATCGATCTCGCGCTTCTCGTCACCGTCATCGGGTTCTTTCAAGCGCCAGAAAGATGGCTGCATTGTTTCACCACGAAATTAAGGATCGCCAGAGCCGTCACTAGGAAGTGCCGCGATCGGCCTTATCAGGCCTGGCCGGTCGAAGCACTGGCTGATGATGAAGAACAGGGCGCACCTTGCGATGAGCGCGTAGCATTAAAGCGATTGTTGACCCGCGGCTCGGCTGCGGAGAGGTCCGCCCAGGGTCAAAAGCGGTCTTCCCGGCCCTGAAATGAGACTTCTGCTCTACCCCCGAAAGATGGTGTAATCGGCCGGCCCAGCTTGTGGATAGCTGAAGATTTTGGGTGCTGCGCTTCAGGCTGATGGTGAAAACGAGGTCCGTGGTGACGGCCTCAAGCATCAGAAGGAGAAGCGCAGCATGGACCATTTTGCTGGATTGGACGTATCGGTCAAGGAGACCAGCATCTGCATTGTGGATGACACGGGCAGGATCGTGAAGGAAGTGAAGGTAGCGAGCGAACCTGAAGCCCTGCTGAAGGTTCTGGCGAACCCCACCTACAGCTTCAAGCGGATTGGACTGGAAGCCGGACCGCTATCGCAATGGCTGTTCAGCGCTCTCGCCGAAGCGGAGTTACCGGTGATCTGTGTCGAGACGCGGCACATGCAGGCGGTGCTGAAGGCGCAGATCAACAAGACCGACCGCAATGACGCGCGCGGCATCGCTCAGATGATCCGGGTGGGACTGTACCGACCGGTGCATGTGAAGACGCTCCGCAGTCAGAAGCTGCGAATGCTGCTGACCCATCGCAAGCTATTGCAGTCGAAGGCCATCGCCATCGAGAATGATCTGCGAGGTACCTTGCGCAACTTCGGCCTCAAGGTCGGAATGGTTGGCAAGGTGAGGTTCGAGGCCCGCATCCAGGAAATGGTCGAGAACCAGCCCGATCTAGCCGTTCTGGTCGAACCACTGCTCATCGTCCGGCGGGCGCTGCGCGAACAGGTCGTCATTCTGCACCGCCGCTTGCTGGCTATCGTGCGGGAGGATGAGGTATGCCGGCGCCTGATGACGACCCCCGGTGTCGGCCCCGTGGTGGCGCTGACCTATCGCGCTACCGTCGATGTGCCTGCCCGGTTCCGAAAATCCAGGTCAGTCGGGGCGGTGTTTGGGCTAACGTGCTCCAGGTATCAATCAGGCGAGGTCGATTGGAGCGGCAAAATATCGCGCTGTGGCGATGAGATGATGCGGACGATGCTCTACGAAGCAGCTCAGAGCATGATGCATTCAAAAAAATGGTCCTGGCTCAAGGCGTGGGCCATGCAGATCGCCAGGCGCCGCGGGATGAAAAAGGCGATCGTGGCTCTGGCACGCCGGCTGGCCGTGATTATGCACCGCATCTGGGTTGACGGCACAGAGTTCCGGTGGACCCGGGAGCAAGCCGCGGCAACAGCAGCATGAAAACAGTTCAGGATCAAACCCGATAGGAGAAAACCAGAGCTCCACAGAGCGGTGGAAAGATGTCCCTTGCGGGACGATGGATGAGGTGAGTTCGTATGTCTGCTTGGACCTGCCGTCACACTGACGGCAAGGTCGTCCAAAAGATTGTTCCGCCTCGTCCTCGGATCCCATGATGGAAGGGCCCAAGTGCCGATTCCGAAGAGAAGCACGAGCCCGCGAGTGACATCGACACCGCATTGATGGATAGTCTGAAAGTGCTTGACAAGCCGGTCACCGGGGAGAGCTCGAAGTAAGCCGTAAGCCATTCGTGCAGGGAAAGCCGGAATGATCCGGTTGAACCTGTGGTCCACTCGTGCGCTTTTGTGCGCACGACCGCGGGTGCAATCGGCATCCGGCTTTCCCTGCGCCCTCTGTTTTCGAAGGAGGGTGAAACTGCTGCAAACCTCGGGCGCCATCCGCGCCGCGAGAATGCCGACTCATGTGGAGCAATGTCATTGCGAGGAGCGAGAGCGACGAAGCAATCCAGCTTTCCATTTAGCGGCATTAAAGCTGGATTGCTTCGCGGAGCCTGTCATCGGGCGCGCATTCGCGCCACCCGTTGGCTCGCAATGACGGTGTTGGGACCGTCGTGGTTCTTTGAAGATTGAATCAAAAAAGGTTTTGTCGTCCCCGCCGTGAGCCGGGACGACGGTGTGAAGTCGCCGCGTCAGGCCTAATCCTTCCTGAACACGATCGACGCCATCCAGCCGGTCATCAGCGCCATGAACGCGGTGACGAGTCCATAGACGAAGCCGTTCTGGCGGGCGGTGGTGGCGACGAACTGCTCGAAGCCGACCTTGACGATCTCGAACGCGGTTTCGGTCCGCGTCACCAGCGCGCCATCGGAAAACAGCTTGATCTCGACGTCATAGGTGCCGATCGGCACCTCGGCCGGAAGCGGAATGCCGGTGCGAAACAGCGTCGGCGTCAGGAATGTCACTGCGGAAGTGTCCTCGCGGTAGAGGCCATGTTCGGAGCGCAGCCGCACGAAGGCGCTGCGGAACGCATCGTTCGGCACGACGTCGGCGTAATCGGGCCCGACGCGCTGGGTCAGCAGCACGCTGTTGAGACCGAGCTGCTGCCGCCGCTCGACTTCCGGCGAGGCGATGGCGTCGAACGGCCGGTTGGCAAACAGCGCGAGATAGGTCGGCACCTGCAGAAACTGCCGGTAGTCGGTATTGATCCAGATGCCGAATTTGCGTTCCTTGCGGCGCGTCACCATGTTCGCGCGCGGGCCTGAAACGGTCACCACGAGATCGTAACCGGTGCGGTTGGCAGGTGTCTTGGCGTCCTTTTCGACCGAGCCGAACAGCACGAGTTCCTCGCCGGAATAGTTCGGCGTCACCGTGACCCGGTGGTTCGAGACCGAGACGATCAGTCGCTCGCGCGCGCGCCGGCAGAACGGCAAGCACGGTGCTCAGCAGCGCAACGCCGGCCGCGACGATGGAGGTGCGCGCAATCATCCGGCGCCTCCGGTTTCCCGGATGGTGAAGAGATCGTCGGGACGGATCACCAGTTCGATCGCGAAGCGGATTCCGACCGCGAGAATCAGCAGGCCCAGCAGCAGCCGCAGATGCTCGCCGCGAATCTTCTGGCCGGCGCGCGCGCCGAACTGCGCGCCGGTCACGCCGCCGACCATCAGAATCAGCGCCAGCACGGCATCGACCAGATGGTTGGTGACCGCGTGCAGCATGGTGGCGAACACCATGGTGACCAGCGTCAGCACCATCGAGGTGCCGATCACGGTGGAGGTCGGCACCCGCAAGAGATAGATCATGATCGGGACCAGGATGAAGCCGCCGCCGATGCCCATCACCGCGCCGATAAAGCCGATGATGATGCCGACGACGACGACCGGGATCACCGACAGGTAGATCTTCGAGCGCTTGAAGCGCATCTTCAGCGGCAGGCCGTGGATCCAGTTGTGGCTGCCGGAGCGGCGCATCGGAACGGTCACGCCGCGGCGCGCGCGCAGGATCGCGCGCAGGCCTTCCCAGAACATCAGCCCGCCCACGCGTGCTCAGCAGCACGACGTAGGACAGCGCGATCATCAGGTCGAGCTGGCCGAGCGAGCGCAGCAGCGTGAAGGTCCACACCCCGAGCGTGGTGCCGATGGTGCCGCCGCTGAGCAGCACCAGCGCCAGCGCGGGATCGATGGCGCGGCGGCGCCAGTAGGCCAGCGCGCCGGAAAACGACGACGCCGCGATGTGGCTGGCGACGGAGGCGACCGCGACCGCGGGCGCGATGCCGATGAAGATCAACAGCGGCGTCATCAGGAACCCGCCGCCGATGCCGAACATGCCGGACACGAAACCCACGGCCGCGCCCATCGCCAGGATGAGGAACACGTTGACCGGGAGGTCGGCAATCGGAAGGTAAAGCTGCACGCGCGTTTGCTTTAAGAATTAGCCTTGAGGCTGGCCGAAGCCGCTCGCGGCATGGTTTCTTTGGGAGCGCGGATCAACCGCCGCGCCCCTGCATAACCGAAAACGACCGTGGGAGGGACTGAAGAATCCGCAGCCAGGCCAATTTTTGCCGCGGTCCGCTGCGCGCCTTCTGACGTGGTGAATAATTCAGCTTAACGGGACGCGGCTGCAACCGGCTTGATGGAGGCCGGGGCTCACGGCGTCTTCACGGGATCGGCAACGCCAAATGGCGTCAGCGCGCGGCGGCGCGCTTGATCGAAGCCGGCTTGGCCGCGGGCTTTGCGGTATTGGCCTGTGTCGGCGCTGAGTCCCAGCCGCCGGCCGGGGCCGCGACGTTGACGGCGTCGTCGGGCTGGGGCTCCGGCGTAAAGGTCTGGATCGCAAGCTTCGCCGCCGCCAGCGATTGGGGGTCGAGCCGCTTGGCGATATCGTCGCGCTTGCGGGCGGAGTCCGCGTCGCCCTGCGCCGCCGCCAGGCTGAACCATTTGAAGGATTCGGCGAGGTTCTGTTCGACGCCGATGCCGCGGGCATAGAGGATGCCGAGGTTGAACTGGCTATCGGCGACGCCGCGATCGGCCGCCTTGCGGAACCATTGCGAGGCGTTCTTGTAGTTGGCGCCCTTGCCGCCGCCGTCGGCGTCCAGCACGGCCAGATTGTGCATTGCCTTGGCGTTGCCGCGCTCGGCCGCCTGCAAATAGTAGCGTCGCGCGATATCGACGTCCTTCTTCACGCTCAGGCCTTTCTCGTAGAAGGTCCCGAGCCTGAAGATCGCGGGCACCACGCCGGCCTGGGCCGCGCGGTCATACCATTTCGCCGCCTCGTCGAAATTCACAGCCACGCCCTTGGCTTCGGCAAAGCGCACGCCGATCTCGTAGGCGGCGGTGGGATCGCCCTTCAGCGCGGCCGCGCGCAGCACCGGTCCACCGATCCCGTCCGGCAGTCTCTCGGTCGGCGGGACCTGCACGAGGGTGAGTTTGCGGCCGGCCGGCGAGGTCTGCGCGGCCGGAATCGAGCCGGTCATATCGCGGGCGGATTCCGCCGGGGCGGCGGCCGAGGCCGCGGCCTGCGGGATCGCAACCGACATGACGCTATAGGTGGCGGGCGGCGCGGGGCTGTTGAGCGATTGCCGTCCGATCGGCGTCGGCGAGGTCATCGAGGGCGCCGCCGGGTCGGGGATCGACCGGCTTGGCGCCGTCATCCGCGGACGGTTGGGCCGAAGGCGTCGGCTCGCTGGAATTCTCCATGGCCGGCGGTCGTGGCGCGCTGCCGCCGTCCAGCAGCGTCATCGCCATCTTGAAGGTGCCGAGCACGATGATGACCACGCTCGCGCCGACCAGCACCGAGCGGATCTTGGAGGTGATCGTCGATGATTCCTTGGTCCTTGTTGCCGGTGAGGCTCTTGAACGCGCCGCGCGAAGCCTTTTCGGCGGGAGCTGCGGCCGCGGCGGCCTGGGCGGCGCGGCGCGCGGCGGCAATGAAGCTCGATGTAGAGGCCTGCTCCCGGCTACCGGCCGGGATTTCCCTGATGGCGCTTTCCGAAGCCGCGATGCGCTCCGATGGCGAAGCCACCCGGCCGGTCGGCCGTGTCCCCGGTTCGAGCGGGTGATCGGGCGGCAGATCCGGCTCGATCTCAGGCCGCGGCGGTGGCGCATGCGGCTCCAGAATTTCACTGATGGCGCGCGGCACCACCTCCGCGGCGACCGGCATTGCCGGCGGCGCGGCCTGGAATTCCCGCGGAGCCGCGGCGAAATGAGCCTGTGCGGCGGCGGGATTCGGTAATTCAGGTTTCGGCAGCGGCGGCATCGCGAGGTCAGGCGCGGCGGCTTGCGGCGTAAGGATTTGCGGCTCGGGCGGCGTCTCCGGCGGTGCAACCGGCGCCGAACGCCCCGCGCGCAGATCGCCTTCGATCATCGCCAGCCGGTCGACCACATGGCCGAGCGTGCCGTGAACGACATCGAGGGAATCCTGGGTGTTGCGGTCGGTTTTCGACTGGTTGAAACGGATGTCGGACAATTCGCGCTTGACCATATCGATCAGGTCGCCATCGGCGGGCTCGGGCGCGCTGCGGTTCGTGTCCGCCAGACGGTTAACGGCCGCGTGCTGGGCTTCGAGGTGGCGCAGAATGTCCTGCAGCCCGTCCTCGACCCGTCCGAGATTGCCGGCGTGATGATCGGCGGACGCCTCCAGGCGCTCGAGCAAGTAAGACACGCGCTGTTCGAGATGGGCGAACGCGGACGCGCTGTCGTTGCCGACCGGCATCCGGTCGAGGCGGTCGGACAGCGCCCGCAGCGCGCCTTCGATTTGTTCGGTGCTTTGGCTTGGCGCAGGCTGTTCGCGGCTTTCCAGCGTCGAGGTCAGGGCTGCGATGCGCTGTTCGAGGATCGCGAAGGAATTCGCTGTTGTCGCCGGAGCGGGTGAGCTGATCGACCTTGGACGCCAGGGTGTGGACGTCGTCGCTGAGCCGGGCGAGCGCGTCGTTGGAGGCGACATTGGAGACGATGGTGCGAAGCGCGGCGATGGCGCCTTCGAGCTGCTGGACCGTGGAGGGATCGTCATTGGCGCGCAAGATCAGATCGAGCTTGGCGCCGAGATTGCGGATTGCCTCGTCATAGCCCGCCAGTTGCTCCGCCGATGTCAGCGAGCGCAACACTTCGCGAATATCGCTCAATGCGCGCTCGATGCCGGCCAGCGCCTGGGCGTCGATGGCGCTGTGGCGGGTGTCGTCGATGCGGCGGGACAGCGAACGGATTTCGTTTTCGATCGATTCGATCGCCCGGCGCGGCATCGCCTCGGTAATGGCGTGACGGATCTCCGTCAGTTCGCTGCGGAACGCGGCGATCGACTGCTCGATCCCGTCGGGACGCTGCAGCGCTTCGATCTGGCTGGTAATCTTGAACAGATGGCGTTCGAGCGCGGAAAAATCCGGGCCCGAAGGCTGGGCGGGCGCCAGCACGGGCGCCGTCGGCGGGTGCGTTGCGCGGCGGCAGCGGCCGCGTAGGCGGCGGGGTATCAAGTTCGCTCTGGCGCGCAGCGATTTCCTTGATCGCGAAGTCGAGCGAGCCCGGACTGAGCGGCGGCGACGGACGGTAGACCTGGGCGGCCGCGCGCTCGACCAACTCGGTCTGGCGCCGCCCGTCCTGAAGCTGGGCCTGCTTGGCAGGCTGCGGGTTGGTGATCTGCGACAGCCGCGCGTCGAGACGCGAGATGGCGTCGTTCAACTGCCTTGCGACGCCCTGCTCGCCGCGGGGCGCGTCGCTGCGCGGCGTCGGGCGCGAGATCTGTTCGATCTGGCGGGTGATTGCGTCGAGCCGCTGGTGGATATCGGCGACGTCGCGGGTTTCCTGGCTCGGCGGCATCGGCCACTGATCCCGGCGGCTCGCGAAAATTCGGAGGGGTGGGATCGCCGACGGTGGAATTGAGCCAGTCGTTCAACGACATGCCGGCGCGTCGCGCGGCGGCCTCGGCCCTCTCGCGGACGAATGGATCGATGCCGTCTACACTCCACGATACGCGCGAATTCATGCTTTCGTCCGGTTCAAGACTTCGGCGCGCCACCTGCGCCTTCAGCCTCCCCGCGCGTCCCTGGAGAAGAGACAATCGAATTCCGCGCAGGTCGTCTGCCGCTGACATCGACTTTTTCGTGTTACGGTAAATAACCCGTTAAGGAATCGGATTGCCGGCCCTGAAAGTTGTCTTAGCGTCTCGAAATTGACCGGACCGCGTTGGCGGCGGCGCGCCGCGCCGGTCACGTTGTCGCAATGGCTGCGATGGCAGTGCCTAGGGCTTCGGGAACGGGTTAGGGTCCATTTTTCGAGCGGAGCGATTGCTGCGTTGCAACATTTCCTCTAAATGAGACCCGTCAGCGAGCCGAGAGGACATCATGCCGATCTACAAAGCCCCCGTGGAAGACGTCAATTTCCTGCTCAACGACGTGTTTCAGATCGACCGCTACGACAATCTTCCCGGGTTTAGCGACGCCTCCGCCGATGTCCGGGAGGCGATCCTGTCGGAAGCGGCGAAACTGGCGGAAGAGGTGCTGCAGCCGCTCAATCGCGTCGGCGATCTCGAGGGCTGCACCCGTCGTGACGACGGCAGCGTGACGACCCCGAAAGGCTTCAAGGAAGCCTTCCGGCAGGTGGCCGAAGGCGGCTGGCTCGGGCTATCGGCGCCGGCGGAATATGGCGGGCAGGGACTGCCGGTCACGCTGAGCCAGGCCGTCAACGAATTCCAGTGCTCGGCCAACATGGCGTTTTCGATGTATGGCGGCCTGACCATGGGCGCCACCGCGGCGCTGATGGTGCACGGCAAGCCCGAGCAGAAGAACATGTTCGTGCCGAAGATGGTGGCGGGAGAGTGGACCGGCACCATGAATCTCACCGAGCCGCAATGCGGCACCGATCTCGGCCTGCTGCGCACCAAGGCCGTCAGGCAGGCCGACGGCAGCTACAAGATATCCGGGACCAAGATTTTCATTTCCGCCGGCGAGCACGACCTCGCCGACAACATCATTCATCTGGTGCTGGCGCGAATCGAGGGCGCTCCCGCCGGCATCAAGGGCGTGTCGTTGTTCGTGGTGCCGAAGATCCTGGTCAATGCCGACGGATCGCTGGGCGCGCGCAACGGCGTCAGCTGCGGTTCGATCGAGCACAAGATGGGCATTCACGGCAATTCGACCTGCGTGATGAATTATGACGCCGCCACCGGCTGGCTGATCGGCGAGGAAAACAAGGGCATGCAGGGCATGTTCGTGATGATGAACGAGGCGCGACTCGGGGTGGCGGTGCAGGGATTGGCGCAATCGGAAGTCGCCTATCAGAACGCGGTCGCCTACGCCCGCGACCGCCTGCAGGGCCGCTCGCTGTCGGGGCCAAAGGCGCCGGACAAGCCGGCCGATCCGATCATCGTGCATCCCGACGTGCGCCGCACGCTGCTCACCATTCGCGCCTTCAACGAGGCGGCGCGCGCCATGGTGGTGTGGACCGCGCTGAAGAGCGACGTCGCCCACCGCTCCCCGCGATCCGAAGGACCGCCAGGAGGCTGACGATCACATGGGCCTGATGACGCCGGTCATGAAGGGCGTTCTGACCGACGTCGGATTTTCCAACGCGGTATTGGCGCAGCAGATGTATGGCGGTCACGGCTACATCGCCGAACAGGGCATGGAGCAGTTCGTGCGCGATGCGCGCATCGCCATGATCTACGAAGGCGCCAACGGCATTCAGGCGCTCGATCTCGTCGGGCGCAAGCTGCCGCGCGATGGCGGCCGCGCGGTAATGTCTTTCTTCAGTGAGGTCGCCGCCTTTGCCAGGGAGCACGGCGGCGACGAGGCCATGAAGCCCTATGTCGCGCCGATGAGCGCCGCGCTCGGCCATCTGCAGCAGGCCACCACCTGGCTGATGCAGAACGCGATGATGAAGCCCGACAATGCCGGCGCCGCCGCCACCGATTACATGCAGTTGTTCGGGCTCGTCACCTTCGCCTTTATGTGGGCGCGGATGGCGAAAGTAGCCCAGGACAAGATTGCAGGCAGCGGCGCGACTGCCTATCTGACTACCAAGCTGGTGACCGGCCGCTTCTTCATGGAACGGATGCTGCCGGAAACAGCGGTGCATCTTGCGCGCATCCAGACCGGATGCGCGACCACCATGGAATTGGCGGCGGAAGCGTTCTGATCGGAGAAATTCTTCCCAAAGCCTTCAACTCGATCCACGACATCTTCCGCCTATATATTATGATCCTCATACCAGGAGGGCGTCATGCCTGAGGCATATATCTACGACCACGTTCGCACGCCGCGCGGCCGCGGCAAGCCCGATGGCGCGCTGCACGAGGTGACCGCGCTGGCGCTGGCGACCGCGCCGCTGAAAGCGCTGAAGGAGCGCAACCATCTCGGCGAAGACGTGGTCGACGACGTCATCCTCGGCGTGGTCGATCCGGTCGGCGAGGCCGGCTCCGACATCGCGCGTTTCGCCGCGATGAACGCGGGTCTCGGCGAGGCCGTAGCCGGCGTCCAGATCAACCGCTTCTGCGCCTCCGGGCTTGATGCCGTGAATTTCGCCGCCGCCCAGATCATGAGCGGCCAGCACGAACTCACCATCGGCGGCGGCGCCGAATCGATGAGCCGCGTCGGTATCGGCGCCTCCGGCGGCGCCTGGCCTATGGACCCCTCGGTCGCGGTGCCGACCTATTTCATGCCGCAGGGCGTCTCGGCCGATCTGATCGCGACCAAGTACGGCTTTTCGCGCGATGACGTCGACGCCTATGCGGTGCAGAGCCAGCAGCGCGCGGCCAAGGCCTGGGACCAAGGCCGCTTCAAGAATTCGGTGATCCCGGTGAAGGACGTCAACGGCCTCACCATCCTCGCCAAGGACGAGCATATGCGGCCCACCACAACGATGCAGTCGCTGGCCGCGCTGCAGCCCTCCTTCGTGGGCATCGCACAGATGGCCGGCTTCGACGCGGTGGCGATCCAGTCGCATCCGGAGATCGAGCGCATCAACTATGTGCACCACGCCGGCAATTCGTCCGGCATCGTCGACGGCGCCGGCGCGGTGTTGCTCGGCAGCAAGGAGGCTGGCAGCAAACACGGCCTGAAGCCGCGTGCAAAAATCCGCGCCTTCACCAATATCGGCTCGGAACCGGCGATGATGCTGACCGGTCCGGTGGACGTCACCGAAAAACTGTTCGAACGCTCGGGCATGAAGAAATCCGATATCGACCTGTTCGAGCTGAACGAGGCCTTCGCCTCGGTGGTGCTGCGCTACATGCAGGCCTTCGACATCGACCCCGCCAAGATCAACGTCAATGGCGGCGCGATCGCGCTCGGTCATCCGCTCGGTGCGACCGGCGCGATGATCCTGGGCACCGTGCTCGACGAGCTCGAGCGCACCAACAAGTCGACCGCGCTGGTGACGCTGTGCATCGGCGGCGGCATGGGCACCGCGACGATTATAGAAAGAGTTTGAATTCTACCCTCCTCCCCTTGTGGGAGAGGGTGGCGAGAACACGCGGAGCGAGTTCGAGCCGGGTGAGGGGTCTGTCTCTGCGGATACAAACCCCTCACCCCCCTCGCTTCGCTCGGGACCCTCTCCCACAAGGGGAGAGGGGATAACCAACTGGGAGCGACAATTATGGCCTTCAAGAACTTCAAAGTCGAAACCGACGCCGACGGCATCGCGCTGGTGACATGGGACACACCCGGCCGTTCGATGAACGTGCTGGACGAGACCTCGATCAGCGAGTTGGAAGCGATCGTGAAACAGACCTCGGCCGATAATGCGGTCAAGGGCGTCGTCATCACCTCGGGCAAGGAAGCGCTGTGCGCCGGCGCCGATCTTTCGATGCTGGAGGGCATGAGCCGCAGCTATGGCGAAACGCTCAAGGAGAAAGGCGAGGTCGCGGCCAACCAGATGCTGTTCGACCAGAGCCGCCGGTTCTCCCAGGTGTTCCGCTCGATCGAAACCTCGGGCAAGCCGTGGGTCGCTGCGATCAACGGGCTGGCGCTTGGCGGCGGTTTCGAGCTCACGCTGTCCTGCCATTACCGCGTCGCCGCCGAGAACCCAAAGACCCGTCTCGGCCTGCCCGAAATCAAGGTCGGGCTGTTCCCCGGCGCCGGTGGCACCCAGCGCGTGCCGCGCATCGTCTCGCCGCAGGATGCGATGCAATTGCTCCTGAAGGGCGAGGCGATCAATCTCGCCAAGGCCAAGGCGCTCAATCTGATCCATGCAATCGTGCCCGCGGGCGATCTGATCAAGGCCGCAAAGGACTGGATCAAGGCCGGCGGCAAGGCGGTGGCGCCCTGGGACGAGAAGGGCTTCAAGCTGCCGGGCGGCCCCGTTTATTCCAAGGCCGGCATGCAGATGTTCCCGGCCGGCAATGCGATCTTCCGCCGCGAGACCTACGACAATTATCCGGCGGCGCGCGCCATCATGAGCTGCGTCTACGAGGGATTGCAGTTGCCGATCGACGCCGCGCTGCGGGTGGAATCGCGCTACTTCACCCAGATCCTGCGCGGCAAGGAAGCCGCGGCCATGATCCGCAGCCTGTTCCTGTCGATGCAGGAATTGAACAAGGGCGCGCGGCGTCCGCAGAACGTGCCGCCGACCAAGGTCAAAAAACTCGCCATCATCGGCGCCGGCTTCATGGGCGCCAGCGTCGGCTATGTCTCGGCGCGCGCCGGCATCGACGTGGTGCTGATCGACCGCGACCAGGAAAGCGCCGACAAGGGCAAGGGCCACGCCAAATCCGTGATCGACGACCTGATTGCCAAGGGCCGCGCCAAGGAGGCCGATCGCGACGCCATCCTGTCGCGGATATCGGCGACCGCCGACTACAATGTGCTCAGGGATTGCGATCTCATTATCGAAGCGGTGTTCGAGGACCGCAAGGTAAAGGCCGAAACCTATGCCAAGGCGCAGCCGCTGCTGAAGTCTGACGCGATCTTCGCCTCCAACACCTCGACGCTGCCGATCAATTCGCTGGCGGAGGAGTTCAGGGATCAGAGCAAGTTCATCGGCATCCACTTCTTCTCGCCGGTCGAGAAGATGATGCTGGTGGAGATCATCGTCGGCAAGAACACCGGCGATGTCGCGCTCGCCACCGCGCTCGATTACGTGCGCGTGATCGGCAAAACCCCGATCGTGGTCAACAATTTCCGCGGCTTTTTCGCCAACCGCTGCGTGCTGCGCTTCACCGCCGAAGGCCTGGAAATGCTGATGGAAGGCGTGCCGCCGGCGATGATCGAGAATACCGCGAAGATGGCGGGCATGCCGGTCGGGCCGCTGTCGCTGTCCGACGAAGTGGCGCTCGATCTCGTGCTCAAGATCATGAAGGCGACCGAGGCCGATCTCGGCGCCAACGCCATCGATCAGAAGTCAGAAGAAGCTGCTGGTGGAGATGGTCGAAAAGCAAGGTCGTTTCGGCCGCAAGAACGGCAAGGGATTTTACGATTATCCGGAAAAGGGCAAGGGCCAGAAGAGCCTGTGGTCGGAATTGGGCGGGTTGCAGCCGAAGCATCTCGATCCCGACACATTAGACGTCGAGGAGTTGAAGCAGCGCTTCCTGGTGGTGCAGGCGGTGGAAGCCGCGCGCACCGTGGAGGATCACGTCATTACCGATATGCGCGAGGCCGACGTCGGCTCGATCCTCGGCTTCGGCTTTGCGCCGTTCACCGGCGGTACGCTGTCCTATATCGACTTCATGGGCACGAAAAAATTCGTCGAGCTGTGCCACCGGCTGGAGGCCAAATACGGCTCGCGCTTCACCCCGCCGAAATTGCTCGAGGAGATGGCGGCCAAGGGCGAGACGTTCTATGGCCGCTTCCCGCCGAAGAAGCTGGCGGCGGCGTAGTCCGTCATTGCGCGACGGGTCGCGCCAGCGCGGTGACAGGCTCCGCCGCGCGCAACAGTGAAATGCATCTGCGCGCGGGACTATTGCGCGCCACGATGCCGGGTTTAGATAGAAGAACTTATCTGCATGAGGCCGCCCCATGACCGTCCACGAGCGCAACATCTCCGCATCGATCGACCCCGTAAAGCTCGACCGCCTTGCGGAGGTCGCTATCAAGGTGGGGTTGAACCTGCAGCCGGGGCAGGACCTTCTGCTGACCGCGCCGACCGTGGCGCTGCCGCTGGTGCGGAAGATCGCCGAACATGCCTACAGGTGCGGGGCAGGGCTGGTGACGCCGATCCTGTCCGACGAAGAGGTCACGCTGGCGCGCTACCGCTTCGCGCCCGACGACGGTTTTGATCGCGCCGCCGGCTGGCTCTATCAGGGGATGTCGAAGGCCTTCGCCGCCAACACCGCGCGGCTCGCCATCGTCGGCGACGATCCGATGCTGCTTTCCGGCCAGGACCCGGCCAAGGTCTCGCGCGCCAGCAAGGCCAATTCGATCGCCTATCAGCCGGCGCTGGAAAAGATCGTCAATTTCGACATCAACTGGAACATCATTGCCTATCCGAGCCCATCCTGGGCGAAGCAGGTTTTCCCCGATGACGAAGAGGATGTCGCGGTCGCAAAGCTGGCAGATGCGATTTTTGCGGCCTCGCGCGTCGACAATGATGACGCGGTCGCGGCATGGGCGAAACACAATGCCACGCTACGCAGCCGGACCGATTGGCTGAACGGGCAGCGATTCAGCGCGCTGCATTATTCCGGGCCTGGCACCGACCTGACGATCGGGCTCGCCGACGGCCATGAATGGGAGGGCGGCGCCTCCACCGCCAAGAACGGCATCACCTGCAACGCCAACATCCCGACCGAGGAAGTGTTCACCACCCCGCATGCCGCGCGGGTCAGTGGCCACGTCGTCAGCACCAAGCCGCTGTCCTATCAGGGGTCGCTGATCGACGGCATCGCGGTGCGGTTCGAGGAGGGTCGCATCGTCGAGGCCAAGGCGTCGCGCGGCGAAGCGGTGCTCGGCAAGGTGCTGGATACGGATGAGGGCGCGCGCCGGCTTGGCGAAGTGGCGCTGGTGCCGCATTCCTCGCCGATCTCGAAAAGCGGGCTGTTGTTCTTCAACACCCTGTTCGACGAGAACGCCGCCTGCCACATCGCGCTCGGCCAGTGCTATTCGAAATGTTTTGTCAATGGCGGCAAGCTGACGCCGGAGCAGATCGTCGCCCAAGGCGGCAACAAGAGCCTGATCCACATCGACTGGATGATCGGCTCGGACAAGATCGACATCGACGGGGTTCACGCCGACGGCCGGCGGGTGCCGGTGTTCCGCAAGGGCGAATGGGCGTAACAAATTGTTCGCGGCCGATTGCCTTCGCTCGGCGGGTCGGTCCGGCTTCCTCCACGGCTTACTCTGTCACTCCAGGCCGAAGGGATCGTCGACCGAATGCGCCGGCTGGGTGAACCAGCGGGCGCCGGTTTCGGTGATGACCATGTGGTCCTCGAGGCGGACGCCGAATTCGCCGTAGATGCAGATGGTCGGCTCGTTCGAGAAGGTCATGCCGGGCTTCAGCACGGTCTTGTCGCCCTTCACCAGATAGGGCCATTCGTGCACGTCGAGGCCGATGCCGTGGCCGGTGCGGTGCGGCAGGCCGGGCGTGGCATAGCCGGGGCCGAAGCCGGCGCCGTTGATGACGCCGCGGGCGGCGATGTCGATATCCTCGCAGCGGTTGCCGGGCTTGGCGGCGGCGAAGCCCGCGGCCTGCGCTTCCTTCTCCAGGTTCCAGACGTCGCGCTGGCGTCTGGTCGGCTCGCCGAAGACGTAGGAGCGCGTGATGTCGGAGAGATAGCCATCGACCGGCGCGCCGGTGTCGATCAGGATCATGTCGCCGTCCTTCAGCGTCTGCGGATAGGGCACGCCGTGCGGATACGCCGTCGCCTCGCCGAACAGCACCGCGTTGAACGGCGGATCGCCTTCCGAGCCGAGCTTGCGGTGCGCGGCGGTGAGGAAGGCCTGCACTTCGGTCGTGGTGATGCCTTCGCGCATGATGCGGGCGGCGGCCTTGTGGGCTTCGAGCGTGATGTTCTTGGCGGTCTGCATCAGCGCGAGTTCCTGCTCGGACTTGATCATGCGGCAACCGGCGGTGACGTCGATCGAGTTGATGAAGGTGTAGGCGTTGCCGGCACGGCGCAGCCCGTCGAAGGTGAAGAACGGCGTTGCCTCATCGACCGCGATGGTGCCGCTGGGATAGCCGAGCGCGCGCACGGTCTCGGTGACGGTGGCGGTCGGATCCTCGTCTTCCTCCCAGACCGCGATCTTGTCGCCGAACGAGAGTCATGGTCTTGAGTTTCTCGACCTCGAAGGCCGGCGAGATGTAGACGATCTCGCCCTTGGCCGGCAGCACCGCGCTGTGCATGCGTTCGGTGCGGCGGAACTTCAACCCGGTGAAATAGGTCATGCTCGAGGAGACATCGAGATAGAGCGCGTCGATGCCCTTCTCGCGCATGATCGCCTGGGCGCGGGCGATGCGCTGCAGACGCTCATCGACGCCGATCGGCGGCACGTCGCCGCGCATGTTCTTCAAGGCGGCGAGTTCCGCCTCCGCGGTCGAACCGCCGACACCAACCGTCATCACAAGCCCTTTCAATTGTCATCGCCGGAACCGGCGCTGTACCAGGATATTTGCGGTCGCCGTCAGCGTCAGCGTCGCGGTCATCAGGACGAACGCGACGGAGGCGCCGAACGGCCAGTTGTTGAGCTGAAACTGTCCGTAGACCAGCGGTCCCATCATCTTGAATTTGGGGCCGCCGAGCAGCACCGGCGTCGCATAGGCGTTCATGCCGAGAATGAAGGTCAGGATGGTGCCGGCGAGGATGCCCGGCAGCGACAGCGGCAGCAGCACGCGGCGAAACATCGTCGCCGGCCCGGCGCCGAGACTGAAGGCGGCCTCCTCGACATTGCGGTTGATGCCTTCGATCACGCTCTGCAAGCGTCAGCACCATGTAGGGCAGATTGACGGCAATGATGCCGGCGACGACGGCGCCCTCGGTATACATGATCTGCAGCGGCTCGCTGATCGATGCCGAGCTGCATCAGGGTCACGTTGAGAAAGCCCTTGGAGCCGAACAGCGTCATCCATCCGGCCGCGCGCACGGCATTGCCGACGAACAGCGGCAGCACCACCAGCATGATCAGCACGTTCTTGAACCGCGACTGGGTGCGCGCCAGCACGTAGGCGAGCGGCAAGCCCATGACGAGGCAGACGACCGTGCAAAGCGCGGCCACCCGCAACGTCGTCCACAGCACGCCGGTGTAGTAGGGATCGGAGAAAAACTTGACGTAGTTGTCGAGCGTGAACGTCTCGACCATCATGCGCCGCGGGTCGAACTGGTTGAAGCTGTAGCGGAACAGGATCGCGAACGGCACCAGCAGGCCGGCGGCGACGAACACCGTCGCCGGCCCGATCAGCGTCGTCGCCGAGAGCAACGACGTAGGCGCTCTCGTCGGACTGGAACTGCGCTGGAGCGGTCGGCGGCCATCGGCGCTTCGCTAACGCCCGCTCAGCCCTTCAGCTCCTTGTCCCACCATTCCTTGAACGCGACGTCGTTCTTGTTCATGTAGTCGTAGTCGAGATCGACGAGCTTCTTGATCTCGTCGGGCGTGAAGCCGATGCGCTTGTTGAGATCGGGCGCGACCACGGCGTTGGTGACGGTCGGGATTGTAGCCCATGTCGACGGCGAAGGCCTCCTGCGCGCTCTTGTCCAGCATGGCGTCGAGATAGGCGTAGGCGCCTTCCTTGTTGGGCGCGTTCTTCGGGATGACGAAGCCCGAGACGTAGGCGAGCGTGCCTTCGGTCGGGGGCGATCGGCGTGCACCGGAATACCCGCGTTCTGCCATTGCACGACGCGCGCTTTCCACATCACGCCGATGCCGAATTCCTCCGCCTTCAGGCCCTGCGCGAACGCCTCGTTGGTCGGATAGATGCGCATGCCGGCCTTCTTGCATTCCAGCAGCAGCTTCTTGCCGGGCTCGAGATCGTTGACCTTGCCGCCGGCGGCGAGCGCCGCGCAGACCATCGTGTACTGATACTGGATGTCGATGATGCCGAGCTTGTTGCCGTGCTTGGGATCGAACACGTCCTTGTAGCTGACGGGCGCGGTCGGGATGATCTTCGGATTGTAGACGCCGACCTTGCCCGAATAGATGTGGCCGACGCCGTAGGGATATTTCATCGACGGCAGCAGATTCGCCGGCATTCTTGAGCTTGCCGTAGTCGATCGGCAGCACGGTGCCGGCGTCGTGCATCTGGAACATGTTGAGCGCCGACAGGCCCTGCACGTCGGTCGTGCCGCGCGGCAGCCGCTGCTCGGCGAGCATCTTCGAGCGCCGTTCGGGATCGCCGGCCTGATCCTGCACCACCTCCCAGCCGTCCTTGATCAGGATCGGCACCTCGATGTTCTTGTTGAGCAGGCGGGCGTAGTCGCCGCCCCAGGTGCCGACGACGATGCGGCCTTTCGCCTGCGCCGACGCGCGTGCGCGGCAGGCCGGCAGCGCCGGCCAGGGCTGCGGCACCGAGCAGGACTTCACGGCGGGATTTCGATCGGGTCATGGTTGGCTGCCTCCGGGTGCTTGGTCAGTTGGCAGAGATGTTATGATTGAAACACGCGGCCTGTCGATTTGCTCCAGCCGACATGGACCTGTTCGCCGATCACCGGCAAGCGGCTGCTCCGGCCGGTTCTGGATCTGCACGATGACCCGTTCCTTCGGCGACAGGCGGACGTGCAGATCGACCTGCGATCCGAGATAGGAGATGAATTCCACCGCGCCGGGAAAGCTGTTGTCCATCGCCGGCGCGGCAGCCGTCATCAGCGCCAGACGTTCGGGGCGCAGCGCGAGCGAGGCGCCGCCGGCGCCGGTTCCCTCGCAGGCGACGACGAGGCCGCCGGCCGAGACGAAGCGCCCGGGGCCATCCATGCGGCCATCGATGAAGGTGGAGCGGCCGACGAAATCGGCGACGAATTTTTCCGCAGGGCGTTCGTAGAGATCCTGCTGCGACCCGATCTGGCGGATCCGGCCCTCGCTCATGACCACGAGGCGGTCGGCCATGGTCAAGGCCTCCTCCTGGTCGTGGGTGACCATCACGGTCGTCAAGCCGAGCTTGCGCTGCAATTCGCGGATTTCGACGCGCACGTCCTGGCGCAGCTTGGCGTCGAGATTGGACAGCGGCTCGTCGAGCAGCAGCACATCGGGCCGGAACACCAGCGCGCGGGCCAGCGCCACGCGCTGCTGCTGGCCGCCGGACAGTTGTCGCGGCAGCCGGTCGCCGAGATGATCGAGCCGCACCAGGCGCAGGGCCTCCGCGATCTTCGGCGCCATCTCGCGCCTTCGGCATCTTGCGCATCTCGAGGCCGAAGGCGACGTTCTCGGCCACCGTCATGTGCGGAAACAGCGCATAGCTCTGGAACACCAGGCCGGCGTTGCGCTTCCACGGCGGCAGCGCGGTGATGTCGCGCTCGCCCAGCCGTACGCTGCCGGATGTCGGCTCGATGAAGCCGGCCACGATGCGCAGCGTCGTGGTCTTGCCGCAGCCGGAGGGGCCGAGCAGCACCAGGAACTCGCCATCGGCGACGTCGAGCGAGACGTCGTCGGCGGCCTTGAACGTCGCCGTAGCGCTTGGTGATGCCGGTCAATTGCAGGCGCGCCATGGTCACACCACGCGGCCGATCTTGACGAAGCGATCGGTCAGCAGCATGGCCCCGCCGATGAACAGGATCTGCAGAACCGACACCGCCGCAATCGTCGGGTCGATCTTCCATTCGAGGTATTGCAGGATCGCGATCGGCAGCGTGGTGCGGCCCGGACCGACCAGGAACAGGCTCATTTCCAGATTGCCGAACGAGGCGATGAAGCCGAACAGGGCGGCCGCGACGATGCCCGGCAGGATGGCGGGCAGGGTGACGCGCCGGAACGTGGTCAGGCGATCGGCGCCGAGGCTTTGCGCCGCTTCCTCGACGGCGCGATCCATGCCGACGAGGCTCGCGGTGATCAGGCGCACCGTCCAGGGGATGGCGATCAGCACGTGGCCGGCGATCAGACCGCCGAGTGAACCGAGGATCGGCCAGCCGGTCGCGATCTCGGTTTCGACATGGAAGACATAGAGCGCGATGCCGAGCACGATGCCCGGCACGATCAGCGGCAGCAGCAGCAGGTTGTTCACCGCCTCACGTCCGGCTGAAGCGCCCGCGCACCAGGCAAACCGCGGCGGGAACGCCGATGGCGAGGCCGATCGACGTCGCGACCACGGCGACCTCCAGGCTGAGGAGAAATCCGGTGACGAACCTGTCGTTGCCGGGAACGGCGCGGAACCATTTCAGCGAATAGCCTTCCGGCGGGAACGACGGAATTTCCTGCGCGAAGAACGCCAGCCAGATCACGAACACCATCGGCAGCAGGATATAGGCAAGCGACACGCCGGCCGCCGCTCCGAGCGCCATGCGGCCGACAACGCGCGATGAGGTCCATCCGGGTACGACGGTCAAGATCGTCTCTTCTGACAAGCAGCCTGCGATCAATTCAGCCGGTTCTTGTAGCAAGTGCACCGGCCTTCATGATGAGGGAGAGATGTTTGCCTTGATCGCCAAGCAGCGCAAGGTCTTTCAGCGGATTGCCGTCGACGAGGATGGCGTCGGCAAAGGCGCCCGCCTGCAATGTGCCCACCTTGCCCGGCATGCGCAGGACCTCGGCGCCGATCGTGGTCGCCGAGCGGATGATCTCGATCGGCGAGACGACCTCCTGGCGGATGATGAACTCCTTCGACTGGTCCCAATGCAACTCGCCCAGGAGATCGCTGCCATAGGCGACGGGAATGCCGTGGCGCTTGCAGATCTCCAGCGACTTCAGCCCGCCCTGCAGCACGATTTCGTTCTTGGCGAGGCTTTCGCCGATCATGCCGTACTTGCGCGGCCCGGTCCTTCATGGCGTAATAGGTGACGAGATTGGCAACCAGGATACATGCCCTTCTCGGCCATCAGCTTGGCCGAGGCGTCGTCGATCAGATTGCCGTGCTCGATGGTGCGGACGCCGAGCCGCGCGGCGCGGGTGATGGCCTCTGCGGTAGTAGGCATGGGCGCAGACGTAGCGGCCGAAGGCGGTTGCCTCTTCCACCGCCGCGCTGACTTCGCCATCCGAGAATTGCAGGCTGTCGAGCGGATCGTAGGGCGAGGCGACGCCGCCGGACATCATGATCTTCACATGGTCGGCGCCCTGGCGCATCTGCTCGCGCGCGGATTTGCGGACTTCGTCGACGCCGTCGGCGATCGCGGACTTGAATTGCAGGCCGTTGCAGCAGACGCATTCGCCGCCGCGGTTGGTGCGCCGGCGCGAATCCGAATGGCCGCCGGTGGGGCCGATCGACTGGCCGGCGATATAAAGCCGTGGGCCGGCGATATGTCCGGTTTCGATCGCGGTCTTGATGCCCCAGTCGGCTCCGCCGGTGTCGCGCACGGTGGTGAAGCCGCGGTCGAGCATGGCGCGCAATCGCGTCGCCGCGCGCGCGGTGACCAGCGTCAGCGGCAACATCTCCATGAAGCGGACATTGACCTCGCTGTGGATGGCGTGGACGTGGCAGTCGATCAGTCCCGGCATCAAGGTGCGCTTGCCGCAGTCGATCACCGTCGCCTCGGCCGCCTTGATCGGCCTCTCGCTGAGTTCCTTGACGCGTATCGCCCTCGACCAGCAACTGATAGCCGCCGCGGAGCTCGCCGAACGAAGGTTCGAGCAATTCGAAATTCTTGAACAGGATTTGTTGCGACATCAGCTGCAGCCGGTTCTTGTGGAAGCGCCCGCCCTTCATGATCGCCGAAAGGTGCTTGCCTTGCTCCTGAAACAGCTTCAGGTTCTTGCAGCGGATTGCCGTCGACGACGAGCAGATCGGCGAAGGCGCCCGGCTTCAGGCAGCCGATCTTGCCCTCCATGCGCACGACCTGGGCGCCGATCGTGGTGGCCGAACGGATGATCTCGGCCGGCGACAACACGCGCGCGCGCAGCGTGAACTCCTCCGACTGCGCCACCTGCAACTGGCCGAGCAGATCGGTGCCGTAGGCGACCGGGATGCCGTGACGCTTGCAGATTTCGAGCGATTTCAGCGCGCCGTCGATGACGAGGTCGTTCTTGGCCAGCATGTCCGAATTCATGCCGTATTCGGCGGCATGCTTCTTCATCTCGAAATAGGTGACGAGATTGGCGACCAGGAACATGCCCTTCTCGGCCATCAGCTTGGCGGACGCCTCATCGATGAGATTGCCGTGCTCGATGGTGCGCACGCCGGCGTTCGCCGCGCGCGTGATCGCTTCCGGCGTGTAGGCATGCGCGCAGACATAGCGGCCGAAGGCGTGCGCCTCCTGCACGGCCGCCGCCACCTCGTCCACCGAGAATTGCAGGCTGTCGAGCGGATCGTAGGGCGAGGCGACGCCGCCGGACATCATGATCTTCACCTGGTCGCAACCCTGGCGCATTTCCTCGCGCACCGCGCGGCGGACCTCGGAGACGCCATCGGCGATGCCCATCGAGAACGTACAGCGCGTTGCAGCACTGACAGCGCACGCCGAAGTCGGTGCGGCGGCGGCCGTCGCTGTGGCCGCCGGTGGGACCGATCGCGCGTCCGGCGATGAACAGCCGCGGCCCCGGCAGCAGCCCCTTGTCGGTCGCTTCCTTCAGGCCCCAGTCGGCGCCGCCGGTGTCGCGCACGCTGGTGAAGCCGCGGTCGAGCATCTTGCGCATCAGATCGGCGGCGCGCGCGGTCATCAGCGTCAGCGGTACGCTTTCCAGGTTGCGGATCACGACCTCGGACAGCACCACATGCACATGGCTGTCGATCAGGCCGGGCATCAGCGTGCGCCCGCCGCAGTCGATCACGCTGGCGTTTGCCAGCTTGATCGGCTTGGCCGAGACTTCCCTGATGCTGTCGCCTTCGACGATCAGTTCGTGGCCGCCGCGCAATTCCCCGGCCTCGGGATCGAGCATTTCGAAATTTTTGAAATGGTAGACATCCATGCCGGATTCCCGATCGTCAGCGCGTTGACTGAAATGTCCTACGCCGATTTGCCGGCGTCAACGGGTAAGCCCTGGGATGCTCGCACCGCCACCCGGAGATCAAGCGGCTTGCGAAATCTTGCCAGCGGAAACGCCGTTCCTATATTAAACCCGCTTCCCCCTGCCACCTGAGCGAGACCGATAATGACGACGGATACGATTGCCGAACACAAGCCATTTCAGGCCGAGGTTGCCGAGCTCCTGAACCTGATGGTGCACTCCGTATATTCGGAGACCGACATTTTCCTTCGCGAGCTGATTTCGAACGCCTCGGACGCCCTCGACAAGCTGCGCTACGAGGCCATCGCGGCCCCGGAACTGGTCGCCGACGGCGAGCCGCCCAAAATCCGCATCATGCCCGACAAGAAGGCCGGCACGCTCGCGGTCGTCGACAACGGCATCGGCATGGACCGGCAGGAGCTGATCGACAATCTCGGCACCATTGCGCGTTCCGGCACCAAATCCTTTCTGGCCCGTCTGGCCGAGGCCAAGGACGGCGCCGGCCTGATCGGCCAGTTCGGGGTCGGCTTTTACGCAGCCTTCATGGTCGCCGATCGCATCACGGTCACCAGCCGTCGCGCCGGCCAGGCCGAGGTCTGGACATGGTCGTCGTCGGGAGGCAACGGGTTTGATATCGCCCCGGCGAGTGACGAGGATGCCCGGCGCGTCGCGAGGGGTACGGAAATCGTTCTGCACCTGAAGCCGGACGCAAAAAAATATCTGGAAACCTACGAGATCGAGCGGATCGTCGGCGCCTATTCCGACAACATCCAGTTTCCGATCTGCTCAAGCCGGAAGAGGGCGAGCCGCGGCAGATCAATTCGGCCAGCGCGCTGTGGCAGCGGCCGAAATCGGAGCTGAAGCCCGAGGATTACACCCAGGCCTATCGCGCGATCGCCGGCGCCTTCGATGAGCCGGCCATGACGCTGCATTATCGCGCCGAAGGCCGTCAGGCCTACGTCGTGCTCCTGTTCGCGCCATCGACAAAACCGTTCGATCTGTTCGAGCCGACGCGCAAGGGTCACGTGAAACTCTATGTGCGCCGCGTCTTCATTGCCGACGATGCCGACCTGCTGCCCGGCTATCTCCGCTTCATCCGCGGCGTGATCGACAGCGAGGATCTTCCGCTCAATATTTCCAGGGAGATGCTGCAGAACAATCCGCAGCTGACGCAAATCCGCAAGGCCGTGACCGGCCGCGTGGTCGGCGAACTGGAAAGCCTCAGCGAGAAGGCGCCGGAGGCCTTTGCAAAAATCTGGGACGCCTTCGGCTCCGTCATCAAGGAAGGAATCTGGGAGGATTTTGAGCGACGCGAGAAATTGCTGGCGTTGTCGCGCTTTACCACCACAACCGGCGAGAAGCGCTCGCTGAAACAATATGCGGAGAACCTGAAGCCGAACCAGACCGAGATCTACTATCTGGTCGGCGACAGCATCGAGCGGCTGAAGTCGAATCCGAAACTGGAATCGGCAACCGCGCGCGGCATCGAGGTGCTGCTGCTGACCGATCCGGTCGATGCGTTCTGGACCTCGGCGCCGCTCGATTTCGGCGGCAAGCCGCTGAAATCGCTGAGCCAGGGCGACGTCGATTTCGGGCTGATCCCGCTGCTCGACGACAATGCCGCGGACAAGGAAAAGTCCGGCGCTGATGAGGCAGCGACCATCGCCGTGATCAAGGATGCCCTTGGCGACCGGGTGTCCGACGTGCGCGCCTCGCAGCGGCTCACCGCCAGTGCCTCATGCCTGGTGGCCGGCGGAACGGGCCGGGATCGTGCGCTCGAACGGTTGCTCGCGCAGCAGAACAGGGGCGCGGTGACAAAACCGGTCCTCGAGGTCAACATGCGCCATCCCCTGGTCGCCGCCATCACCGGCCACAAGGATGCCGGGCGCGATCTGTCGTTTCTGCTGCTGGAGCAGGCGCAGATTCTGGATGGCGAATTGCCGGAGGATCCCGCCGCTTTTGCCAGCCGGCTCAATCAACTGGTGCTGCGCGGATTGGCGAAGGACGCCGGTTAGGCCCCGCGTTTGATCTGATTGAGGTAGAAGCGGCAGTCGAAAGGTCGTTTGCCGAAAATGAGCTAGAGCTGCAACCTGTAAACTTCCGTCGCCGTCTTCGAGAACAACGCGGTCTTCTCGGCCTCGCTGTATGGCGCGGCGATGCGCTTGAAGGCGTTGAAGATCACCTGATAGCTGCACTGGCCCTTGTCCGGCGGAAAGTTGCTTTCGAACATGCAGCGATCAGGGCCGAAGGCCTCGATGCAGGTCTCGATATAGGGACGCCAGGCCGCGGCCACCTCCTCCGAGGAGGGTGGCAGCGGGCGCTGATGGAAATCATAACCCAGCAGCCGCATGGCGAGCCCGCCGAGCTTCACGACCACATTGGGACATTTCGCGACGTCCCGGATCGATGCCTTCCAGCCCGAAAAAATTTCCTCGCGCCGGTTGGCGTAGCTGCCGATGCCGACCGGGCCGCCGCAGTGATCAAGCACGATTCTGGTTTCCGGAAACGCGCGGGCGAGATCGCAGAGTTCGGCGATCTGCGGATGAAACAGCCAGGCGTCGAAACTCAGGCCCAGCGGAGCAAGGCATGCAAAGCCCTTGCGGAAGGTGGAATCGAGCAGCAGGCCTTTCGGGCGCGTGGCATACATGTGGGCGACGTTGGGATCCGCGTCCCAGGCGGACGAATGCCTGATACCGCGGAAGCGTCCCTGGCCTGCGGCGATTTCCGCTTCGAGCACCTCGCGCGCGCCTTCGCCCAGCATGAGATTGACGTGGCCGACAATGCCGGCGCAGATCTTCGTCGCACCGTAACCGCCGCTCGCGCTCATCGCCGCCACGCCATTGACGAATTCGACCTCGCCGACCGGGCGCAGCGCCTCCGGCCCATCGGCGCGATACATCGAGCGCGCCTCGACATAGACGGTGGCAATGACATCGTGGCCGGAGGCGGTGTCGGCGGCCAACTCCTCGATCAGATAGCGCTGGCCGCCGCGATCCCACAAATGATGATGGGGATCGACGATGGGGCGCGCGGGATCGATGACGTTCTCCCGGCGCTGGGCGAGCCAATCTTCGCGCGGATCGGCATAGAGCCCGCTTGCGGTCGCGGGTGCGGTGCTGGCCATGGACTTTCCTTCCCGGTTTCTCATGATTTTAGAGACGGTCCGTTCGACGCGTCAAACTCCCCTGAGAATGATGACCGTGGGCGTCGCCGGCAGCGTCTCCCGCGAAATCGTCAGGGTTCGCTCGGTCCGCACGTCGATGGCGAATTGCTGGCCGATCCGTTGCATGAATTCGTCGAGCGGCGTCATGAAGCGATGCATCGGCAGCACCACGGAGGCCCGCAGCCGCCGCGTGATCGCCGAAATGCCGTCGAGCGACATCGTATAGGTTCCGTCGATCGGCACCATCACGATGTCGAGCCGGCCGATCGCGGCTAGATGGCTTTCGTCGAGCGGGTGATGGAGGTGTCCGAGATGGCCGATGCAGAGGCCGGCGACCTCGAAGATGAAGATCGAGTTGCCGTCCCTGATCATTTCCCCGCTGGAATCGTCGCCGAAATAGCGGCGGATGTCGGTCGTCACATTGCGGATGAAGACATCGCCGATGCGCCGGGCGATTTTCGCCGGCTGTCCGTCGTCGCCCCAGCCGTGCAGCACATAGGGAATTCCGGAATCCGGAAATAAAGTGTAGTGGGTGCTGTGCGCCCTGTTCATGGTGACGACGTCGGGCAGGCGGCCGGTGGTGTAGGCGCCGCTGAAGTCGGTCGCGATCCGCACGCCGCCGGGCGTGTCGATGTAATAGGTCGAGTGGCCGGCATAGGTGATCGCGACCTCGTTCGTCGTCGCCTCGGTCAAGCGCAGGCTAACCGGCGTGGCGCGCGGTGGCGCATTCGCCATCGCCAGGCACTCGCTGCGCGGGGCATCCTGGGCGGCAGCGGATGCGACCAGCGAACCCAGCAAGGCAAAGACTGTGACAAAGGATCGCAACATTGACAGGGTCCGTCCAAGGATGGCGTCTGACACTGTATCGCCGAATTCCCTGTTCGTCATGGCGGCCATGACAAGGAAGTTCGCGGCGCGATTTATGATTTATGATGAGCCCCGCGAGTATGACCATGCCTGAACAGACCCCCGCGCGTGCACCTTCTTCGCATCGGCTGGAACCGCTCCGCTGCGTCGATGCCGGCGTTCTCAACGTCGCCTATTACGAACAGGGGCCTGCGGACGGGCCGGTCGTGATGCTGCTGCACGGTTTCCCCTACGACATCCACTCCTATGTCGACGTCGCTCCCCAGCTTGTGGCGCAGGGCTGCCGCGTCATCGTCCCCTATTTGCGCGGCTACGGTCCAACCCGTTTCCACGACCCGGCGACGCCGCGTTCGGGAGAACAGGCGGCGATCGGAGCCGACCTGATCGCGCTGATGGATGCGCTTTCCGTGAAGCGCGCGGTGTTCGCCGGCTATGACTGGGGCGGCCGCGCGGCCTGCGTTGGCGCGGCGTTGTGGCCGGATCGCTGCACCGGCCTGGTCGTGGTGAACAGCTATTTGATCCAGGACATCGCCAAAGCGATGGTTCCGGCGAGGCCGGAACGCGAGGTCGCGTACTGGTACCAGTATTATTTTCAGATCGAGCGCGGACGGGCCGGGCTTGCCGCCGATCGGCGCGGCATCGCCCGGATATTGTGGCAGCAATGGTCGCCGAACTGGCATTTCGACGATGCCTGCTTCGAGCGGACGGCGCTGGCCTTCGGCAACCCCGACTATGTCGACGTCGTGATCCACAACTACCGTCACCGCTACGGTCTTGCCGACAGCGATCCGCAATATGCCGATATCCAACGGCGATTGGCGGCGCTGCCGGTCATTACTGTGCCTGCCATCACACTGGACGGCGCCGCGGATGGCGTTGCTCTCCCGACAGATGGCACCGCGTCGGCGCCGAAGTTTACCGGCCGCCGCATCCATCGTGTCATTCCGCGCGCGGGACATAATTTGCTACAGGAAGAACCGGAAGCGTTTGCGGCGGCGGTGATGGAACTGATCAAGGCGTGAGCCGCGAGCGCACTCACTCCCGCCGCGGGCTGATCTTCCAGGTTGCCGCGAGGATGCCGGCGGTCATCAAGCCGCTGATGACAGCGGCGACCGGCACCGTCAGCGCCAGCGCAGCGGTCGCCGCCCATCCGATCGAGGAAAAGGCTTCCGCGAAGGTCGCCAGCCGCGACGAGGTCTGGCGGCGGCGAAACTGGCTGCGCCGGGCCTGCACGCGAAACCACAGCTGGATCGCGGTGGCGGAAGCCGCCGCGACGATTACGCCGCTCGCGGTCACTCCCGCCTGCAGCGCCGAGGCAAACAGCAGTGCAAGCACCAGCGGCGCGAAGATGACAGCGATCGCGATCAGCACCACTTCGATCTTGGCGCGGATCACGCGCGAGGGCGGCAACGGCGCGGTCGCCACCAGATCGGCGGCGTCTTCGCCCGAAATCGTCAGCCACGCAAGACCGCCGGCGAGCTGGCCGGCCGCCATGACAGTCACCGGCGTGATCAGCACGATGGCCAGACCGCTGTCTGAAAAACTTCGCCACAGCATCAAGGCCGGCGGCACCAGATAGAGCAACTGCATCAGGGTCTGCGACATCAGCCAGGGATCGCGCCGCAAAAGCACAAACTCCTTCCTGCGCAGCGCCTGTTGCCGCGAACCCGTGCGGAACGCTTTTGTGCGGGCGCCTCGCCGGTTTGGTGTGGCATTGGCCGATACGCGTGCCGCGGTATCGGCAAAGCTCGCTGAGAAGGCAGCCATCACGGCGCCGAGCAGAAGGAGCCCGCCGGCGAGCAGGAGCAGCAGCGCCTCGACATCGCCAAGCGCCGCGCGCGCCGGCCACCAGGCGATGCTGTCGAGGCCGGGCGCAAAGCCGGCGGCAGCATCCGAGGTCAGAACCGCGAACCGCGACAAGGTGCCATAGGACAAGATCGCGGCGACCTGCAGCGCGATGACAAAACCGGCGCCGATGATCGCCGCGAGAATCTGCGCTACCAGCCGCGTCCGGCTCGGGCCGATCAGACGAAACAGCAGGATCGTGACCGCGATCGCAACCGCCGTGGCCGACAGGCCGATCGCTGCGACGACGCCGTAAGCTGCGAACCATCTGGCGCCGCCGCCGATCACGAGAACGTCCACGAAGGGCGTCGACAGCAGCAATGCCATCGCACTGACCGACAGCGCGATCGCGGCGATACGGACCGAAAACACGTTGGTCAGCCGGACCGGCGACGAGATGATCAGATCGAGATCGGCGCGGGCGTAAAACACCCTGGTCACGGATTCGATCGCTTGCGACAGCATCAGGGCCCAGGCCAGGAATATGGTCGCCGTGATGACGATGAGGCTGGATTTGTCGAGCGGCGGCTGCAGGTCCGCAAACCGGCCGATCACCGCATAGGCCGGCAAATGCATGATCGCGGCGAGGGCGAACAGGCCGATCAGCGCGGCGCGTTTCCGCCCCTTGCGGCCGGCCGTCATCATCGCGACCCATTCGCGCCATGCCAGCCTGAGTTCGTGCCGGGCAAACCATGCGAGATCCGCGGCGGGGCTCATGCGGCGGCGGCCTCGACATTGACCAGCGTAATGAACAGGTCTTCGAGGCTGGTGTCGTTGTGCCCGTTCTGCTGCCGCAGCTCGGCCAAAGTGCCCTCCGCGACCAGCCGTCCCGAGGCGATGACGCCGATCCGGTCGGCCATCCGTTCGGCAACTTCGAGAATGTGCGTGGTCATGATCACGGTGCAGCCGCTGCGGACGCGATCTCCGAGCAATCCCTTGACGTGACGCGCGGACACGGCGTCGAGACCTGTGAGCGGTTCGTCCAGAATGATCAGGCGGGGCTCGTGCACCAACGCTCCCGCCAGCGCGACCTTCTGGCGCATGCCCTTGGAAAATCCCTCGCAGCGCTCGTGCAGGTGCCCTTCAAGCCCGAGCGAGATCAAGAGCCGGTTGGCGGAGGGTTCGGAAGTCGCGGGATCGATGCCCCACAGGCCCGCGACGAATTCGAGATATTCCAGCGGCGTCAGCTTGTCGTAGATCATCGGCTCGTCCGATACCCACGCTATGCTTTGCTTGGCCGCTACCGGGTCGCCGAGAGCGTCGATACCGAACACGGCGACCGAACCGGCATCGGGCCGCAACAGCCCGGCCACCATGCGCAAGGTAGTGGTCTTGCCGGCGCCATTGGGGCCGACCAGCGCATAGAATTCGCCGGTGCGGACGGTGAGATCGAGCGCATCGACCGCGAGGCGGTCAAAACGCTTTGTTAACCCTCGCACTTGCAACGCGGTCTCTTGCGGCTTCATGATGTCGGGACAATCCATGTCTTGCGTTGAGTAGCCGACCATGGACCCAAGATATTTCGGCGCGGTAAATCGGGGGCCGCAAATCCCCTTTAATGCGCAGCTAGCCGGGCATGCAGGTCAAATATGGGGCATTTGTCCGCAACCCCGGCGCGGGATGGCAGCCAGCGCTTTGTTGACAGGCAGCGGCGCTTTGGGCTGTATATCGGCGCATCGACGCAAGATGCGGGAAAGGCGATCGATAGAATCGCCCACGCATCGGGGGAGGGTGGCAAATGCTGGACTTCGTTCAGCAGTTGGTGAGTGGTATTGCGCTCGGCTGCGTCTACGGCCTGATCGCGCTTGGCTTCGTCCTGGTCTACAAGGCCACCGAGGTGGTGAACTTCGCGCAGGGCGACCTGATGATGCTGGGCGGATTTTTCGCCTTCACCTTTATCGGCATTCTCGGTCTCAATTACTGGCTCGGCTTTGCAGCCGCGGTCGCGGCGATGGCGCTGTTCGGCATGCTGGCGGAGCGCCTGGTGGTGCGTCCGATCCTGGGCTATCCGCAATTTTCCATCATCATGGCGACGATCGGGCTCGGATATTTCCTGCGTTCCGTCGTCGGCATGATCTGGGGCACCGACGACTTCAAGATCGAGACCCCGTTCAGCCAGGGGGTGTTGCGGATCGGCTCTCTGGTGCTGGCCTATGACAAGCTCTCGGTGATTGCGGCGACCATCATCCTTTGCACAATGCTGTATCTGTTCTTCAACCGGACGGCGCTCGGCACCGCGATGCGCGCGAGTTCGGAGAATATGCTTGCGGCCTATTACATGGGCATTCCGGTCAAGCGGGTGGTGTCGATCGTGTGGGCGATCAGCGCGGCGGTCGCAACCTGCGCCGGCGTGCTGCTGGCGCCGATCACGTTCATTCACTCCAATGTCGGCCTGGTGTTGGGGCTGAAGGCGTTTCCGGCGGCGGTGCTCGGCGGTTTCGGCTCGATACCCGGCGCGGTCGTGGGCGGCGTGCTGATCGGCGTCATCGAGAGCATGGCCGGCTTCTACCTGGCGGAGGGATGGAAGGACGTCGCGCCCTATGTCGTTCTTCTCGCGGTGTTGCTGCTCAAGCCCGAAGGCCTGTTCGGCCTTCACATGCGCAAGAAGGTCTAGGGTCCAGCCATGCGCTTCATGTTCAAGACCGATTATGAAGACGACATCAGGCTGTTTCCGCACTCCGGCTACATGGTCTCCTATGGCGTCCTGCTTGCGCTGCTGGCGATCGCGCCGTTCGTTCTCTCGAGCTACCTGGTCAGCCAGCTGGTGTTCGTCTGCATCTACGCCACCGTCGGCGTCGGGCTGATGATCCTCACCGGCTTCACCGGACAGGCCTCGCTCGGCCACGCCGCCTTCCTCGCCATCGGCGCCTATACCGCCGCCTATCTGCAGCAGTTCAACGTCCCTTTCCCGGTTTATTTTCTCGCCGCCGGCCTGCTGACCGGGATTATCGGTGCGCTGGTCGGTTTTCCGGCGCTGCGGCTGCAGGGTATCTATCTCGTCATCGCCACCATTTCCTTCGCCCTCATCGTCGAGGAAATCCTGGCGCGCTGGGAAAGCGTCACGAATGGCAATGAGGGCATGCGCGTCAAGACCATTCAGCTGCTCGGCACCAGCGTGCCGCGCGACAGCCCGACATTCTACTTCCTCTGTCTCGGCGTCCTTATTCTGACGATCGTGGGCACGCTCAATCTTTTGCGCTCGCCGACCGGCCGCGCCTTCGTCGCGATCCGCGACAGCGAGACGGCGGCGCGAAGCATGGGCGTCAACGTATCGCTCTACAAGGTCAAGTCGTTTGCGATCTCGGCCGCCATCACCGGATTTGCCGGTGTGTTGTTCGCCCACAAGCTGTCCTTCATCAGCCCGGAAATGTTCACGCTGCAGCTCTCGATCGAGTTCATCATCGTGATCCTGATCGGCGGCGCGTTCAGTCTGCACGGAGCGGTGCTGGGGGCGATCTTCATCGTCATGATCGATCCGTTCCTGACCTATCTCAAGGATGACGTCCCCGGAATGGTGGCCGGCATCGCCGCCTCATTCGGCGCGGGAAGCGAGCGCGCGGCGCAGATCCAGAATAGCGTGGCCGCCTTTGCCTCGGCCAACGGCCTCAAGGGCGCGATCTACGGAATCATCATCGTCGTCTTCGTGCTGTTCGAGCCGCTCGGCCTTTACGGACGCTGGCTCAAGATAAAGCTCTTCTTCCAGCTGTTCCCGCTCTACAAGCGCGCGACCTTCAAGCGGCAGAAGATCTACGTGAAGTCGGAGCGGAACCGATGAGTTATTTCCGCGCCGAAAATCTCTCCCTGCATTTCGGCGGCCTGAAGGCGGTCGATTCCGTCAGCTTCGCCGCGGAGAAGGGCGAGATCCTCTCCATCATCGGCCCCAACGGCGCCGGTAAAAGTTCGATCTTCAACCTGATCTCGCGGATCTACAGCCCGACCTCGGGCAGGATCTATTTCGAGGATCAGGACATCACCGAGGCGCCTGCGTTCGGCATCGCCAAACTCGGTATCGCCCGCACTTTCCAGAACATCGAGCTGTTCGAGAATGCGACCGTGCTGTCTAATCTCCTGGTCGGACGGCACCGGCATTCCACCACCCGGCTCTGGCAGGAACTGCTGTTTCTGCCGAGCGTGCGCGACACCGAGAAAGTCCATCGCCGCCGCGTCGAGCAGGTCATCGAATTTCTCGATCTCGCCGCCTACCGCGACAAGCTGATCTCGGGGCTGCCCTATGGCGTGCGCAAGGTGATCGAGCTCGCGCGCGCGCTGTGTACCGAGCCGAAGCTGATTCTGCTCGACGAGCCGTCGTCCGGACTGAACGTCGAGGAGACCGACGACATGTCGTTCTGGATCCGCGACATGAAGACCGAACTCGGCGTCACCGTGCTGATGGTCGAGCACGACATGACGCTGGTAAACCGCGTCTCCGACCGGGTGATCGCGCTGAACTACGGCAGGGTGCTGGCGATGGGAACTCCGTCCGAGGTGCAGCAGCATCCCGACGTCGTCGCCGCCTATCTCGGCGCTTGAGGGGATGCTGGCATGAGCACTCCTGACATCATCCTCAAACTCAGCAACATCGAGAGTTATTACGGGCCGATCATGGCGATCCGCGGCATCAGCCTCGAGGTCCCGCGCGGCCGGATCGTCACCCTGCTCGGCGCCAACGGCGCCGGCAAGACCACGGTGCTCAAGACCATTTCCGGCATTCTGGATCCGCAGAAGGGCACGATCGAATTTCTCGGCAAGCCGATCCAGCGCATGGAAGCCGACAAGATCGTGCGGCTCGGCTTGAGCCATGTGCCCGAGGGGCGCGAGGTGTTTCCGTTCCTGAGCGTGCGCGAGAACCTGATGATGGGCGCCTATCCGCGCCGGGATCGCGAGGCCGTCGCGGAGGATCTGGAGCGGGTTTACGGCTATTTTCCCCGGCTTCGGGAACGCATCAACCAGCCGGCCGGTCAGCTCTCGGGCGGCGAGCAGCAGATGCTGGCGATCGGGCGCGCGCTGATGAACCGGCCGACGCTGCTGCTGCTCGACGAGCCGTCGCTCGGCCTGTCGCCGATCCTGGTGAAGGAAATTTTTGCGATCATCCGGCGCGTCAATGAAGAGCAGGGCATGTCGATCCTGCTGGTCGAGCAAAACGCCAAGGTCGCGCTGGAAACCGCGCATTACGGCTACGTTCTGGAAATCGGCCGGGTTGTCATGAACGACACTTGCGAGCGGCTGTTGCATTCCAGGGACATTCAGGAATTCTATCTCGGCGCCAAGGAAGCCGGGGCGCGGGGCGAACGGCGCTGGAAAAAGAAGAAAACGTGGCGTTAAATACGGGCTCCGGGTCGGAAAAAGACCGGCTGTCAAAGCCGGCATCCGAACCGGACCAGATGAGGGAGGGAACGAGCATGGCCGGACCGGCAGTGCTGACGGTCGCCGACACGATCGCGAGGAGTTTTGTCCGCGCGGCGGAGACGCGCGGCGACCGGCCGGCGATCCGCGAGAAGAAGTTCGGCATCTGGCACCCGACCGGCTGGGGGCAGTGGCTGGAGATTTCGAAGGAAATCGCCTACGGCCTGCACGCGGTCGGCTTCCGGCCGGGCGACGTCGCCTCGATCATCGCCAACGCGGTGCCGGAATGGGTGTTCGCCGATATGGGCATCCTGTGCGCCGGCGGTGTTTCTTCCGGAATCTATCCGACCAATTCTTCCGTCCAGGTGGAATATCTCGTCAATGACTCCGCTACCAAGGTGATCTTCGCCGAGGACGAGGAGCAGCTCGACAAGATCCTGTCGTGCCGCGCGCGCTGTCCGACACTTGCAGCACATCGTTGTCTTCGACATGGAGGGCCTGAGCGGCTTTTCCGATCCGATGGTGATGTCGCTTGCCGAATTCATGGCGCTCGGCAGCAATCACATGGTCGGCCGCGAGACGCTGTGGGACGAGATGATCGCAAGCCGCGGCGCCGACGATCTCGCCATCCTGGTCTACACCTCCGGCACCACCGGCCCGCCCAAGGGCGCCATGCATTCCAACCGCGGCGTCACCCATCAGATGCGCCACGCCAACGACCTGTTTCCCTCCACCGACGCCGAGGAGCGGCTGGTGTTCCTGCCGCTCTGCCATGTCGCCGAGCGGGTCGGCGGCTACTACATCTCGCTGGCGCTGGGATCGGTGATGAATTTCGCCGAGAGCCCGGAAACCGTGCCGGATAATCTGCGCGAGGTGCAGCCCACCGCGTTTCTGGCGGTGCCGCGGATCTGGGAGAAGTTCTATTCGGGGATCACGATTGCGCTGAAGGATGCGACCCCGTTCCAGAACTGGATGTACCGCCGCGCGCTGGCGGCGGGCTATCGCATGACCGACTGCAGGCTTCAGGGCGATATGCCTTCGCTGTCCCTGCGTCTCGCCAACCGTGCCGCCTACTGGCTGGTGTTCCGCAACATCAGGCGCATGCTGGGCCTTGATCGCTGCCGGCTCGCCTTTACCGGTGCGGCGCCGATCGCGCCGGAATTGATCCGCTGGTATCTCGCGCTCGGCATCGACATGCGCGAGGTCTATGGCCAGACCGAAAACTGCGGCGTCGCCACCCTGATGCCGGCGGATCGCATCAAGCTCGGCTCGGTCGGGACAGCGGTGCCATGGGGCGAAGTCGCGATCTCGCCGCAAGGCGAAATCCTGATCAGGGGCGACTTCCTGTTCATGGGCTACCTCAACCAGCCGGAAAAAACCGCCGAGACCATCGACGCGAGGGGTTGGCTGCACACCGGCGACGTCGGCTCGATCGACAATGAGGGCTTCGTCAAGATTACCGACCGCATGAAGGACATCATCATCACCTCCGGCGGCAAGAACATCACGCCGTCCGAGATCGAGAACCAGCTCAAATTCTCGCCCTACATTTCCGACGCCGTCGTGATCGGCGACAAGCGTCCTTATCTGACCTGCCTCGTCATGATCGACCAGGAGAACGTCGAGAAGTTCGCCCAGGATCACGACATTCCCTTCACCAATTATGCGAGCCTGTGCCGCGCGGCAGAAGTCCAGGAGCTGATCCAGCGCGAGATCGAGGCGGTGAACGCCAATTTCGCCCGGGTCGAAACCATCAAGAGGTTCTTCCTGATCGAGCGCCAGCTCGACGCCCGAGGATGAGGAATTGACGCCGACCATGAAGCTGAAGCGGAATTTCGTGAACAAGCGCTACGCCATCGAGATCGACGCCATGTATGGCGAGCGGGCGGTGGCCTGACGGGCTTAAGAGGTTTGAAAACGGCGAAGGATTGAAGGGCCCGGCCCTTCGCCCAACACGGGCCAAGGAAGAGGAGACTGCAATGTCGAAATCGTTCAAGGCGCTGGGCCTTGCGGTGGGCGCCCTCGCGCTGACCCATCTGCCGGCCGCGGCGCAAACCAAGGTCACCAATGAAGGCATTTCGCCGACCGAGATCGTGATCGGCACCCATCAGGACCTGTCCGGCCCGATCAAGGTGTGGGGCGTTCCGGTTTCCAACGGCATGAAGATGGCGGTGGAGGAAATCAATGCGGCCGGCGGCATCAACGGCCGCAAGCTCAAAATGATCCTCGAGGATAGCGGCTACGATCCGAAGAAGGCGGTGCTGGCGTCGCAGAAGATGGTCGAGCGCGACAAGATCTTCGCCATGATCGGCCCGATGGGTTCGCCGACCGTGCTCGCCGCGCAGGACATCCTGTTCGATGCCGGGGTGCTGCAGTTGTTCCCGCTGACGGCGGCCGAATTCACCTTCAAGTTCGACCCGGCCAAGCCGCAGGAACGGCTGAAGTTCAACAACCTGCTGCCTTACGTCGAAAGCACGCGCGCCGCGCTCAAATACATGATGGAGGTGAAGAATTTCAAGAAGCCCTGCATCATGCATCAGGACGACGAGTACGGCAAAAACGTGCTCGACGGTTTCAACCAGCAGGTCGCCGCGATGAAGCTGACGCCGGCTTCGGTCACCAGCTACAAGCGCGGCGCTTCCGACTTCAGCGCGCAGATCGCCAAGATGAAATCCGACGGCTGCGATCTGGTCCTGCTCGGCACCATCATCCGCGAGACCATCGGCGCGATGAGCGAAGCCAAGAAGATCGGATGGGACGTGACCTTCCTCGGCGCCACGCCGACCAACGTGCTTGAAGTGCCCACCCTGGGCAAGGAAGCCGTGGAAGGGCTGTACGCCGCTTCGGGCTTCGAAATCCCTTACGAGGATACGGCCAAGGGCAAGGTCAAGGACTGGCTCGCCAACTACAAGAAGATGTTCGGCACCGACGCCAACACCCAGGCCATCATCGGCTACAACGCCATAGAGACGTTCGCGTTTTATGCGAACAAGGCCGGCAAGGAGCTGACCGGCCAGAAGATGCTTGACGCGCTGGAGTCCGGCGACAAGTACCTGGATATCTTCAACTCGCCGCCGACCAAATTCTCCAAGACCGACCACCTCGCCAACACCGTGACGCAGGTCCAGCAGATCCAGAAAGGCCGCTGGGTGCTGGTCAAGGACAACCTGATGTTCTGAGAGGCCGGTCTCGCGCCCTCGTCATTCCGGGTTCGCGCTAACGCGCGCCCCGGAATGACGAACTTGGCAATTGTCAGTTCTTCTTCGGCCGGATCGCGTCGGCAGTGCCCTGGATGAAGGCCTGGATTTTCACCACATCCTCGTCCCTGAGCTTGCCGGTGAAGTCCGGCATGCCCTGGTCGCGGAACGGCCCCTTGAACACGAAGTCCTTCAGGTTGGCGATCGTCGCGGCCGAGACATAGCCGAGGTTTCTCACGTTGCCGCCCTTGTCGACGCCGGGCACGCCATGGCACGTGGCGCAGGCCGCGACGTAGAGCGCGGTGCCTTCCGGGACATCCTTCGGATCGTATTTCACGCCCTCGAGCAGGCCCTCGGTCTGGTACTTGGTGAAGGCCGGCAGCGGCGCCTTGCCGCCAACCGCGAAGGTGTAGACCGTGCCCGGGCTTTGCAGTTCGGTCGCGCGCACTGCAATCCCGAACACGCCGCCCCAGCCGACCGCGACCGACACATATTGCACGCCGTCGACCAGATAGGTTGAGGCCGCCGCGACCACGCCGGTTCCGGTCGGGCTGTCCCAAAGCTTCTCGCCTGTCGTGGCATTGTAGGCGATGAAGCGCCCGTCGGCGGTGCCCTGAAACACCAGGTTGCCGGCGGTGGTCAGCGTGCCGCCATTCCACGGCGCCACATATTCCGCACGCCAGGCTTCCTTCTGCTTCACCGGATCCCAGGCGAGCAGCCGTCCGAACGCCGGGGCCGTTGGCGGCGTCGCGTTCAGCATGAAGCCGATGTTCCAGCCGGTGGTGCCGCCGAACTTGCCCGGCGTCGGCGCGTTCTGCGTGAAGGTCTTCTCCGCCGTCAGGTTCAGTGGCACATTCTGCGCGGGCAGATAGACGAGCCCGGTCTGCGGATTAAACGACATCGGCTGCCAGTTGTGGGCGCCATAGGGGCCGGGGATGGCGTCATAGGGCTCGTCGCCGCGCGCAGCAGGCACTTCGATCGGCCGTCCGTTGGCGTCGTAACCGGTCGCCCAGTTCACATCGACGAAGTTTTTCGCCGAGATGAATTTGCCGTTGGTGCGGTCGATGACAAAGAAGAAGCCATTCTTCGGCGCGTGCAGGATAACCTTGCGTGGTGCGCCATCGATATTGATGTCGGCGAGGATCATCGGCTGGGTCGAGGTGTAGTCCCAGTTGTCGCCGGGCGTTTCCTGATAGTGCCAGACATATTTTCCGGTATCGGCGTTCAGCGCCACGATCGAGGCGAGGAAGAGATTGTCGCCGCCTGAGGGGCTGCGCACCTTGCGGTTCCACGGCGCGCCGTTGCCGGTGCCGATGGACGAGCCTATTCGGACGACCTTCGTGAGCGGGTGGTGAGGGCTGTCATCAAAGGCGGGCTGTCGCGGCACCAGGCGGCGGCCCAATTTGGAGTGGGCATCAGCACGGCGATCAACTGGGTACAGCGCTTCCACCAGACCGGCAGCGTTAAACCGGATCGGATCGGCGGCTATAGGCCAAAGAAGATTACGGGGCCGCACCGCGAATGGCTGATGCAACGGTGCCGGAAGGATTTTACCGTGCGAGGGCTGGTGGCCGAACTCGCTGAGCGCGGCCTCAAGGTCGATTACCGCACGATGTGGGAGTTCGTCCACGCTGAGAAGCTCAGTTATAAAAAAAGACGCTGATTGCCGCCGAGCAGGACCGTCCCGATGTCGCGCGGCGGCGAGCGCAATGGACCAAGTATCGGGATCGGATCGATCCCACTCGGCTGGTGTTCATCGATGAGACCTGGACCAAAACCAATATGGCGCCGCTGCGGGGCTGGGCACCGCGCGGTCAACGCATCAAAGCCAAGGTGCCGCACGGCCGCTGGCAGACCATGACCTTCATGGCCGCCTTGCGCCACGATCGCATCACCGCTCCATGGTTCATCGAGGGGCCGATCAACGGCGAAGCCTTTCTTCTCTACATCGAGAAGGTTCTAGTCCCGACCCTGCGGCACGGCGACATCGTCATCATGGACAATCTCGGCTCACACAAGGCCAACGCCGTGCGTCGCGCCATCCGTGCCGCCGGCGCCCGGCTCTTCTACCTGCCGAAATACTCGCCCGACCTGAACCCAATCGAGCAGTTCTTCGCCAAGTTCAAACACTGGCTACGCAAAGCCGCCCAGCGAACAACCGAGGCCGTCTACGATGCCATCGCCCCGATCCTCGACACCGTCTCACCGGCCGAATGCGCCAATTACTTCGCCAACGCCGGATATGACCAAACCTAAACCCATCCCGCTCTAGCGGAAGGCCAGACCGTCACCGATGTCTTCAGCTACACCAATTTCGACAACCACGGGGCAGGTAGGATAAATTTACCCAATTCTCGTTAATCACGCGACCTAAAGTAATATCAGAGAAGTAAAAAATGCAAATTGAGTAAAGTGAGATGACATTATAGATATAAGGCGCTTATATTATGTTTTCTGGTCAAATTTATTCTACGAAATACTTGAACAAAGGTCTGTCACAATCAAAACGGGGCATCCTATCGTTGTCCGACAACGGGAGAATACGCCTTCCCATCCTATTGTTCCATCGAATATTTCGCTGTCATCCGCTGACAGGAGCGTGAGCCGTCGGACGGGCACTTTCGCGGCGCGCCCTCAAATGCTAGTCGTACCTTAAATATTATATAAGTATTAACCTCTTTGGGGGTGCAGCATTTGAACTACGCTGGGGGCAAGTTTGAAGCGGACGGGCTGGGTTCGCATTCAATCGGGTATGTCAACTTCGAGGCAATTCCGCATCATGGCAATGCGGAAACGATCACAATTCCCGATGCGCATCTATTGTTCTCCGGAGAGTTTGAGAGATCAGGTGCCGACCTGATCGTTTCCGATCGCGAACACCGCGTGATCGTCACCGATTACTTCCGCGGCGAGAAGCGCCCGGTGCTGGTCTCACCGGAGGGCGCGCCGCTCGATCCCATAGTCATCGAAGCGCTAAGCGGACACACGGCATACGCCCAGGCGGGGACCGCGCCCGCTGCCAAGCTGATCGGGCATGTCGTCAAGATGACGGGCAGCGCCAGTATCGTTCGCAATGGCGTCACCATCGACGTCAACAACGGCGATAACATCTATCAAAACGACGTCGTGCAGACCGGCAGCGGATCCACGCTCGGTCTTGTCCTTGACGATGGTACCACTTTCAACTTGACCGCGAATGCGCGGTTGATGCTGAACGAGCTGGTTTACGACGCCAACAGTGCATCGAACACAGCTCTGTTCACCCTGGTGCAGGGCGCGGCCAGCTTCGTCGCCGGCCAGGTCGCCAAAACCGGCGACATGAAAGTTGCGACGCCCGTCGCAATAGTCGGCATTCGCGGCACGGCGGTCATTCTTGATATTTCTTCCGCCGACGGAAAGGTAGGCATTTCGGTCGTCGATCAGCAAGACGGCCAGGTTCATACCGTTCAGGTCTTCAAATGCGTTTTAGCCGGCGTGCCCGGCGCGGCGTGCACCGCAGGGGATGTGATCGGAACAGTTACGAGCAACGGACCGTCGCTGACGCTGACACCCGCGGCCAACTTTCAGGTTGTGGCCCAAGAGAGCACCAAGACCGCCGCCCAGGTTGGGCAGGAATTTAATGCTTTCCAGCAGGTTTTAAGCACCTACGATGCTGGTAAGCAGCTGGTTCCGAACCTGCCGCCGCCATCCGACGGCAAGCGTGGCGACGCCAACCCGCAGACGCCGACCAAGTTCGCGGGAAGCACCCCGATTGTCCCGCCCGATACGCCAACAGCCACGTTCACTCCATCGCTGGTCAGCAACAACAAGGTCGTCGTAGCAGACGTAACCGTCCAAATTCAATCTACTACCACTGCCTCATCGACGGGCACGAGTTCGTTATCCACCACTTCCCTGGATGCGCCAATAATTGTTGCGTCGGTCCCCGGATGCGCCAATAATTGTTGCGTCGGTCCCTCCGCCGGCGGTTCCGTTTGTGGTAACGCCGCCGCCAATCACCCTGATTTCGACCGGTTCGGGTGACCATTTCGGCCCGGTGATGAGCGCCGACGGACGGTTCGTGACCTACGATCCCGACGGCGCGATCTTCCTCTATGACCGCCAATCGAACACGACAATTACAGTCGCCGCTCCAGGAAGTGGTTTCACTTACTCGGCGCCGACCATCAGCTTGGATGGCCATTACATCGTCTTTCAGGGTTCGAACGGCACACAGTCGTTTGTCTTCATCTACGACAACAACCCTGCCGATGCCCACTACCAGCAAACGACCCAGCTGATGGCCGGCAGTTCGCCCGCGATCAGTGGAGACGGCAGCACAATCGTCGTCGAACAGGGCGGCGCCAGCATCGGCCTCTATGATCAGCAGGGGCATGGGATCGCCACGATCACGCCCGCTGCAATCGGCGTATCGGGGGCGGTCTGGAAGCCGGCAATCAGCGGCGACGACCATGTGATCGCGTTCTGGAACTCGGATGCGTCGACTGCCGGCGGGTCAGGCCAGCTCTTCATCTATAATCTGTCGACCGGGACCGTTGCAGCGATCGCAAACACCACAACGGGTGCGGGCACCAGCGCGGCTTCGATCAGCACCGATGGACATTACGTCGTCTATCAGAGCGATGCGTCGGACGGGCATTCGGAAATTTTTCTCTACGACGTGGCCGCCGGTCATGTCGTTTTCCAAACTGCAAATGCGGCCGGTTCCAGCTACAACCCGGTGATCAGTCCGGACGGTCATTTCATCATCTTCGCCAGCGACGCGCAGCTGACATCCGACGACACAAATTCCGTCGCGGATACCTATGTCGTCGATGTTACCGATCCCTCCCATCCTGTCTTTAAGCTCGTCTCGGTCCTTGCGGATGGAACACAGGGTAATGCCGCGTCCAATCTCGGCGCGTCGATTAGCGCTGGCGGACTATTCGTCGCGTTTGGCAGCAGCGCCTCGAAATCTTTCGACCAGCGGGATCAGTGGCACAGGCAATATTTTTGTCGTCGATCCAAGTTCGGGCCACTCCGCCGTCATCCAGGAAAGCTCAAGTTCGCCGGCGGTACTCACCGCGAGCGGTGTTATCGAATTAACGGGCGATAGCAGCGGCGTAACGCTCACCGTTTCGGACCAGTCCGGCAAGTTCAGTGCTGCATTCGACGCAAACGGCAATATTCAATGGCATTTTACTGAGGCGAAATCTGACTTCCCTCTTCAGCCTGGGCAGGTGTCGGAACAGGCTTTCGTCATCACGCTGTCTAACAACAATAGTACGACAACAATTCCGGTTAAAGTGACCGTCTATGACGCGGATGTGCAGGTCATCCCCGTCAGTACCATTCCGCCCACGGTTTTCATCAGCACCAAGGGCGCCATCACCAACGAGGCGACCCAGACGATCTCCGGAACCGTGGCCGCCGGTGGGGCGGCGGCCGGCGCAACCGTCTATCTCTACGACAATGGCAGCACGACGCCGATTGCGACCGCGACCGTCGGCAGTGGCGGCAACTGGACGACCAGCGTGACGCTGTTGGGCGACGGCGCTCACAGCATCGTGGCCAAGGACACCGATGTCGCCGGTAGCACGGGAATCAGCAGCTCGCTAAGTTTCACGATCGACACCACGGCGCCGGCGGTTGCGATCGGCACCCTGGGGGGGCCTGTTAACCAAGCCGCGCAGACGATTTCTGGAACCGGCGAAGCCGGCACCACGGTGACGCTGTTCGACAATGGCAGCACGACGGCGCTCGGCACCGCGATCGTGCAGAACAATGGCAACTGGAGCACCAGCGTTACGTTGTCGGGCGATGGCAACCACAGCATCGTGGCCAAAGACACCGACGTCGCTGGCAATACTGGCCCCAGTGCGCCAGTCGTGTTCACACTGAACACCACCAGCCCGACAGTGTCTTGGTTGAATGGGGTGAATGGAGATTGGACCGGCACTCCATTAGATTGGAGTAGTGGGCAGGCCCCCAACGCGACAAGCGATGTGACGATCGATGCTCCCGGCATATACACGGTCACAATTTCGACCGCCGTCAGCGCGCATTCCCTTCTACTCAATGCTGCTGGCGCGACAGTCAGTGACATTGGATCGCTAGCACTCGGGGGTCTACTGACCATCCAAGCTGGATCGTTCCAACTTTCTGGTTCAATTATCGGCGGCACGATCAACGACATTGGCTCTGGGTTGGTGGCGGCCGGCGGCACGTTGGACGGAGTAACATATCAGGGCTTACTGGACCTGAGCGCCAACTCATCGTTGCTCTATGTCAAGGACGGTTTCACTGGTGGTGCCGGTGGCGCAACTATCAACCTGGCGGGCGGCGGTTCTGAGCTTCGGGCCGAGGGCAGCGAGACGATCGACAACGCGATCATCAACATTGGGAATAACGACGGCAATTGGAGCGGTTTGGAGAATTACGATCTCAGTGGCGCCGGGACACTGGCTCTGGGGCCGAATTTGACGATCAATCAGGTCGGGCTCTATGCCCTCCTCACCACATCAGATTATGGGCTCAGCGGCAGCGGCATTGTCAACAAGGGCACCATCAATGCCAACCTGAGCGGCGGCGATTTTATCATCCAGGCATACCGCTACGCCTTCGGCGATGGTGGCGGCAGCTTTACCAACCTAGGCACCATCAACGTTGCCAACGGCGATACGCTTACGATCGACAGCAACTTGTCGACTGGCCAGCTCGGCACGGTGACCACGACCAATGGCGGGATCTTGCAGATCGGTGGGATCCTTAACAATACCGGGGCCACCTTGGTGGTTAGCCCTGGATCGGCGCTGACGCTTATTGCCAGTGGCAGCATCACCAACGGAACGATCCAAGATACCGGTTCGGGACTGATCTCCTTCGGCGGCACGTTGGACGGAGTAACGTATCAGGGCTTACTGGACCTAAGCGCCAACTCATCGTTGCTCTATGTCAAGGACGGTTTCACTGGTGGTGCCGGTGGCGCAACTATCAGCCTGACGGGCGGCGGTTCTGAGCTTCGGGCCGAGGGCAGCGAGACGATCGACAACGCGATCATCAACATTGGGAATAACGACGGCAATTGGAGCGGTTTGGAGAATTACGATCTCAGTGGCGCCGGGACACTGACTCTGCGGGCCGAATCTGACGATCAATCAGGTCGGGCTCTATGCCCTCCTCACCACATCAGATTATGGGCTCAGCGGCAGCGGCATTGTCAACAAGGGCACCATCAATGCCAACCTGAGCGGCGGCGATTTTATCATCCAGGCATACCGCTACGCCTTCGGCGATGGTGGCGGCAGCTTTACCAACCTAGGCACCATCAACGTTGCCAACGGCGATAACCTAACCATCAGCGCAGTTAATTTTAGCAACGGGGCGAAGTCGAGCTTGCTGGCGGCACGCTCGACATTGAGGCTGCGCTCAGTGGCGCGGGCAGCATAAGCCTCAGCACTGGGTCAACCCTGAACCTTGGCAGCGCCACGTCTGGTGCCCCGATATCGGTTTCGAGCAGCAACAGTGTTGTCAACGTCAACGCCAGCGGTGACGTCGTGACAATTGCCGGTACCGGTAACACGGTGAACGTCGGTGGGGGAAATGACGTTCTCACGCTGACCGGGGGCGGCAACACAGTTACCTTATCGGCCAGCAACACCAGTCTGATGCTGACCGATCCGGGCGACACCATCAATATTAGTGGGACCAGCGACACAGTTACTCTGACGGTGAGCGATGACACCGTGAATGTGTCCGGGGCAAGTGACTCAATAACGATCAATGGCGACAGCAATACGGTCGACGTCTCTGGCGCGAACGATACTGCGGTCCTAGTCGGCGCCAGCGAAACCGTAAACGTCTCCGGCGGTGGCGCTTCAATTTCACTTAATGGAGCCGGCGATGTCGTGAACGTAACGGCGGCAGGGCCGATTTAAGGCTCGGGTAATGGTATATCAATAGTCGAGAATGGCATCGGCGACGTTGTCGTAAACGCGTCGTCTGCGATCATCGGGCTTTCAGGTGACGGCATCCTGCTTCAGGAGGGCGCCAACGGCTTTGGCAACCTTGTCGCCAATGTCAGCGGCAGCGTAGCCGGGACTGGAAACGGGATCGCTGGCTTGTGGGTGCAGAATCTCAATCAGGCGAACACCGGTAACGTCACCGTCACGGCCACGGGAGCAACCGTAAGCAGCACGCAGTACGGAATTCGGGCGCTGACTGCAGGGAGTGGCAAGATCTCTGCAACGATTGATGCGAACAGCACGATCAATTCCGGAGGTACCGGAGTCAGCGTGATCAACTTCGATACTGCCATCGACCCATCCGCCGGCAGTATGATCATAGTCACTGCCAGCGGCACCATTAGTTCCGGGTCTACCCTGAACCTCAATGGCTCAACTCCAAAGGGCATAGACGTCGGCTACTACGGGGCCGCGTCCGGGGCCGCGACAGTCAATCCAAACGTCAATGGCTCAGTGCTGGTCAATAGCAGCGCCCTGATCACGGCCGCCGGTTACGGCATCAATGCCTACAATTATGGAAATGGCGATGTCACCGTTAATGACACGGGCGGCAGCATCAATGCCGGCGCGATAGGCATCGCAGCATACGCGGAAAGCACCGGAACCGGCAATGTCGCCATCAATGTCGCCTCGCAAGCGACAATTGGCACGACAGGTGTGACAGCAGGAACGGGGGCCATTCTCGGCTTCAGTACGAACACGGGAGTGTCGGGCGGGACCCCGGTGGCCAACAGTGCAAATGTTTCGATCATTTCGGCGGGGACCATCAATTCGACCGGGTCAGGGATCGTAGCCGTCAACGAATCATCCACCGTCTCGCCAGTGGCGGACAGCTCGATCCTCGTGACGAACAGCGGAGCAATTTCATCAGGTACCGTCCTAACAGGCTCGAACAATCAGCCCGCTGGTATTCTGGCGGGTTATCTGGGGGGCACGGCGCCCCCTGCTTCTGGCGCTTGGCCAGTGTCGGGCGTTTTTGGCAACGTGACGGTCAACAACAGCGCAGACATTACTGCCGCGGCCGGAGATGGGATTCGTGCGTACAACTACGGAACGGGTGACGTCACAGTCAACGATAGCAGCGGAACTATCAAGGCGTCGCTCAATAACCCGAGCCCCGTTAACGGAAGCGGCATTGGGATATCAGCGTACAATTACGGTCCCGGAAACATTACCGTCATGACGGGCGTCGGCACGACGATCGACGCTCAAAGCTCCGGCATTTTTGCCATCAACGAAGCCTCGGTTGCTCCAGCTGCCAGCAGCATCTCTGTTACGGCCTATGGTGCGATCAATCCTGGTTTTGTCCAGACCGCCAATTTGTCTCCGGCCGCGGGTATTTTGGCTGGATTCCAAGCCAACGGGGTTGCGAATCCCGCCCCCAATGTTCAGGGAAACGTTTCTATCACCGACTACGCGCAGATTTCCGCGCCGGCCGCCAGCGATGGCATCAGAGGCTTCAACTACGGGACTGGGAATATCCAGATCACGGTCGAGCCAGGCGTCACGATAAGCGCTGGACATTTCGGCGTTGCCGGAAACGCGAACGGTGGCGGCAATGTACAGATCACCAATAATGGAAATGTAACGGGAACCAGCGCAGGTCTGGAAGCGACCGCGGTCACGTCGGGTGGCTTGACGGGCGCGATCACCATAACGAACAACGGCACAATTGCGAATAGCGCGGGCGCTGGCAGCCCCGCGATCAGCATAAACAAGCCGACAAACGCAATCTTAACAATTAATAACAACGGAACAATCACCGGCACTGTCGGGCTGGGCTCCGGAACAACATTCTACGACAATGCCGGTGCAACCTGGAGCAGCAGCGGTGTTACAGACAATGCGACGCTTGTCGTTGCTGGTGCAGGGAGTGTGGTTGCGGTCTCTGGCGGCCTGACCGTAGCAGGCGGAAGCGGCAACATCGGATTTCTAACAGCCGATTCTGGTTCTCGACTTAATGTTGGAACATCTTTCGTCGTCGGCAACTCCGGATCTGGGAATGTCCTTCTCGAGAACGGCGCAATACTCAATGCGGGCAGCGCCAATGTAGCCAACAACGCAGGCAGCACGGGCGCGCTCACCATTCAAGGTACCGGTACCAGCTTCAATCTGAATCCCGCGACATCAGGTTTCTGGATAGTCGGCAATAGCGGTAATGCGACTGCAACGGTGCAATCCGGCGCGACGGTCAATGTTTACGGCATAAATATAGGTTCGAGTACGGGAGGCTCAGGTTCTCTAACCGTCGATGGAGCAGGAACGAGCCTCCAAAGCTCAGACCTGTCTTTGACGAGCTCCGGCGCCAAAGTCATCATCGCCGGTTTTTCGGGCGCTGGTACCTTTACCGTCAGCGGTGGTGCCTCCGTTAATGCAGACAGTGTGAACATTGGCCAGCAAACCGGCAGCCACGGTACCGTTACAGTAACGGGGGCTGGCACTTCCCTCACAACGACAAGCGGGTTTTTCCAAAATTTGCAAATCGGAAGTTTAGGCAGCGCAAACTTCACGATATCAAACGGCGCGGCGGTGACGACGACCACCATGACAGTTGCGGCGGACGCTGTGAGTGGCGTCATCGATATGGTTGACGTCAATGACGCAACGCTCAATGTATCCCAGTACCTGACCATCGGATATCTCGGAGCGGCGAATGTTACGTTTGAGGGCGCCGCGACAGTTAATGCTACCAACATATCGATTGCGAATAACGCTGGCAGTTCCGCCATCGTTACGCTGACCGGGGCAGGTACCATCGTCACAGCATCCAGCCTCTCAATGGGTAGCTTGGGTGGGGCAGCCGCTCTGAACGTCGCAAACAATGCATCGCTTGATGTGGGCACTGGAGCCACTCCCATTGCCGGAGCTATTCACCTTTCCGGCGCGGGGTCCATTTTCGGCGCCGGCACAATCGATGCGAACATCGTGACGGATAATGGCGCGACGATTGATGCGTCCGGTGGAACGCTCTTCCTCGATACCGACTACACCATCAACAATGCGGGTCTGTTGCAGGCGACCAGTAGCGGCACTTTGCAACTCAACGGCGCCGTCAACAACTCGGGTTCGATCTCGGCAAATGCAGGAAGTGTTCTTGTCGGAGGTGGCGCCACCGTTACCGGAACAGCTTCAGTGACCATAACCGGTAGCGGTTTTGCAGACTTCGTGGGCGCTTTGGGTTCGCCGCTTCTCCTGAATGCTGCATTTTCCGGTGCGAGCGCCGGCACGCTCGAGCTAGATCATTCGCGGCAATATGGCGGTACGGTGAGTGGGTTCGCAACCGGCGACGCGATCGATTTAACGGACCTCCATTATGCGAATCCAGAAACCGTCACCTGGACGCAAAATGGCGCCAGTGGCACGTTGACAATCAGCAACGGAACGACGACGGACAGTCTCAATCTCGCAGGCATCTACAGCCAGGGCAACTTCGCGCTGACGAGCGACGCCGGCGGCGGCACAAAGTTGGTGTCAAGCCCTACAACGGTCACGCTTGCAGGACTGAACGCCAGCGGTAACGCTGTTAGAGGCCAGGGAGTTACGATAAGCCTCGGCGCGACAAACCTCGGTACCGTAACTTATACTTGGCTGCTGAACGGCCAAGTTGTTCAGGGCGACACCACCAATGGCTACACGCCGACACTTACCGATCAAGGTAAGACCCTCGATGTGATCGCGAGCTTTACCGACCCAGCAACAACAAAAGTCGACCAGGTCACGGCCGTAGCCGGAACGGTGCAGCAAAATCCAAACTTCGACGATTGGACTGGCGCCGCAAACGACGGCAATTGGTCCACGGCAGGCAATTGGAATAACGGCGTCCCGACCTCGATGATGACTGCGGAACTTGATCTTGGCGGCACCTATAACGTCACCAGTTCCGGCACCGTCACGGTAAACGGGCTGGGCGGCAGCCCCACCGCAACGCTTAATATTGCTGGTGGCAATTTCACGGTCACAAACTATGCAGGGCAGGGTCCATTGATCCTGTCGGGCGGCACGTTCGGCGTCGGGAGCAGCACCGCGACGATTGCGGCCCTGACGCAAACAGGCGGGACGCTGAGCGGCACCGGCACGCTGACGGTGACGGGGCTGACGACGTTTTCGAGCGGGACGCAGAGCGGACTTGGGACGTTGATTGCACAGGGTGGGGTGAATGCCCAAGGGGCTTCTAGCGCTTCGATTACTCTCGATGGCGGACGAACGCTTCAGCTCGGTGGAACGAGCACGATGAGTGGGCAATATGTCCAGATCAATCTGAACAGCACGAATGCATCCACATTCGGCACCTTGACGATCGATAACGGAGCAATTCTCAACGACACAACATCGGGTGGATTTCTAGAAATATACGCCGGCGTCGGCACCTCCTCTGTAGTGAACAATTATGGGACGTTGAATAAAACCGGCAGTTCGACGCAATCCTCAATCTCCACGGCGTTCAACAATTATGGAACGGTGAACGTCCAGGCCGGTACGCTGGACCTCACCGGCGGCGGGACGGAGACCGGTACCTTCAGCATAGCGAGCGGCGCCACGGTGGAGCTAAGCAGTGCGATCACACTTAATGGCGCTTCGTCAACGGGGCTCGGACAGCTTCAGCTTGCGTCGAGTACCCTGACGGTCAACTCCACGGCCACCCTGGGAAGCGGCTTCACCCAAACAGGCGGGACGCTGAGCGGGACCGGGACGGTGACGGTGACGGGGCTGACGACGCTTTCGAGCGGGACGCTGAGCGGGACCGGGACGTTGATTGCACAGGGTGGGGTGAATGCCCAAGGGGCTTCTAGCGCTTCGATTACTCTCGATGGCGGACGAACGCTTCAGCTCGGTGGAACGAGCACGATGAGTGGGCAATATGTCCAGATCAATCTGAACAGCACGAATGCATCCACATCCGGCACCTTGACGATCGATAACGGAGCAATTCTCAACGACACAACATCGGGTGGATTTCTAGAAATATACGCCGGCGTCGGCACCTCCTCTGTAGTGAACAATTATGGGACGTTGAATAAAACCGGCAGTTCGACGCAATCCTCAATCTCAACGGCGTTCAACAATTATGGAACGGTGAACGTCCAGAGTGGGACGCTGGACATTGGCGGCGCTGCCACGGGTGTCGGCGCATATACGATCGGCACGGCCAGCAATAGCGCGACCCTGGAGTTCGATAGTTCCGTTGCTGCGGGGGCAACCGTGACGTTCGAAGGCTCGGCCGGTACGCTCCTCATCATGCATCCGTCCAGCTTCAGTATCAGCAACGTGATTTCTGGAATCACAGGCGCCGGAGACGTTCTGGATCTTCGCGGATTTGCCTCCGGGTCCGATATGGTCACCGCGAGCAGTACCGATACTATCCTGACAGTGAGCGATACGACGGCGGGACACACTGCCACCGTGCAACTCACCTTGCAGGGAGGAGACTATTCGACTTCGACATGGAGCGTGACGGGTGACGGCAATGGCGGCTTCAAGATCGTCGACCCGCCGGCGGCGGCCACCGCCACGATCGCCAGTGGAACGAGCCTCGATATTGGCACGTCATCCCATGCAACCGTGACATTCACCGGCAACACCGGCGCACTCGTCCTCGAGCAGCCGCAAAACTTTACCGGACATATCGCCGGATTTACCGGCACCGCGCCCGACGCGGCGCATTCGGACACCATCGATCTCGTCGGCATCGATTATAATTCGTCGCACTTCGCGGAATCGTACAATTCCTCGACAGGTCTGCTGTCGGTGACCGATGGCAGCCATACCGCGGGCTTCACATTCGACAATTTCAATGCGACGCTGGATTTTGCGTCCGACGGCAATGGCGGCACGCTGATTACCGACCCGCCGCCCACCAATTCCGGAGCCCCTTCTGTGTCGACATCGGCGACATCTGAGGGCGTCAGCGGCAGTATCACATTCGCCGCCGCTAATTCCGCCAGTGCTGAAACCGCAAGCTTCACGCCGGACGGCTCGAACTATCTCGGCAGCTTTTCGCTCGGCCACGTGACCGAGAATAATGGCGCCGCTTCCGTCGAATTCAACTTCAACAACGACCAGATCAACCTGGCCCCGGGCCAGACCTTGACGCAGTCGTACAACGTCGGCGTCGCGGACCCGCAGAATCCCGCTGGGACGATGAACCAGACCGTATCGGTGTCGATCGGCGGATCCGGCAGCGACAATTTCGTCTTCAAGCCGGGCATCGGCGCGGACACCGTTGTCAACTTCAATACGCAGCATGACACGATCGAGCTTGACAACTTCTCCAGTGCTCAAACCGTGCAGCAATTACAGACGCTTATTACCACAGACATTCATGGCGACGCAGTGATCGAACTTGGCCACGGAGATAGCATCACCCTGGCTGGCACAACCGCGCAGCAGTTGCAGGCGATTGTCCACGGCTCCGTCCACCTGCACTGAAGGCGGTTTACTAAGCTCGACCGATGCGTAATAACTTATCGCTTTTCGTTTTTAGACCTATGTTCCTGAGCCGTTGCGGCGGCCGAAGTGAGGTCATGTCGGCAGGTTGTCTAGAATCTGGCTTCATTTCGCAATCTCGAGCGGGGCTGGGCTATAGTAGATAAGTTTGACGTCAGGCAGTTCAGCGCTATCTCAGCCTCAGCACTTTCGGTCGAAATTCGGCAAGGCAGCGAAACGCCTGTTACGGCTCGATAGCCTCAGTTCACGACTGCCGAAAAACGTGAACTCCCACAAATCTCCCGCCAGCTATTGTATTCTCCATGTTTGAAGCCTGCTTTGGAACAAATCTGAGGTAGTCGCAGGGGGCAGGAGATCAGGTCATCGTACTCTCACCATCCCATGCGCTCATCCGAACCATGCACTCGGCTGGGAATCAAAAAAATCACGATTAGCGGAGCTCTCTTTTCCCCATGACTAGGCGCCTGCAGGTTTGCCCAAGTTGAACGGCCCGCTCTTGCACGGGCTGCGGCGCTTTGCCGTTCGTGGCGATGTATGTCAGTTCATCAGGCGTCACAGACGCAGCGGTGGCCTCGGAGACACACCCGCAATAGACCGAAACCTCGTGGTCCGTGATTCCGATCTCACGTCTGAACTTGCTGGCATGTTGACTGTCTAGACAGCTGAGCTTGGCGTCCGACAGAGCCAAATTCCTCGCAAGCATGGAAATCTGTACATCGCGCTCGAGCCTCACGCCTATTTCAAAAAAATACGCGAGTACTATTCCGAGAAAAGCCCACGATAGCATCGGCCACATCGCATACAGCGGTCTAAAACGATAGAGTGCCCACCCCAAAACCGGCAAAAGCCCCGCGCCGCCATACAAAAGCAGAGCGCCCCCGACAGCCTTTGCTACTGCTGTAGAATTTAGCTCGGACAAGAACGGGTTGGTTACGACGTGGAAAACGCTAAAAGCCACTGCCGCTAGAAAGTATAACCCTAACAAGAGCAAAATGGTTTTCCGAGACATCTTTGCCTCTAATGCTGGATCAATAACACGTTTAAACTAGCATGCTTCCGTTCGAATGCTGGGAAAAGTTTTTATCCAATATCACAAGCCGCGGTGTGGAGTTGAATAGATACTTGCATCTTTTAGCGGTACTCAATCGAGAGGCTGCTGCCGCTTTCTGCCTCAAGGTCGACGTAAACGTCACTAATTTGCTTGGCTTCGCAACTTCGCGAATTCGGGGCATTGGGGGGCCGCCGAATTTTGGCTCGCACGACGCTATTGCGTCACCATCAGCTGTAGTTCAGTCCTCGCCAGAACTGATGCAACTGCGCCCAGGGCACCGAAGCGGTCAAAATCCTCAACTCTCTATTTCCGCAATAGGCGGGATCCCGGTCATTTGCTGCCAAGACGGTTGCCTCCGCCAGCTACGCGAACTGGACCTCCATCGCAGACGGTCTAGCGTAAAGAGCGTCTGCCTGACTTGGCGCCAGAGTGCCATCTCATAACGGCCAAGCCGTTCGAAGACGTTGTTGTCGAGATTGGAAACGTGCAAGAAGCACCGTGCGATATCGAGCACAGGTTCGGGTACCGGCGGTCCCGGCTTCGTTTCGGTGTTAGCTACGATTTCGCTATTTATGGAGTGATCGCCGCTACTTGCATCCTGGGACCGGACAACGTTTGCGGGTCGACCGATCCGCAATGATGCCACGGGGGCGCAGTCTTGGGAGGGTGTTTGTGTTAGGCGCGGCCGCTGCTCGCGCAGGTCACCCTGAATTTGAAGAAGGCCGGTCTCAATCAAGGTTGAGCGCCGCAATCGCCACAGCAAGCTCGCAAGGCGAAGGACCAATTCGCGCTCCACCGCCGTTTCCGCGTCATAATCGGCGGTGACTGCCTGCTCGAAGGCTTTGTAGTCTTCGGGATCTTCAAGGGGGCCGATCACCGTCTCGGTGGTCAATCCATGCCGAATTGCGTTTTGAGAGCTGCGCTGCTTGCCGGTTTCCGTTTTCGGACCAGTGCTTCGGAGCGCGTTGCGGCGGTTGGACTCGATCTGTCGAAGCGAGGTCATGTTGGGCGAACCTGGATCTGGCTTCGTTTCGTAATTCCTTCTGTCTGCTTATTCTTCGGAGATAGGGCGGAAACCACCCTCTCGATCGCCTCGCTGGGAGCGGATAACGCCACATCCTGGCCTATTGCGGTCGCCGAGATACGGATGGGGTGATTTTCGGTCCAAAGTTTGTGCGCTATTACCAAAGCGTCAATGCCAGCGTTCTCCCACCACCGAGCCTCGTTACCGGCGCGGTGGACCTCACGATGATGTCCGCGGCAGAGCGGTACGGTGAACTCGTCGCTTACCTTGAGGCCGAGACCGCGTCCCTGCGCGAAGCGTAAATGGTGGGCGTCGCAGGGGAGCCGTTCACAGATCAGGCAGGGTTGTTTGGCAACAAATCGAAGGTGGACTTTGTCGCGAAGGCGACGCGGCTCCGAAATGGCGAGCAAGCTCTTGTCGATTCCGAGCAGTACGGTTTCCTCGCTTGTCGAAGTCTGCCCTCGCAGCGCATGGTGCCAGTCTTGAGGCCCGACGGGCGGACTGGATACCGACGACGACGGAGATGCGTCCACCAGGGGTGCATCAGCGATTGCGAGGTCTGCTAGTTTGGCCCGAAACGCCTCTTCGACCATTCGCGCGTCGTCGACAGTCAAGGTGTTTTTGATCGGCAGGCTTCGGTACGACCAATCGGTGAGTCGTTCGGCCGATACTAACTCGGGTAACTCCCTAAGGAGTTTCTCGCGCAAAGCCGCGGAATCATTAGCAGCCAGTAGAGCGCGTGGCGCTTTGACCGCTTTGCGTCGACCATTGCCGGCCGCCACCGGCGATAAGGACGCAGAGATTGCGGCATTGGTTTGCTGGCCAAATCCGTTCGCCTCTGCGACTTGCTGCAAAGACCCCTCCGATGCCACGGGGTCGGCCGGGGCCCCATTGAGATCGGGCGCATCGAGATCGTCTTCGCCCGCGATCCCGACCAGGGTGAACAGAGCATAGCGCCGGGCATAGGTCAGCGCCGCGCCCATCCGATGCGGGGCGGTTTCGCTGAGTGGGCAGACCGGCCAATCCGAGGAGACCCATTCCCCGGAAGAATGCGCGAGCGTCGTGGTCAGCCGGATCAGCCCGGCTGCCTCGTCGATCGAGGTGGTCTGCACTGTTGCAATTTCGTGCCGACCAAACGACTTGCGAACCAGATCCAGCCCGCTAGATAGCGACGCGTAACGGAAGTTCCGATCACCTTCGCGCGGAAAGGGCGACCGGATGGTCGCGGTCAGCGTTTTCTCGGGGTTGGCCAGCTCGATCTGGGCTTTTGCCAGGGCGCCCGCGATTGCTCCAATGGTCTCACTAGAGCGCTGCATCACCGGCCACCGTATTATGGAGATCGAAACTGATAGCGCCGGACTTGGAGCGCCTGGCGCGCACGCCGTGCCCGACCGCCTCCTTGGCGTCCTCCGGCATCAGCATTTTTAGTTCAGCTTTCGCAGCGTCGTGTTCGAGATAGGCTGCGCGGGTCCGGCAAAACACGCCCGCAAATTCCGCCCAGGAATTGGATGAACTCATGTCGATAATCCGGATCGCTTCAACTCGAGGCCGGGGCGGCTCGACGCCGAACAGGCGAGGGGCCTCGCCAGTCTCGACGCAGCGCCAGAACTTCATCTCCGCGGTTAGCAGGAGGTGCTGGTAGAGCGGATCGGTCGGAATGGTCATCTCGACCCACTTGCCGCCACCGGTGATGATCGACAGCACGGCTGTCCTTGATGCAGTGACCCACATATTGTGCTGCAACTGTGGCATGTGTTTTTCGGCTGCCGCTTCTTCCGAGAACGACCACGGCAGCATGAACTTGGCCTCGAACACGGCGCCAGTGCCTTCGACCATCCCGTCCAGCGTTGCTGCCATCCAGCGCTTTACTGGGTGGAACACCTGCCGCTGCACCTCGATGACCACTTGGCCGGTATTGCGCTCATACCAGTGCCGGTTGAGGTCCTCGGTGACCGCGCCGAGCTGGACGATCAGGTTGTCGGAGAGATCCTCGGGCTCGGCCTCGCCGCGTTTCTCCCGCCACAGCCGAACCAGCATGGCCTCGTCGTTGCCCATGATGATTCGGGCGTCCGAGCCGCCGATGAAGCTGTGCCTATTCGGTGAATCGGCTACCATTTTGTTGCGCACGTTCATCGTTTTCTCCCAAGTCAGGTTTGCACCAACACAATTCGTCGCTTTGTACCGAAATCAGTACATTGTTACGATACTCTATAAAATCATCGATTACAACTGAAATCGGAACTTTGATATGATTATCCTTTTGCCCGTTCAATGTCGCATGGCCCGTGCGGCGTTGGGTTTGGGCGTTCGAGAGCTCGCCGCAGCGGCCAAGGTGTCGATCGACACGGTTGCCAGGTTTGAGCGAGGAGATGAATTGAAGGAGCGAACAATTGACGCGCTACAGCGGGCACTCGAGGCAGCCGGTGCCGAGTTTACCAATGGCGATCAGCCTGGCGTCCGTCTTACCAGGGCCGCTGCCGCGCGTTCCGCAGAAGCTGTCGCAGCGTCCAAACCGTCGGCAGCCGCGAAAGCAGTCCGCGGCCGAACTGCCAATACGCCCAAGAAAAAGGGATAGGATTACTGGCCTTGCGCGTGGCCTTAGGCGATCACTATGCTCAGACCGGTATTTAAACTGGCCCGTGTCGAGTTCATCGACGAGACCGGTGGTGGCCCTTGGTGTTCGCGTCACCGATAACGCTTAAGGTCACGCTGACCGATATAGGCAAGAGTCTCGCGTGAGGTTGAGGGCAGGTGGGCCTTCCTCGGATTCCACGAGCGGGACCAATCAGAGCGAGAGTAACGGCTTGAGCCTGGCCCGTACTTCGTCAAGCGCCTGTGCGGAGCTTTGGCTATGAACCGCGATCCTCGCTGCTTCCACGAGGCGCTTCGCAATTGATCGACTTGGACAACGCCGCTGATCTCGTCGATATCCGGTAGTGGAACGAGAAAGCGCCAATCACGATCCAGCCGCGTGATCGAACAGGCGGCCGGTCAGTCGGTTAAGCCGGTATCTGAAAAATTCATTATACTTGCGAAGACAGTGCGCCGAGTTCGACTGTCCTGTCTGGACCGAGCCGTTCAAGTCGCCCGAAGGGTTCTGTGCGGGCGAAATGGCACCCAAGGCTTGCCGCTCCCCGGAGCAGCATCACCTTTGGTGGTCCGCAGATTACCAATCGATTGAAGCCCGGCATTTGCCGACGAATACACGGAGTAAGTTATGTCACGGCCATCGGATAGTAAAGAATTGGCGTTATTCGCCAAACCGCAGCTGCTCATCACTGAATCGGGGCAGGATTTCGCTTCCTTAAGCGCAGCTTTGGTCCAGGAGATCAAACCGCGCGGTATTGTCGAACGCATGTATGTTGACGATATCGCCGTTCTTTCCTGGGATATCTTGCGTTTGCGCCGCTGCAAAGCGGCCATCGTCAATGCCGCGTTCAAGGAGGCGCTGGGCGATCTTCTCGATAGTTTGGGCAAGACCAACTGGGGCATCCCCGAAAGGATAGAGCGTGAGGCGCTCGTCCGCGATTGGTTCTCGGAACCAAAGGCCAAGAAGGCAGTCTCGGAGATACTCGCTAGATATAACCTCGATGAGTTCGCGATCGAGGCGGAAGCGATCCGAAGCCGTTCCGAAGATCTCGAGGTGATCGACAGGATGCTGACGTCGGCAAATCCCGCCGCAATAAAGCGCTTCGCTGCGTTGCGGATTATCAAGACCGCTTTGCAAAGCAGATGCGGGAGGTTTCAGACCGGGTGATTGAAGGAAAAACTGTGGTCCAGCTTGAAAATCGGTCGGCCCGGAGATCGGCTTAACCGTGGCGACCGAGCGGCAGATCGCGGCAAATCGACGTAATGCCCGCAAGAGTACCGGCCCTCGCTCGAGCGCCGCTAAAAAACGGGCCAGCCGAAACGCCTACCGCCATGGCCTGACCTTAAGCCTTACATCAAGCACGGCATTGGCAAAATGGCTCGACGCGCTTGCCCGTAAAATTGCCGGCAACAGCAAGGAGGAAATCATCCTCGCGCACGCCCGCGCCACCACCCAAGCCGAACTCGATCTGGCCCGCGTTCGGATGGCCAAGTAGCCTTGTCGGACGCGTTCGGCGCTCGGGGCGCTCGATCCCCTCAGCTTTGTGGCTCGGTGATGAAAAGGCTCCGGTATTACGAATTGGTTTTGGCTGGCAAGCCGCAATTCGTGATCCCGGAACCCACGACCCCTTGTGGACTTTGCCGGCGGAGGAGCCTGAACGATCCGCCGAAGCGGTGCGACGGACGTTCCCGGACCTGCCTAAGCTCGACCGATATGAGCGCCGGGCGGTTACGCGTCGAGACCGAGCCATTAGCCAAATCATCACAAGTAAATCAAAATAATGAATACAATTTAAGATTGAGACCAATGCATTTTTGCAAAACGAAGCCAATTTTCTTTTTTTATTTCAGTAAGTTACAATTCCAAAGGTCTGGTACCCTCTCTGGCGAGAGCGGGGATCCGACGATCTCAGGACTATTAACTCGTGCGCCGTCTGCCAGGCTGAGCACTCAATCGCGGACATGATCAAATTGCCTGAACGTGATATCCAAATAGCATGAAGCGGCTGAGGAGATTGCGAGAGGTGGTTCGCGCGGAAGATCGGCTATGCGCGGCTGGTGTGCCTGGCGCTCCTGATCGGCTTCGCGGCGCTGCGCATCGCCGATCCCGCTCCAGTCGAGGAAATCCGGGTCAGGACCTTCGATACCTTCCAGCGCATCGATCCCCGTGTGAAGGCGTCAGGCCGTCACCATCGTCGATATCGACGAAAAGAGCCTGCGAGAAATTCGGCCAGTGGCCGTGGCCGCGGACGCGGATCGCCGACATGGTCGCCAACCTCACCAAACTTCGGCGCCGTCGTGATCGCCTTCGACGTCATCTTCTCGGAGCCCGATCGGCTCAATCCCGACGTCGCCGCCGACACCTTTCGCAATCTCGACGAGGAGACTCCGAGCCAAATTGCGGGCGCTGCCGAGCAACGATCAGGTTTTCGCGGATGCGATGCGGCATTCGCGCGTGGTGCTGGGCGAATTCGGCCTGCCCGCGGTGATGGCGGAACTCGACAAGACGCTTCCGGTGACGGGGCTGGCGATGCTGGGCGAAGACCCGCAGCGCTTCATGTTCAAATTTCGCGGGCCTGCTGCGCAACACCCCGATCCTGGAAAAGGCGGCCGGCGGGCGCGGCCTGCTCACGATCAATCCCGAACGCGACGGCATCGTCCGGCGGGTACCGATGATCATGCAGGCCCAGGGCGCGACCATGCCGTCCCTGAAGTTTCGAGATGCTGCGGCGTAGTCACCGGCACCGACACCATCTTCATCAAGTCCGACCGGGCCGGCATCAAGAGCGTCGGCGTCAAGGGTTTCCAGGTTCCGACCGACCGCAACGGCCAGCTTTGGGTGCATTTCGCGCGCCGCGATCCGTCGATCTATGTTTCGGCGGTCGACGTGCTCGAAGGGCAATGTCCCGGCCGAAAAGATCACGGGCAAGCTGGTGCTGATCGGAACCTCGGCGGTCGGGCTCAACGACATCAAGACCACGCCGGTGTCGCGCGCCATGCCGGGCGTCGAAATCCACGCCCAGGTGCTGGAAGCCGCGCTGACCAGAGCGCTGCTGTCGCAACCGCCTTACGGCCTCGCTGCTCGAATTCGCCGCAGCGCTGCTGCTCGGACTTCTGGTGATCGCGTTCGCGCCGCTGTTCGGGCCGGTCACGCCTGGTCGCCGTCGGCGCGCTGTTCGCATCGCTGCTGATCGGGACGTCCTGGTATTTTTATACCCAGCACCGGCTGCTGATCGACTTTCACCTATCCCTTGCTGTCGACCACCGCGATCTATCTCACCCTGATCTTCACCAGCTTCGTGCAGGGAGCAGAAGCAGCGGCGGCAGATCCGCTCGGCGTTCGGCCAGTATCTGTCGCCGGCGCTGATCGAGCAGCTCGCGCAGTCGCCGGAAAAACTCGTGCTCGGCGGCGAGGAGCGCGAGATGACCATCATGTTCTCCGACGTCCGCGGCTTCACCACCATCTCGGAATCCTCAAGAACGATCCGCAAGGGCCTGACCTCGCTGATGAACCGGTTCCTGACGCCGCTGACCAACGCGATCCTCGCGCGCAAGGGCACCATCGACAAATATATGGGCGACGCCATCGTGGCGTTCTGGAACGCGCCGCTCGACGACAAGGAGCATCAACTCAACGCCTGCGAGGCCGCGGTCGACATGCTCGAGCGGATCGACGAGCTCAACAAGCTGCGCGAGCTCGAGGCGCAGGAGGGCGGTCCCGCCTATTTTCCGCTCAACGTCGGCGTCGGCCTGAATACCGGCACCTGCGTGGTCGGCAACATGGGTTCGCGACCTGCGCTTCGACTATTCGGTGCTGGGCGACAGCGTCAACCTGGCCTCGCGGCTGGAAGGGCAAACCAAGGAATACGGATTCCCGATCATCGTCGGCTCCAAGACCGCGCTGGCGGTCAAGGACAGGTTTGCGATCCTCGAGCTCGATTTCATCATGGTGAAGGGCAAGAAGGAGCCCGAGGTCATCTATGCCATTGCCGGCCGCGAGGATACCGCCCAGTCCGGCCGCTTCCAGCGCCTGCGCAACCTGACCATCGAGATGCTGGCCTGCTATCGCAGCCGCGACTGGGACGGCGCGCTGGCGGCGATCGAGCGCGGCCGCAAGCACGATGACGGCCGCGCGCTGGAGCTGCTCTACAATCTGTACGAGGCGCGGATTCGTGACTACAAGGAGAATCCGCCGCCGGAAGACTGGAACGGCGCGTTTGCGCTGTTGACGAAGTAGCCCACAACCTCGCCCGCAAGGAGCGACGCGGCATGACCAGACCGACACCGAAAGAGATCAAGGCGATCGCCGACGTCGCGGGCGTGCCGGTCGAGCGCCGAAGTCGCGACCCGCATCGCCAATTCCATAGGCCCTGCGTTCGAAGGCTTTGCCGCGGTCGCCGGCACGCTGCCGTTCGACCTGGAGCCCGCGACGCTTCCTGCTCGTGCAGGCCGCCGGAAGGCCCGAAATGAGCACTGAACCGGCCCTGCTGTCGCTGACCGAGGTCGCGCAAGCGATCGCGCAAAAGCGCTTCTCGTCGCGCGAGGTGACGCAATCCTGCCTCGAGCGGATCGCGCAGTGGCAGCCGCGTCTCAACGCCTTCATGGCGATCGAGGCCGAGGAGGCGCTGGCCGCGGCCGATGCCGCCGACGCCGCGCTTGCGAAGGGCAAGGCCATCGGCGCGCTGCACGGCGTGCCGCTGGCGCACAAGGATATGTATTACGACGCCGGCAAGGTGGTGACCTGCGGCTCGAAGATCCGGCGCGATTTCGTCGCCACCACCACCTCGACCGCGCTGCAGCGGCTGAAGGATGCCGGCGCGATCCGCCTCGGCTCGCTGCAGATGGCGGAGTTCGCCTATGGGCCGACCGGCCACAACGCCCATTACGGCGCGGTGCATAATCCGTGGGCCTCCGATCACATCACCGGCGGCTCGTCGTCGGGCTCGGGCTCGGCGGTCGCGGCGCGGCTGACCTTTGCGGCGCTGGGCTCGGACACCGGCGGCTCGATCCGGATGCCGGCGCATTTCTGCGGCGTCACCGGATTGAAGACGACTTACGGCCGGATCAGCCGCGCCGGCGCGATGCCGCTGTCGCAGTCGCTCGACACCGTCGGTCCGCTGGCGCGCACGGCCGAGGATTGCGCATTGCTGCTGGGCCTGATGGCGGGCGCCGATCCGGAAGACCCGACCGCGATCGCCGGCCCGTGCCGGACTACGCGGCCGCGACGCGGCAATCGATCAAGGGCCTTCGCATCGGTGTGCCCGACCGCCTTCTATGTCGATGACCTCGATGCGGAGGTGGCGCGGATTCTCGACGAGACGATCGCCGTGTCTCAAGCGCGAGGGCGCCGATATCGTCGAGGTCGAACTGCCGGACCAGCGCCAGCTCACCGCGGCGTGCCAGCTCGTTCTCGCGGTCGAGGCCGCCGCCTTTCACAAGCGCTGGCTGATCGAGCGCCCGCAGGACTACGGCCCGCAGGTCCTGATGCGGCTGCAGAACGGGCTTGCGATTCCCGGCGTATCGGCTATCTCGAGGCGATGCGCTGGCGCGGCCCGGCGCTGGCCGCGCACATGGCGGCGACCGCCAAGGTCGACGCCGTGCTCGCGCCGGTGGCGCCGGTCGCGGCTCCGACCATCGCCGAGAGCGACGTCGGCAACAGCCCCGACGCGGAAGCCGTGATCCAGCGGCTGACGCGGCTTCACCCGCCCGATCAACTATCTCGGCCTGCCGTCGCTTGTCGATTCCCGCAGGCTTTACGCGCGCAGGCCTTCCCGTCGGCATGCAGCTGATCGGCCGCTCCTTCGATGAAGCCACGCTGCTGCGGATCGGCGCCGCATTCCAGCGCGTCGACCGATTTCCACGATCGGGTGCCGAAACTCGCATGACCACCCTCGCAAGTTGCAGCCGGCCGAACCGTGCAACTGGCGATGCGGACGGTTGCGAGCGGCGCAAGTCGCCGCAGATTCGATGTCGTCACGTCGGGCGATTCTGGCTAGGCTCGGCGCGCGGAGAAAGCCGCGTGAAAGCCGGGGAGCGTTTCCATGTATCTGTCCAATGAAGGCATTATCGTCATTCTATTCGTCGGCCTGGTCGCCGGCTGGCTGGCCGGCAAGATCGTGCGCGGCACCGGCTTCGGCATCATCGGCGATATTCTCGTCGGCATCGCCGGCGCGCTGGTCGCGAGCTATCTGTTTCCGAAGCTCGGCATCCATCTCGGCACCGGCCTCGTATCGCGAGATCATCTATTCCGCGATCGGCGCCGTCCTGCTGCTGCTGATCGTGCGGCTGGTCCGGACCGGCGGCCGGTTCTAGCGCCGACAGGGTTCCTTCGCGCTGCGTCTCGGTATTCCCGGCGGCGCTGTTGCCGTGCCGAAGGTCCGGCAGACCGGCGGCCAGATCCGGAGCCATGCCGGCGCCCATGCGGCCGGCACGAGCGCGGCCGACCTGTTTAGGTTAACGCGTCTTCAATGGACGTTCGCAGCAAAAATCGGTAAGTATAGCAGGCCTTGCGCATCCCCGCGACGAATTTAAGGGGGCGCGCACCCCTCTGTGAAGAGATCAGGATTGATGGCAGCCGTTCCCGGTGTCCGGCGTTCCGAACTCGGCGATGCGCTGCGCGCCTGCCGCAGCGCGTTCATCGGCGTCGGCGCCATGAGCTGCATGATCAACCTGCTGTATCTGACCGGCTCGATGTTCATGCTGGAGGTCTACGACCGGGTGCTGCCGAGCCGCAGCGTGCCGACCCTGGTCGGCCTGGTCATCCTCGCCGGCGGCCTGTACATCGCCCAGGGCGTGCTCGACCTGATCCGCGGCCGCATCCTCGGCGCGGATCGGAACCGCGCTCGACGAAGCGCTCAACGCGCGCGTGTTCGACACCGTCGTGCGCCTGCCGCTGATGGTCGGCGGCCGCAACGAGGGCCTGCAGCCGCTGCGCGATCTCGACAATGTTCGCTCGTTCCTCGGCAGCATGGGGCCGGGCGCGTTCTTCGACCTGCCGTGGCTGCCGTTCTATCTGGCGATCTGTTTCGCCTTCCATGTCATGATCGGCCTGACCGCGCTGGTCGGCGCGATCATCCTGGTCACGCTCACCGTCGTCACCGAATATCATGTCGCGCGCGCCGGCGCGCGAGGCCATGGGCCTGGCGGCGCGCCGCAACGATCTCGCCGCCACCAGCCGGCGCAACGCCGAAGTGCTGGTCGCGATGGGCATGTCCGGGCGCCTGACCCGGCGCTGGAGCGAGGCCAACCGAGAATTATCTCGCGGGCAACCAGCGCGCCAGCGACGTCGCCGGCGGTCTCGGCGCCATCGCCAAGGTGCTGCGCATGACGCTGCAGTCGGCGGTGCTCGGCGTCGGCGCCTATCTCGTGATCCATCAGGAGGCGACCGCCGGCATCATCATCGCGGGCTCGATCCTGAGCGCGCGGGCGCTGGCGCCGGTCGATCTCGCGATCGCGCACTGGAAGGGCTTCGTCGCCGCGCGGCAGAGCTGGCACCGCCTCAACCGGCTGCTCGAAACGCTGCCCGCGCAACCGCGCGCAGACGCTGCTGCAGAATCCGTCGAGCCGCCTGTCGGTCGAGGGCGTCAGCATCGTGCCGCCGGGCGATCAGAAGATCGATCGTGCAGGACGTGACTTTCGCGCTCGCAGGCCGGCAACGGCCTCGGCGTGATCGGGCCGAGCGGATCGGGCAAGTCGTCGCTGGTGCGCGCGCTGGTCGGCGTCTGGCAGCCGGTCGCGCGGCAAGGTGCGGCTCGACGGCGCGGCGCTCGACCAGTGGTCGTCCGACGTGCTCGGCCGCCACGTCGGCTACCTGCCGCAGGACGTCGAACTGTTCGCCGGCTCGGTCGCCCAGAACATCTGCCGCTTCGATCCCGAAGCCACGCCGACTGCATCATCGCGGCCGCCAAGGAGGCCGGCGTCCACGAGATGATCATCAAGATGCGCGACGGCTACGACACCCAGATCGGCGAGCAGGGCACCGCGCTGTCGGCCGGCCAGGCGCAGCGCGTGGCGCTGGCGCGGGCGCTCTACGGCGATCCGTTCCTGATCGTGCTCGACGAGCCGAACTCCAATCTCGACACCGAGGGCGACGAGGCGCTGACGCGGGCGGTGCGCGGCGCGCGCGAACGCGGCGCCATCGTGGTGGTGGTGGCGCACCGGCCGATCGGCATCGAGGCGGTCGATCAGCTGCTGGTCCTGAAGGACGGCCGCATGCAGGCCTTCGGGCCGAAGGACAAGGTGCTGGGCCAGGTGCTGCAGCGCGTGTCGCCGCCGACGCCGATCAAGATCGTGTCCGAAGGCGGAGTCGCCAAGTCATGAGCGACAGCGAATTGACAGGGCGCGCGCCGTCGATCCGGCTGCATCTGATCATCGGGCTCGCGATCGTCGTTGGTTCTCGCCGGCGGGCTCGGCGGCTGGGCGTCGACCGCGGAGATCTCGGGCGCGCTGATCGCGCCGGGATCGATCGTCGTCGAATTCAACGTCAAGAAGGTGCAGCACCCGACCGGCGGCGTGGTCGGCGAAGTGCTGCGCGCGCGACGGCGACGTCGTCAAGGCCGGCGACGTCGTGGTGCGGCTCGACGACACCGTCACCAAGGCCAACCTCGCGATCGTCACCAAGAACCTCGACGACGTTGTGGGCGCGCGCCGGCGCGGCTGCAGGCCGAACAGCAGGGCATCGACAAGATCGTGTTTCCGCAGCGAGCTGCTCGATCGCGCCGACGATCCCGACGTCAAGACGCCGTGATGGCGAGCGAGACCAAACTGTTCGAGGTTCGCGTCAACGGCAGGACCGGACAGAAGGCGCAGCTGCGCGAGCGGATCACGCAGCTGAACGAGGAAATCGCCGGCCTGACGGCGCAGGCAGAAGGCCAAGGACCAGGAAATCGCGCTGGTCGAGAAGGAACTGGTCGGCGTTCGCGAGCTCTACGACAAGCACCTGGTGCAGATGACGCGGCTGACCACGCTGGAGCGCGACGCCGCCCGGCTCAACGGCGAGCGCGCGCAATTCATCGCCTCGCGCGCGCAGGCCAAGGGCAAGATCACCGAGACCGAGCTGCAGATCATCCAGGTCGACAAGGACATGGTCAGCGACGTCTCCAAGGATCTGCGCGAGACCAACGACAAGATCGGCGAATTCGTCGAGCGCAAGGTCACCGCCGAAGACCAGTTGCGGCGGATCGACATCCGCGCGCCGCAGGACGGCATGGTCGCTGCAGTCGACGGTGCATACCGTCGGCGGCGTGATCACCGCCGGCGACGCCATCATGATCGATCGTGCCGCAAACCGACGATCTGCAGGTCGAGGCCAAGGTCAATCCGCAGGATATCGACAAGCTGCAGATCGGCCAGAAGACGCTGCTGCGGCTGTCGGCGTTCAACCAGCGCACCACGCCGGAACTGAACGGCGTCGTCAGCCGCGTCTCGCCCGACGTCACCACCGACCAGCGCACCGGGCAATCCTACTACACCATCCGCGTTTCGATGCCGCCGGAAGAAGTCGCGCGTCTCGGCGAGGTCAAGCTGATCCCCGGCATGCCGGTCGAAGCCTTCGTGCAGACCGGCGACCGCACCATGCTGTCGTATCTGATCAAGCCGCTGCAGCGACCAGCTGATGCGCGCGTTCCGCGAGAAGTGAGAGTCGTCGCTCCCAGATCGTCCCGACCATTGAAGATCGTGCTTTTTTCACCCTCCCCTGGAGGGGGAGGGTGCGGCTCGCAGGGAGCGAAGCGAAATGCGAGACGGGGTGGGGTGACGGTCTCTCAACTCAGGCACCGCTCGAATGGAGAGACCGTCACCCCACCCCGCCGCTCATTTCATTCGCGTCGACCCTCCCCCTCCAGGGGAGGGTGAAGGCCGAATCACCGCGACAGATTCCGCAGCAGCAGCTTCAGCGCCGTGGTGGCGAACACCTGCATGTTGGCGAGCCGGTCGGCGCTGCCGGTCTCGAGCGTCATCACGGACTGCTCGCGGACCCGCGACCGCCATGCAGCTATGGCCGGCGGCGTCGCCGTAGCGGTTGCCGGTTGGCCCGGTCGCGCCGGTCTCCGACAGGCCCCAATCGGTGGCAAAGCGCTGGCGCATCTGGCTCGCCAGCAGTTTGGCGTAGGGCTCGGAGGCCGAACGAATCCCCTTCATCGCCTCGTCCGGAATGTCCATCAGGATCCGCCGCGCGTCGCGGGTGTAGATCACGCCGCCGCCGAGGAAATAGGCCGATGCGCCGGGCACCGCGAGCAGCGCGGCCGAGATCAGCCCGCCGGTCGAGGATTCCGCAACCGCGATGGTCTGGCGCCGCTCGATCAGTCTGGCGGCGATCTGTCTCGGCGATCGCAACGAGATCTTTCATCGACTCGTCAATTCCTGCGCAAGAGCTTTCTCAGTGAATGGCCGCGCGGTATCCGGTTTGTCGGCGAGCGAGTGATAGACGACGCGAATGAAATTCCTGCTCGGCCAAGTTCGGTGGGCGCCCATTTGGCGTCGAGATCGGCGAACGGCCTGGCCGCGATACGTCGTCCTCGCTCTTGCCCTCCTTGACGAGCTTTGCCATGCGGTCGCGCGCGGTGACCAGCATGGTGCGGTACTGCCGTCAGCGCGGCCTTGTCGGCGACCGGTCCGTGGCCCGGGACGATCCGGCTCTTGGCGTTGGTCAGTTTGAGATAGGCGTCCGACGCGGCGATCATGCCCTTGATGTTGCCGCCATTGGCGAAATCGATGTTGGGATAGCGGCCATTGGTGAAGGTGTCGCCGGTCGACAGCACATTGGCGGTCTTGAACCAGACATAGGTGTCGCCGTCGGTATGCGCGTTGGCGATGTGCTTGAGGTCGGCGACCCGGCCCTTGAGCCTGATCTTGGAGAAGCTCGGTATAGGTGTTCGACGGCAGCGCGCCTTGCGGCGCGCGGCGGGGTCTTGGCGCCGGTCAGTCCGTTGCTGGTCCCGGCCGCGAGCCGGTTCCTGACGTTGACCTGGGCGACGATGGTGACGCCGTCCCTGGCGAAGGCCTCGTTGCCGCCGGTGTGGTCGCCGTGATAATGCGTGTTGATGAGATATCTGATCGGCTGGTTCGAGATCGCTGGCGATCGCGGCCTTGATCTTGTCATGCAGCGGCGCGAACTGCGCCGTCGACCATGATGATGCCGTCCGTCGCCACCGCGACCGTGATATTTCCGCCCTGGCCTTCGAGCATGTAGACGTTGTCGCCGAGGTCGGTGGTCCTGATCTCGACCTTTGAAAAATCCGGCGGTGGCGGTGAGGCGGCCGGCGGCTGCTGGGCCGATACCGGAGAGGATAACGCCATGATGGTTGCGACGACGGCAATTCTCAGCCCCTGTTCATGCTACCCCCTCGCGGCGATTTCCGCTGTCCTAGCACAGGATTGCATGGCTGCCGACTCGAGGTCGGCGGGCCCGTCCGATGGACGGCGAGCGCCGACGCGCCATAGGGTATCCCGCAATTCAGTGATCGGACGCCGCGCGCAAGAGGAAACCAAGTCATGACGTCACCGATCGCGGGCGGCGTGGATTGCGATCTGCATCCTGCCGTTCCTCATTTGACCAGCCTGTTGCCCTATCTCAACGATTACTGGCGCGATCAGGTCACGACGCGCGGAATGACCGATCTGGTGTCGCAATCCTATCCCGCCGAATTCGCCGATCTCCTCGCGGCCGGACTGGCGGCCGGCGCAGGGCAAGCCCGGCTCGCAGCCTTGAAGACATGCAGGCCCAGGCGCTCGATCCGTTCGGTGTCAGCTTTCGGCATCTGCAATCCGCTGTACGGCGTGCAGATGGTGTTCTCCGAGGACATGGCGGACGCCTTTTGCCGCGCGCTGAACGACTGGCTGGCCAGGGAATGGCTCGACAAGGATGCGCGGCTGCGCGGCTCGATCGTGATTCCGGTGCAGAGCGTCGAGAAATCGGTCGCGGAGATCGAGCGCTGCGCCGCCGATCCGCGTTTCGTTCAGGTGCTGATGCTGGTGATGGGCGACATGCCGCTCGGGCAAGCGCGCCTACTGGCCGATCTACGCCGCCGCCGAGCGGCTGGGCCTGCCGATCGGCATCCACGCCGGCAGCGACTATCACAACCCGCCGACATCGGTCGGCTGGGGCTCCTATCACATCGAGGATTACGTCGCGCAGGCGCAGGCGTTTCAGACGCCAACTGACCAGCCTGATCGTCGAGGGCGTGTTCGCGCGGCATCCGAACCTGAAAATGGTGATGCTGGAAAGCGGCTTCACCTGGCTGCCGTCCTATCTGTGGCGGCTGCACAAGTTCTGGCGCGGCATCCGGATGGAAACGCCGTGGGTGGACCGCGCGCCGCTGGAGATTGTGCGCAGCAACATCCGGTTTTCGCTGCAGCCGATCGATGCGCCGCCGGATCCCGCAGACATTAAATCGCCTGTTTGACCATATGCAGTCGGATGAATTGCTCCTATTCTCAACGGATTATCCGCACTGGCAATTCGAGGATGACGCAGTGCTGCCCGAGGGAATGTCGTCGGATCTTGTGCGCAAGATCATGATCGATAACCCGCTTGCGACCTACGGCCGGCTGAAGCAACCGGTCCTCAAGGAGACGACGCCATGAACGTGCAGTTCCGCGACCGCCCGGAGCCGGCCTCGTCCGTTCACGCCAAGACCGCGATTGCCGATGGCGATATCCATCCGGCGCGCGCGACCAAGACGGAGTTATATCCGTATCTGGCCAAGCGCTGGCACACCCATCTCGAGACCTACGACAAGCATCCCTATCAGGGCATGATGGAAGGCCCGCCCTATCCGAAGGCGCAGCCCAATGCCTCGCGCCGCGATGCCTATCCGCCGGAAGGCGGTCCGCAGGGTTCGTCGCTGTCGTTCATGCAGGCCCAGCATCTCGATCCGAACAATGTCGTGCTTGGCGTGCTCAACCCGCTCGCCACCGGGCAGGGCATCCGCAATCACGATCTCGCCGCGGCGATCTGCTCGGCGGTCAACGACTGGCAGATCGAGAAATGGACCAGCAAGGACAGCCGCCTGAAAGCCTCTGTCGTGGTCGCCAACGAGGACGGTCCGGCTGCCGCCGCCGAAATCCGCAAGCGCGCCGGCGACAAGAATTTTGTCCAGGTGCTGCTGCTCAGCCGCAACGTCGAGCCGCTGGGGCAGCGCCGCTACTGGCCGATCTACGAGGCCGCCGAAGAGGCCGGGCTTCCCGTCGGCGTGCACGCCTTCGGTTTCGGCGGCAACCCGATCACAGCCTCGGGCTGGCCGAGCTATTACATCGAGGAGATGGTCGGCCATTCGCAGTGCCAGCAGACCGTGCTCGCCTCGATCGTGCTGGAGGGCGTGTTCGAGCGGCATCCGAAGCTCAAGATGATCATGATCGAGGCCGGCTTCGGCTGGGCGCCGTCGCTGTCATGGCGGCTCGACAGGAACTGGAAGCGGCTGCAGAGCGAGGTGCCGCATCTCAAGCGTCCGCCGTCGGAATATATCCGCGACCACATCTTCTGGACCACGCAGCCGATGGAGGACCCTGAAAGGCGCGATCATCTGCTCGACGTGATCGGCTGGGTCGGCTGGGACAAGCTGCTGTTCGCCACCGACTATCCGCACTGGGATTACGACGACCCGTCGCGGGTGTTGCCGGCGGGCGTCAGCGACGCCAACCGCGAGGCGTTTTATCTCACCAACGCGATGAAGCTGTACGGTTTGGCTTAGCAGAGGACGGCTTTGATTGGACCGGTTTTTCCGCGGGCTCAGTTTACCTCTCCCGTCGGGAGAGGTCGGATCGCGCTAGCGATCCGGGTGAGGGGTTACGTTCTCTCGATAGACCTGAACCCCTCACCCGAATTGCGTTGCAATTCGACCTCTCCCAAGGGAGAGGTGAAGTCCGCCGGCGGCCCTGGCTCAACCTTGATCATGCTTTCATGACCCGTCACGTCATCGCTCCCGTGGACGAATTGCCGCCGGGCACGCGAAAATTTCTCACCATCGACGAGCGCCCGATCGCGATCTTCAACATCAACGGTGAGTTCTTCGGCCTGTTGAACCGCTGCCCGCATCAGGGCGCGGCGTTGTGCGAGGGGCCGCTGATCGGGCTCGCGCAATCGTCCGATCCGGGCGAGATCGAATATACGAGGCTCGGCGAGATCATCCGCTGCCCCTGGCACGGCTGGGAATTCGACATCCGCACCGGCCAGTCCTACTGCGACCCCAAACGCTTTCGCGCGCGCGCCTATCCGGTCAATGTCGAGCCGGGCGCCAGCGTGGTGAAGGGGCCGTACATCGCCGAGACCTTGGCGGTGTCGGTGGAAAGCGATTACGTGGTGGTGGATTTGTGACCGGTCTTTAGCAACCTCCCAATAAACTCCGTTTCCTGAATGAGTGTCGAGAAATAATCATGAGCAGCGCGTTACCCCCTTCTGTGGACGTTATCGTCGTCGGCGCCGGCAATGCGGCGTTTTGTGCGGCCGTTGCCGCGGCCGAAAGCGGCGTCTCGGTCTTGATGCTGGAGCGCGCGCCCGAAGACGAGGCCGGCGGCAACAGCCGCTTCACCGCCGGTGCGTTCCGCTGCGTCTATGACGGCGTCGAGGATTTGCGCGCGCTGATGCCCGATCTCACCGACGAGGAAGTCTCGAAATCCGATTTCGGCACCTACACCGAGGAGAAATTCTTCGACGACATGGGCCGTATCACCGAATACCGCACCGATCCCGATCTTTGCGAAATCCTGGTCACGCGCAGCAAGGCAACCATGCTCTGGATGCGTGAGAAGGGAATGCGCTTCATGCCGATCTGGGGCCGTCAGGCCTACAAGATCAACGGCATGTTCAAATTCTGGGGCGGGCTGACGGTGGAAGCGTGGGGCGGCGGACCGGGCCTGGTCGAAGGCTGGACCAAGATCGCAGCCAAGAACAAGGTCGCGATCGCCTATAGCGCTCGGGCGCTCTCGCTGCTTTCCGACGACGACGGCGTCAAGGGCGTCAAGGTCAAGCACGACGGCAAGACCGTCGAGGTGAAAGCAAAGTGCGTGGTGCTGGCGGCCGGCGGCTTCCAGGCCAATACCGAAATGCGCACGCGTTATCTCGGGCCGACCTGGGAACTCGCCAAGATTCGCGGCACCCGTTTCAACACCGGCGACGGCATCAAGATGGCGCTCGACATCGGCGCGATGCCGACCGGCAACTGGTCGGGCGGCCACGCCGTCGGCTGGGATCGAAATGCGCCGGAATTCGGCGATCTTACCGTCGGCGATAATTTTCAGAAGCACTCCTATCCCTGGGGCATCATGATCAATGCCAATGGCGAGCGCTTCGTCGACGAGGGCGCGGATTTCCGCAACTACACCTATGCGAAATACGGCCGCGTGATCCTGATGCAGCCCGGACAGTTCGCCTGGCAGGTGTTCGACAGCAAGATTATCCCGATGCTGCGCGACGAATATCGCATCAAGCGAGTGACCAAGGTTCGTGCCGATACACTCGAGGAGCTGGTCAAGAAGCTCGACGACGTCAACGCCGAAAAGGCGCTGGAGACGATTCAGAGCTACAACAAGGCTGTCATGACCGACGTGCCGTTCGATCCGAACGTCAAGGACGGCCGTGGCACCAGGGGCCTTGCGATTCCGAAATCGAATTGGGCCAACACGGTGGACCAGGGACCGTTCGAAGCCTACGCCGTGACCTGCGGGCTAACCTTCACCTTCGGCGGACTGAAGATCGACACCAGCGCGCGCGTCATCGACACCGACGGTGCGCCGATTCCCGGCCTGTTCGCGGCCGGTGAGCTGGTCGGCGGAATCTTCTATTTCAATTATCCCGGCGGTACCGGCCTGATGAATGGCTCGGTGTTCGGCAGGATCGCGGGCACAACGGCCGGCCAGCGCGCTGCCCAATTGCCGTGACGCATTGCTGTTATCTTGATAGCACTTCGGCCCGGCTGGCTGTCACCTGCTGCGCCGCGACCGCTTGTTCGCGCGCCTCGATCGCCCCGCTGCGATAGATGACGATGGCGGCGATGAAGCCGCTGGCTGCGGCGCACATCAGCCAGAAGCCCGGCGACGCCCTGTCGCCGGTCATGGCGATCAGCGAGGTCGCCGCAAACGGCGTGAAGGTGCCGAACAGCGCCGCGGCAAGCGCAAAGGCCAGCGAGAAGCAGGTGGTGCGGATATGCGCCGGGACGATTTCAACCAGCGCCCCCAGCATGGTGCCGCTGTAGACGCCGAAATACATGGAAAACATCAACTCAACCGCCAGCATCTTGCCGAACGTCGGGGCCGCCGTGAGCCAGAGCAGCGCCGGATAGGCAGTGACAAAGGACAGGCCTGCGATCGCCAGCAACACCGGCCTGCGGCCGACCCGGTCGGACAGCGCGCCGCCGACCGGATTCCAGATGAAGTTGGTCACCGCAACCAAAAGCGTGACCAGGAGGGCGTCCTGGCTGGAGAGTTTCAGCACGGTCTTGCCGAAGGTCGGCGTGTAGACGGTGACGAAGTAGAAGGTGACGGTGGTCATCGCCGCCAGCATCATTCCGAGCAGGATGATCTTCCAGTTCAGCGCCGCCGAGCTGAAGACCTCCTTGGTCGAGGGGTGCTTCTTCATCGCCAGGAACGCCGGCGTCTCCTCCAGCGTCCGGCGCAGGAAGAAGATAAAGGGAATGATCATGCAGCCGATGAAGAACGGAATGCGCCAGCCCCAGGCCGCCACCGCATCCGCCGGCATCATTTCGCTCAGCACATAGCCAATGATGGCGGCGATGAAGATCGCGACCTGCTGGCTGGAGGACTGGAACGAAGTGTAGAAGCCGCGGTTGCCGGGGGTGGCGATCTCGGCAAGATAGACCGACACGCCGCCGAGTTCGACGCCGGCGGAGAAGCCCTGCAGCAGGCGGCCGATCAGCACGATGACAGGTGCGGCAACGCCGATCGTGGCATAGGTCGGACAGACCGCGATGGTCACCGTGCCGGCGGCCATGATCGCCAATGTGACGATCAAGCCAAGGCGGCGGCCGATCCGGTCGATATAGGCGCCGAGCACGATGGCGCCGACCGGGCGCATCAGCGCGCCGAGCCAGAACACCCCGAAGGTGTTGAGCAGGGCTGCGGTCTCGTTTTCGGACGGGAAGAACGCTTTCGCGATGTAGGACGCATAAAAGCCGAACAGGAAGAAATCGAACTGCTCGAGGAAATTGCCGCTGGTGGCGCGCAGAATGGCGCCGATACAATTCTTGATCTGCGGCGGCTGCAATTCCGACGTTTGCGACATTGGCGAATTTCTCCCTGCTGTCGGCCAGTGCGCGAAGGCTTCTCGCCAGCCGACAGTTACCTTACGCGAGGCGGCAATCTGCCACGCCGTCGCGGCGCGACCAACCGGAAAACACCGGCTGAACCCGATACGGGCGCAGACGTGGATTGCTTTTCAGGCCTTGGCCTGCACCGAAGCTTTCAGCCATTGCCGGAAAGCCCTGAGCTTGGGCGGATCGGCTTTCGCCTCGGGCGAGACAAGATAGAAGCCGGCGTCCGCCGGCAGCGCGATCTTGAATGGAACCACCAGCCTGCCCTTGGCGATGTCGGCCTCGACATAGGAGGTTCGCCCCATCGCAACCCCGATGCCGTCGATCGCCGCCTGCACGGTCATGAAAATCAGATCGAAGCTCAATCCGGGCTGCTTCGAGATATTCGACGGCAGTCCCGCGGCCGTGAGCCACAGCCGCCAGTCGTCGTCATAGCCGCCGCTGCTGTGCAGCAGCGTCTGGTTGGCGAGATCCTCAGGGCTGCGCAGCGGCTTGTCCCCTGTGAGCAGCGCCGGGCTGCACACGGGAAACAACTCATCGGCCATCAGCCAGTCGGCGCGCAGTCCCGGCCAATGGCCGCGGCCATAGCGGATCGCGGCATCGACGTCGCCGGTCCTGAAATCGACCAGGCCGGTCGACGTGGTGATGCGGACGTCGATGCCGGGATGCGCTTCCTGGAATGTGGAAAGCCGCGGCAGCAGCCACTTGGCGGCCAGCGACGCCAGCGTGGAGACCGTCAGCACATGGCCATCGTCCTTGCGCAGCAGCCGGTCGGTGGCGAGCCTGAGATCGTTGAACGCCGCGCGGATGCCGGGGAGATAATCCTTGGCCTCCGGCGTCAACGCCAGCGCGCGGTTCTGGCGGACGAACAGGCGGATCCCGAGTTCCTCCTCGAGCCGCCGGATCTGATGACTGATCGCGGTCTGCGTGACGTTCAGTTCGGCCGCCGCAAGGGTGAAGCTCAGGTGCCGGGCCGCGGCCTCGAAAGCGCGCAATCCATTGAGTGACGGCAATCTGGCGGTCATTTCCCGAGCCGAGCTATGCATGACTCTATCTCATGTAAGGCGGGACAAAGTGTCGTTTGTCGAAAGCCCGGATCAGAGCTGATATTGGCACCGAGAGCTTAAATTCAGGAGGACGAGATGTCCATCACCTCACATCAATCGATGATAAATAATCATGGCTATGGCCTCTGGGCAGAGCTCAGAGAGACCCTGCATGTCTGGCGCGAGCGCATGCGTCAGCGGCGTGAATTGGCCCAGTGGACCGATCGCGACCTGCATGATGTCGGCCTGTCCCGGAGCGACATCGTTCACGAAGCCGAAAAGCCGTTTTGGCGGGCTTAAACAGCCGGGAGCGCGACCAGCAAAAGTGGAGTCCGGTTTTGCGTCCGGTCGCGCCCCAAATTTTAAATGCGCATCGATCTTATCGCCAAACCGCTCACACTTTGGCGGATCATGCGCGCCGGCGCCGCCTCTTCAGGGGGACGCCGGCCATCGTCTTTGCGAGAAAAGATGGGAGCCTGCCATGACCGCGCTTCGCTTTGATGACCTGCGCCAGTATTCCGACGTGCTGCGGCTGCGCAGCGGAAAGTCGTTGAAGGTTCGCTTTGTCGAGCCCGGCGACGCCGGCGCGCTGCAGGCCTACATCCGGTCGCTCACGACCCGCTCCCGCTACAACCGCTTCCTCGGCGCCATCAGCGAATTGCCGCAAACCCTTCTCGAGCATTTTGTTCATGTCGGCGAGGACGAGCGCTTCAGCGTGATCGCGACCACGATGATCGATGGCCACGAGACCATCGTCGGCGAAGCCCGCTACGCCTTCGACGCCGATACCGGCAGTTTCGAATTCGGGCTGTCGGTCGACGACCGCTGGCAGGGCCAGGGCATCGGTTCGGCCTTGCTGAGGAATCTGGAATGCCGCGCCGCCGCGTTCGGCTCAAAACGCCTGTTTGGCGATACCCTGCGCTCCAATGAGGCGATGATCGCGCTCGCCCGCAAATCCGGCTTCGCCTTCGCGCATCATCCCGATGACTGGAAGCTGGTTCGCTTCGAGAAAGCATGTCGATGCAGCACCCCCGGAGATTCCCTGCGCCAGCTGGCGGCTCGCGGCGCAAAAGTTTGCGCCGAGCGCGGCTGCGGCGAACTGATTTTTCATTTCCCCGTAAACGCCGCTTTACGCTTCTCGATAAAAGCCTGCACCGCCTCGCGGTGATCGGCGGTCAGGGTGGTGCGGACCAGTCGTTCGGCCTCATGGTCGCGGGCAGTGGCAAAATCGAACATCAGGGCTTCGTCGAGATTGTCCTTCATGTAGCGCAGCGCAATGGTCGGGCCTTCTGCGATCGATTTTGCCAGCGTGAACGCCTCGTCCTGCAGCCTGTCGTCCGGCACCACGCGGTTGACGAGGCCGATCGCCTCGCATCTCGCCGCATCGACCTTGTCGGCGGTGAACATCAATTCCCGCGCCCGCGACGTCCCGACCAGCCGCGTCAGCAGCCAGGCGATGCCATAATCGCCGCTCAGGCCCACCCGCAGATAGCCAGTGGAAACGAAGGCCGATTGCGCGGCGATCCTGATATCGCAGGCCATGGCGATGGCGAGGCCCGCGCCGACCGCGGGGCCGGGCAGCGCCGCGATGGTCGGCTTGCGCACCGAGATCAGCGCGCCGGTCAGCAGGCGCTGGCGTTCCTGCAGGTCGGCGACCTTCTCGTCATAGGACATTTCCAGCTTCTTCCTGTCGCGGTGGGCGCCCATGCCCTTGACGTTGCCGCCGGCGCAGAAGGCGGTGCCGGCGCCGGTGATCAAGAGCACGCCGACTTGCGGATTCTCGCCGCAGGTCTTGATCATGCTGCGCAACGCCGGCGTCAGCTCGTCGGACAGCGCGTTGCGAACCTCGGGGCGGTTCAGCGTGATGATGGCGACGCGGTCGCGGATCGCGCACAAGAGTTCGCTGGTGCCGGTGTCGATGGTGATTTCGGTGGTCACTTGGAATTCCCTCATTTTTTCTTCGTCATTCCGGGATGGTGCGTCAGCACCAGACCCGGAATCTCGGAATTCTCCGATGTGCAATTGCACATCGTGGTTCGATGCATCGCATCGCCCCGGAATGACGATCGTTTCTCAAAACTTCTCCACCCAGGGCCGCAATTCCAGCTCCCAGGTCCAGGCGCTGCGCGGCTGTTGCAGCACGTTCCAGTAGCTCAAGGCAATGGCGTCGGGGTCGAGCATCGAATCCGGCCGGTCGGGCGGCTCAACGCGCGCGGCGCTGCGAATGCCGCCGTCGATGACGAAATGCGCGACGTGAATGCCCTGCGGTGACAATTCGCGCGCCATGCTCTGCGCCAGACCGCGCAGCGCGAACTTGCCCATCGCGAAGGGTGCGGATTGCGGATAGCCCTTGACGCTCGCGGACGCCCCGGTGAACAGAATCGCGCCGTGCCTGCCGGGCAGCATCCGCTTTGCCGCCTGCTGCGCCACCAGAAAGCCGCCGAACGCGCTGACGGCGATCGCCTGCGCCACCTCCGAAGGCACCAGATCCGTGAAGGCGCCGCGCGCCCGCGCACTGGCGTTATAGACGACGACATCGGGCGTACCGATCTCGCGCTCGACGAGACCGAACAGGCGCTCGACGTCATCGGGCTCGGTGGCGTTGCAGGCAAAGGCGCGCGCGTCGGTCTCACGGCAGAGCGCGCCGAGCTTTTCGATTTGACGCGCGGCCAGCGCAACGCGGACGCCTTGCCTGGCGAACAGCCGCGCCAGCGACGCACTCAGCCCCTCGCCGGCGCCGACAATCAGGGCGATCCTGTATTTTGGGATTTCCATGAGCGTTTCCCTTTCCCTGGCTTTTCAGCCGCGCAACCCGGCGAGACAGCCCGCTTGTTCCAGAACAGGGTCGAGCCTGGCCTTGTCCGCCGCGGCTGCATATTTGGCGCGCAGCATACTGAGCGATCGCGCGTGATATTTTTGCGGTTTCTGGGTCCAGACCTTGTCGCCGAGCGTGACGCTGAATTCTTCCCGATGCTCGGCCAGCGCCTTTTCGTTGGCGCAGGTCCACGGCATGAACTGCGCGCCAACCTGCCGGGTCAGGATAGGCATCAGGGTCGGCTCAAGCCTCGACCAGACTTCAAACTTGCCCTCGGCCTTCGGCCACAGCATGCGGTGCACCCAGTCGAGCACATGCGGCGCGCCGCCGCCGATGATGGCGCCCGCGGTCGGATCGGTCCACATTTCGTAAATCTGTCCCCACAGACCAAAGTCGCCGAACGCGGGTCGTCCACCGAACAGATAGGGGCGATCAGCGAGATGGGCGTCCAGCAGTCCCAGCATATCGATAAAACCGGCCTCGATCTGCGGCGCCGTCAGTGCGTTGGAGCCGACGAACCACACCCGGTCGACCATGCGGGCCCGAACCTGGCCGGCGAACGCGGCGTGCTTGTCCTCGTCCGCCGCAGGTCCGCGCATCCGCGCGATGCGGCCGGCAGCGCTGATCTGATCGACGTCGCGGGCCCAGCGGTAGTGGAACATCCATTTGTTGCCCCATTCGTCGCCGAATTCCTCGATCAATGCGGAGACGAAGCTGGCGACGGCGTCATCGGGATGGATCGACGGCTCCGGAAAAAGCTTTTCCATCGCGTCGATGACAGGCGTTAAGTCCTGAATGCCAGTGCCCTCCGGCGTAACCACCAGCGGAATGATCGGCATCCTGGCGTATTTCTCGAATTCCGCCTGGCTGGCCGCGTTGCGCAAAACCCATTGATGCGGGATGGCTTTGTAGCGAAAATAGGAGCGTATCTTGACCGAGTAGGGCGACATCTCGGCGCCGATGATGCGATATTCGTCCGCCATGAGGGTTCCTCCCGATAGGTCTTGTGGCGGCTGTTATCGCCTGCTTCATTCTGACATGATCTATATCATCCAAAACAACCATCCAGAACGCAAGGGCGTGTTCCGGCTCACGGAAAATTCGGTGCAGGGCGCCATCACCGATCATCTGCTCGGAGAGCGCGCCGTCGGCATGGCCGAGGTTGGCGAATTGCTTGCGGCGGCTAGGTAGGCTCGCATTTTCCGGGATCGACGCTACGCGTCGCTCCGGAATGACCTGAACACAACAAAACAGAGGAAACTCCGATGAAGGCCGCCGTCCTGCATGAAGTCAACAAGCCGCTGGTGATCGAGGACGTCAGCCTGCAGAAGCCCGGACCGCGCGAGGTCCTGATCCGCACCTCGGTCGCCGGGCTCTGTCACTCCGACCTGCATTTCATGGAAGGGCTTTATCCGCACCCGCTGCCGGCGGTGCTCGGCCACGAATCCGCAGGTGTCGTCGAGCAGGTCGGCTCCGACGTGACCTACGTAAAGCCCGGCGATCACGTCGTCACCTGTCTGTCGGTATTCTGCGGCACCTGCGACAATTGCACCACGGGCCGGCCGGTGCTGTGCACCGACACCACGGTGAAGCTGATGCCGGGTGTCTCCAACCGCCTGTCATGGGCGCGATCGGAGAAGCTGAACCAGTTCCTCAATCTGTCGTCCTTTGCCGAGCAGATGCTGGTGCACGAAAACGCCATCGTCAAAATCCGCAAGGACATGCCGCTCGATCTCGCGGCCTTGATCGGCTGCGGCGTCATCACCGGCTACGGCGCGGTCGTCAACACCGCCAAGGTCGCGCCCGGCGAGAGCGTGGTGGTGATCGGCTGCGGCGGCGTCGGCATGGCCGCGATCAACGGCGCGGAGATCGCGGGCGCCGGCCGCATCATCGCGGTCGATACCAATCCGGCGAAGCTGCAACTGGCGACCAAACTCGGCGCCACCGACATCGTCGATCCCCGCAATGGCGACGTGGTGCAGCAGGTACGCGATCTCACGGGTGGCGGGGTGCATCATTCGTTCGAGGTGCTGGGCCGCAAGGAGACCGCGGAGCAGGCCTTCGCGATGCTGGCGCCCGGCGGCACCGCGACCATCGTCGGCATGATTCCGTTCGGCCAGAAGATCGAGCTGCACGGCTTCGACTTCCTGCGCGAGCGCAAGATCCAGGGCTCGTCGATGGGCTCGAACCATTTCCGCGTCGACATGCCGCGGCTGATCGAGTTCTACATGCGCGGCAGGCTGCATCTCGAAGACTGGATTTCGGCGAAGCTGAAACTGTCTGAAATCAACGAGGGCTTTGCCGCGATGAAGGCTGGCAAGACCGTGCGCAGCGTGATCGTGTTCGATAAGTGAGGCTATCTCCTCTCCCCGCTTGCGGTGAGGCTAATCCCGCGGTGGGGAGGGTGGCGCATCGTGAGCGCAGCGAACGATGTGTCGGGTGGGGGGTCTATCCGCAGAAGCGCACTCGCGGATAGACCCCCCACCCCGGCCTCCGCTTCGCTCCGGCCGACCCTCCCCACCGCAAGAGCGGGGGGAGGGATGAAGAGAGACTGAGATACGAGAAGCGCCTCTACCGCGACACGTGCGCCGATACCGCAAGCCAGCGGCCGTTCTGCCGCGCCCAGACGTCGGTGTAGCGGCCGAAGGCCTGTTGACCGTCCGCCGTGGTGTAGCTGGTCCTGGCATGGATGATCGCAAAATCGCCCATCAGGCGAATCCTGACGTCGTGGGCTTCGAAATTCCGGATCGTCACCGGCATCGCGGTCTGCCTGAGAAAACCTGGCCGATCGACCAGCGACTTGTCGGGATTGGAGCACCAGAAATCGTCGGCGAGGATCTCGTCGAACCGTTTCACGTCTGAATTCTGTACCGCGGCGACATAGTCCCGATTGAGCGTCGTCAGTTCAGCGAGATCATTTCTCATTGGCGGGCCCTCCGTGCCTGGTCATTGATCCCTGTTATCCCGGCAGCATCCGCTGCATGATGCGGTCGCGGTAGATGAAGATGTGGACCAGCGCGGAGGCGACGTGGATGCCGATCAGCGCCAGCAGCGCCCATTCCATCGCCTGATGCAGGCCATCGATGGCCTTCCCGGCTGCCGCATTGTCAGACGCCAGCATCGGCATCGGCGCGAGAAAGAAGTACGACATCGACCAGCCGCGAAACGAGGCGAACAGCCAGCCGGTAACGGTCGTGGCCAGCACCAGCGCGTACAGCAGCCAGTGCACGGCTTCCGAGCTCAGCCGCTGCCAGGGTGGCAGCGAGCTCTCGGGGCTAACGGGGTGGCCAAGCCGCCACGCGAACCGCAAGACGATCAGCACCAGCACGGTCAATCCGACCGAGACATGGAACGTCATGGCGGCGCCGGGTTTGTCGCCGCGATGAATGTCCGGCATCAGCCAGCCGATCGAGTATTGCACGAGCAGCAACGCCACGATGAGCCAGTGGAAGATTTTTGCGGTAGGGCCATATTGCAAGCGAGCGGTCATCAGGATCCTTCTGGGGCGTTGCCGGCGTTCTCGTCGGTTGGTTCAAGCGAAATCGCGCGGAGCGTGCGCCATCGGATTGACAGGTCCGGCAGCGGTTGTGCGTTCGTTTGCTCCGAGCGCGGCCAGCAGGCAGAAGGGGCGCCGGAAGCCGCGGTCGAAACGTGGCTTCATCATTGCCGCAATGCCTTAGGCCGCTCCAATGAGAATACCGACCGCGAGCACGATGGCGCCGCCGAGCACGATCTGGAACACCGCATGCAGGAACGGCGTGTCCATATAGCGCGCGCGAATGTAGGCGATGGCCCACAGCTCGAAGAACACCACGACGCCCGCGATCGCGGTCGCGATCCCAAACGCATTGGCCCAGAAATCCGGAACCAGATAGGGCATGGTGTGGCCGAGACCGCCGAGCGTGGTCATCAACCCGCAGGTGACGCCGCGCAACCAGGGCGAACCGCGGCCGGTCAGCGATCCATCGTCGGACAGCGCTTCCGCAAAACCCATGCTGATGCCGGCGCCGATCGAAGCGGCTAGTCCGACCAGAAACGTCTGCCAGTTATGATGGGTCGCAAAGGCGGCGGCGAACAGCGGCGCCAGCGTCGACACCGAGCCGTCCATCAATCCGGCGAGACCCGGCTGCACATATTGCAGGACGAACACGCGCCGGCGGGTCTTGTCCTCCTGCTCGCGAACGTCCGGACTGAGGATCTGGTCGGTCAACCTTGCCGCGACGTTCTCGTGACCTTTTTCCGCTTCCGCAAGATCGCCAAGCAGCCTGCGGACGCCGACATCCTGGGTCTGTTCGGCCGCCTTGACATAGAACCGCTCGGCTTCGAACTCCATCGTCTCGGCTTCCTTGCGGATGGTGTCGAGCGACAGGTTCTTGGTCAGCCAGATCGGGCGGCGGCGCAAAAATCCCTTGACGTCCTGTCTGCGAATGGGCGGGAGGTTGGGGCCGAAACGTTTTTCGTACATTTCCAGCAGCATGTGGCGATGGCCCTTTTCCTCCTCCGCCATCTCCTCGAATATCTTGGCCAATTCCGGATAGCGCTCGGTCAGATCCTCCGCGAAGCTCATATAGATGCGGCTGTCTTCCTCCTCCGCGGAGATCGCAACCGCCAGCACTTCGCGCTCGGTCAAATCGGCGAAATTCTTCATCAGAGCATTCCCGGGAAGGATTTAGAAGAGTTCTAAAGATATAAAGGCTCGACCGGGTGGGGTCAAACTCGCCCGCTTGTCGCCAGGCCGCTTTTCCCTGATTTTCCGATGCCGCGGAATGGAACCGTTACGGCCGGTGCCCGTTCGATTTCCCGGAATACCAGCCTGGAGATTTCATGGACAAGGTCAAATACCGCTTGAACGATCCGCGGCTCGCGCCGCGTCGAACCAGGCTCGAGATTCCCGGATGGGCCGGAAAACGCGAACCGCGCGTGAATGGTTCGCGCGAACAGGTGTGGCATTGCGTTCCCTTTTCGGAAGGCGCGCAATACGGGATCGAACTGTTTTACCCCTACGACAACGAACTGCACGTCAGCACCAGGGATGGCCGCCTGATACTGGAGGGAGAGTGGGGACCGCCGCCGGACGGCGACGTGCAGTGGCCGCCGTTCCGGAATTTCGGCGATCATTTTTACACCTACCAGATCTTGCTCGATCTCAAGGTCGAAAAGGGCATGGCGATCCGCACCGAACCGCACCCGCGGTTCTATACCCCGACCGCACCGACACCGTGCCGATCGCGGTGCCGGCGCTGCTGCGAAATTGGTGGCCGATGATGTTCTTTTGCGTTTTCAAGGCGCCGGCAGAGGGTCGTACTCACATCTTCAGGCCGAACGAGCCGTTCGCGCAGATCATCGTGATCCCCGAGGAAGCCCGTTTCGAGCTCGAACGGATGGGCGAGGAGGAAGCGGCCGAGCGCGAGCTGCAGGCGCGGCGCATCTATCACAGCCGGCCGGCGTTGTCGGGCGGGACCGAGTGGACATCGTCGACCGACACCGTGTTCGACGGCACCTATCGGCACCTACATCGCGCGGCAAAGGAAAAAGCCCGCCAGGATTAGGGCCCCCTCATCGCCGTGTCGTCATGGCCGGGCATGATGAAGTCGGTCAATCCGGCGTAAAAAAACAGGACCCTTAAGGTCCTGTTTTCGCATCATCCGATGCCGCGTTACCTCAGTAGTCGCGGCGGTAGAAGCTGTGATGATGGTGGTGGTGATGGTGATACCGGCCGTATCGCGGCGGCACCACGACGATGCGCGGAGCATAGCGACGATAGGCATGATGATGATGGTGGTGATGGTGGTGCTCACGGATGTAGAGCTGCGCCAGCTGGACGTTTTCGTTCGCTGACAGGCCGGGAGCGGACTTCGTCGACCGCCTGCAGCAGCGCTGCGGCGTTCGGGATCGGCTGCAGCAGCTCGGCGAAGGAATTCGC
>CAVTNA010000025.1:0-23900 GCA_963735835.1 uncultured Alphaproteobacteria bacterium | reverse complement strand
ACCGGAAACTTGCCCGAAGTGATGGGGGAAACCACCGCCACCCTTCGCGCGCTCATTCGCGAATATCTGTTCGTCTCGTTGTTCCGCGCGTGCGCGAAATCGCTGTCAAGCGAAAACGCCAGTCGACTCGCGGCGATGCAACGCGCCGACAAGAACATCGACGAACTGCTGGAGGACCTCAACGGGACATTCCACCGTCTGCGCCAGAGTGGCATCGACGAGGAATTGTTCGACGTCATCTCCGGCTTCGAATCGCTGAGCGTGGAGCAGGAATGAATAGCATTGGCATTACGAGAGATCGTGGGCGGCCGGAGTTCAAGGTCGGTGACGGAACGCAACTCATTCGGCAAGCGATGCGGAAAGGGTGGAGATGAAAATAACTCCGAAGGACTACCGCGTGCGTAAAGGAAATGATGTCAATCTTCATAAATGGCCGACGACCGTGAAACCCGTGTACAAGTCGAAGGAGCAGTATCAAAAGCTGCTGGCAGAGCATGTCGCGCAATTGAGTTCGCAACAGCAGCTTCTCTATGCATCGAACCGCCATGCCGTCCTATTGATCTTTCAGGCGATGGATGCCGCCGGAAAAGATGGCGCCATCCGGCACGTAATGTCCGGCGTCAATCCTCAAGGCTGTCAGGTATTCAGCTTCAAACATCCGAGCGCGGAGGAGCTGGAGCACGATTTTCTGTGGCGTACCACGCGCGATCTGCCCGAGCGCGGGCGGATCGGCATCTTCAATCGATCTTATTACGAGGAGGTGCTGATCGCCCGCGTCCATCCGGAGATTCTCCCGCAGCGAGGGGCTTCCGGACAGCTCGCTCGCCAAGCAGGCGGTTTGGCGGAATCGGTATCGTTCGATCGTCGACTTGGAGAGACACCTCCACGCGAACGGCACGCGCATCATCAAGTTCTTCCTGCACCCCTCGAAGGAAGAGCAGCGAAAGCGCTTTCTCGAGCGCATCGATGAGCCGGAAAACAACTGGAAGTTCAGCGCTGCAGATATAACGGAGAGGAAGTTTTGAAACGATTACATGACAGGCCTATGAGCAATGCCTCGGTGCCACAAGCACAAGAGACGCTCCCTGGTATGTCGTTCCCGCCGACGACAAAGAGAACGCTCGGTTGATCGTATCTCAAGTCGTCCTCGATACGTTCAAGGACTCGAAATGAGCTACCCCAAATCGAGCGCAAAGCGCCGAAAGGAATTACAGGTGATCCGCAAGCGGCTGGCGAAGTGAGATCTTAAAAGTCCCGGCGCGCGAAGGCCCTAACTTCTGACGGTATTCAGCATGTCGCCGCAGACACGTCGACGGTTAACGAGCGAATTCGGAGTAGCGGAATGGAACGCATCGAAAACAAGACGTTCGACGAGATCAAGCTAGGAGACACGGCCAGCCTCGTCCGAATGCTCACCCACAAGGACATCGAGCTGTTCGCGATCATGTCGGGGGACATCAATCCAACCCATCTGGACGACGCGTTCGCCAAAAGCGACTTGTTCCACAAGGTCGTGGCGCACGGCATGTGGAGCGGCGCGCTGATCTCTACGGTGCTCGGAACGCAGCTGCCCGGGCCGGGGACCGTCTATGTCGACCAGTCCCTGCACTTCCAGGGGCCCATTGGCCTGGGTGACACGATCACCGTCACGGTGAAGGTGAGGGACAAGATCGAAGCAACGCACAGGGTTATCTTCGATTGCCGGGCCGTAAATCAGAAAGCAGAGGTGGTCATCACCGGTACTGCGGATGTCATCGCGCCGACCGAGAAGATCTCTCGGCCCCGCGTGGTTCTCCCCGAAGTCGAGCTGCGGCAGAAGGGGCGACGCTATGAACTCCTGCTCAAGATGACTCACGGTCTCGACCCGATCCGTACCGCGGTTGTCCACCCGGTCGACACGCCATCGCTGCTTGGCGCCGTGGAAGCCGCCCGCATCAATCTCATCACGCCGGTGCTGGTTGGGCCGGAGGCCAAGATACGCGCCGCCGCCGCGCTGGCTCAGCTCGATTTGGCGCCTTACGAGATCGTGTCGACAGAGCACAGCGAGGCCGCGGCCGCTCAGGCGGTCGCCATGGCCCGCGCCGGCAAGGTCGAGGCGCTGATGAAAGGTGCGCTCCATACGGATGAGCTCATGCATGCGGTTGTCGACGGCAGAACGCGGGCTGCGAACCGCCCGGCGGATAAGCCACGTCTTTGCGATCGACGCGCCCGACTACCCGAGGCCGCTCTTCATCACCGACGCCGCGATCAACGTTTACCCCACGCTGGCGGACAAGCGGGACATTATCCAGAACGCGATCGATTTGGCGCACGCCCTAGGCATACCGGAGCCGCGCGTGGCAATCCTGTCCGCGGTCGAGGTCGTCACGGAAAAAATCAAGTCTACCCTTGATGCGGCCGTACTTTGCAAGATGGCTGATCGAGGCCAAATTACCGGCGGCATTCTCGATGGTCCGCTCGCCTTCGACAATGCGGTCTCGACGGAGTCAGCCAAGACGAAAGGGATCACCTCGCCGGTTGCCGGCCGTGCCGACATCTTCGTGGTACCAGACCTCGAGTCCGGCAACATGCTGGCGAAGCAACTCGAGTACCTCGCGGAAGCGCAGATGGCCGGCATCGTGCTCGGAGCGCGCGTTCCGATCATTCTAACCAGCCGCTCCGACGGGACGCTCGCAAGATTGGGATCCTGCGCGATCGCGCTGCTGCTGGCGCGTCACAAGGGGGCGAAACCGTGAGTGACGCGATCCTCGTGCTGAACGCCGGTTCGTCGAGCATCAAGTTCTCGGTGTTCCCGGGCCATGAAAGACCGAACCGGCAGGACATCATTTGCGATGGTGAGTGCGAGGGTATCGGCCACCGCGTTCATTTCACGGCGAAAGACCGTACCGGACTTCGCTGGTCGATGAGTATCTGGCAGAAGGCACTACACATGAAGACGCGCTGGCCGCGCTGCTGCGCTGGCTGGAAGGCCACTTTCAGGACCATCAACTGGTCGCGGCCGGACATCGGGTGGTGCATGGCGGGTCGCTTTATACCGCGCCGGTCCTGATCGACGCGTCGGTGACCGCCGAGCTACGCCGCCTCATTCCGCTGGCCCCGCTCCATCAACCCCACAACCTCGCCGCCATTGACGCCCTCACAAAGCTTCATCCGGGATTGCCGCAGATCGCCTGCTTCGACACGGCTTTTCATCATACGCAGTCTGAGGTCGCCACCGCGTTCGCGCTGCCGCGTCGGCTCGCCGCCGAGGGCATCCGGCGGTACGGGTTTCACGGCCTTTCCTATGAATACATCGCAAGCGTTCTTCCCGACATCCTTGGTCCGGGAGCTGCCGATGGTCGCGTTGTCGTGGCCCATCTCGGCAGCGGCGCAAGCCTGTGTGCAATCCGTAGCCGCAAGAGCGTAGCGACGACCATGGGTTTTACGGCGCTCGATGGCCTGCCCATGAGCCGCCGGTGCGGCAACCTCGATCCGGGCGTCATTCTCTATCTGATGCAGGAGAAGGGGATGACCGCGGCTGAGGTGAGCAATCTGCTCTATAACGAGTCCGGACTGTTCGGTGTTTCCGGCATCAGCGACGACATGCGAACCCTGTTGGCCAGCGACGATCCGTCGGCGAAGCAGGCGGTCGCGCTGTTCGTGTATCGCATCGGCCGTGAACTCGGCTCCATGGCCGCCGCCCTCGGCGGGATCGACGCTTTGGTCTTCACCGCCGGCATCGGAGAGCACGCAGCCGAGATCAGGCGTCGCGTTTGCGAGGATGCCGTATGGCTCGGCCTGGAACTGGATCAAAGCGCAAATGCAGCCGGCGGAGCACTGATCACGCGCCCGGGCAGCCGTACCTCGGCCTGGGTGATTCCGACGGATGAAGATCTGATGATCGCCCTGCATGCGTGGACATTGTTGAACCCTAAGGCCAAGCCTCTCGATTCGCATCGAAACAACGAAAGCTGGAAAGCATGACCGATCCCGAAAATAAGTCGCTTCTGAGCGTCCCGGCATTCTGGCCGATGACGATGGCGGCAACGATGCTCGAGGAGGGTACCGAGCTCTACGCGAAGAATCTCAAATTCGTCGAGGAAGAGATCAAAATACATGGCGAACTGAGACCTGTCCTTGCGACGCCGAACCAGGTGCGCCTCGATCTGCGGACCATGGTGCTGCGCGATTACGGAAAGCCGGGCGGGATTCCGACGCTCATCGACGCGCCCCATGCTGGCCATACGGCCATGATCGCCGACTACTATGACGGTCAGAGCCTGGTGCAGACTCTCTTGGCCAACGGCATCAACCATGTGGCGTTGACCGATTGGAAGTCGGCCACCGAGGATATGAAGGATCTGGAGGTCGACAACTACCTCGCCGAGGTCATTGTAGCGATCGACGATCTCGGCGGCCGCGTAAATCTTGTCGGACTTTGTCAGGGTGGCTGGATGTCAGCGATGATCGCGGCGCGTTTTCCAGATAAAGTGAACTCACTGGTGCTCGCGGGCGCGCCGATCGACACGGATGCCGGGAATGGGTCGATCAAACGCATGGTTCATCAATCCCCGGCATCGTTCTACGAGGAGTTGGTGGCGCTCGGTGGCGGTCTGATGAAGGGCAAGTTCATGCTGCAGGGCTGGAAGAACATGCACCCCGAGCAGCATTACATTCAAGATCATGTCGATCTCTACGAACACATCGACGACCCGGCTTACCTCGCAAAGGAGGAGACGTTCGAAAGCTGGTACGAAAACCCGATTGACCTGCCGGGACGCTGGTATCTTCAGGTGATCACCCAGCTCTTCAAGGAGAACCGCCTCGCCAGGGGAGAATTCGTTGGCCTGGGCCGGAAGCTTAATCTCCACGATGTCACTTGCCCGACCTATTTACTGGCGGGTGCCGACGATGACATTACGACGCCGGAGCAGGTCCTTGATGCCGCAAGGTATATAGGAACACCAAAAGACCGCATCGTCCAAAAGACTGTGCCCGGCGGCCATATCGGGCTGTTCATGGGAGCGAGCACGCTCAGAGAACATTGGCCACTGATCGGTCGGTGGATCAGTGTCCAGTAGGCAGTTTCACCGCTTCGATATTCCGAATCGTACAGCTCTCGGTCTTGCCCAATGTCTTTAAGATTGAGAGCCGCCGGTAGCGGGTAAGGCATTTGTCCGGCTCGCCTTTGATGATGGTCAATATCTTGATGCTTCTGTCCAACGAAGTCGACTTTTTGTCGCAGAAGTTGTCCGCTTGGGTCAAACAGGAATGTCCACTTCTGGCGGATATCCCACCGCCCTTCCCTGGCTCAGCCTTTGGCTCACATGTTTTTTCGCTCATGCCCGAATACCGTAACTAACCGGGCGGCGTGCAAGTCAGAAACTCTTGAAAAACCCAACCGGCAGGCAGCTCTTCTTTTCCAGTCCCGACATACGCCCATGCTTTTCCATTGTGCGTCGTCTGGCTCAACACCACTACGACGGTGCCGTTGTTCGATGTGCTGACCATCGTACCATTCGGTACCGCGCGAACGTTCAAAGGTGTGCCCGTTGGGTCGGACACATGACAGTGCATTACTGGACGCTGCCAAGGCCGTGGCCATTGTCGACGCGTACAAAAAGCTAGATATGGCCAAACGCTTAATCACGATTTCCGCATCACGATATCTTTCCGAATTACCGTGCGGATGGGGACGCTCAATCAGGGCGCGCGCGCCAAGGGTCGCTGCCAAATATGCCATGAAACGGCGTGTTGACCTCGGAACCCCATTTCGCCCGGCGTAAATCCCTGCTGTAATTTCCGCGTTGGAGGCTATCATCGACGTCGGGCCTTGGGAGAGGCAATGCGAAGGCGCGATTTCATCACTCTGCTTGGCGGCGTGGCAACCCGATTGCCGCAGGCCGCGCAGGCGCAGCAGGGCTCGGTCAAGGTCGCGCGCATCGGCATCATCGACGATTTGCCAGCATGGGATCCGTTTCGTCAGCAGCTGCGCGACCTGCAGCATATAGAAGGTCAAAACATCACTTTCGAATATCGCCGCGCCGACGGCAATCCAGAGCGATTGCGCTGGGCAGCAAACGAACTCGTGCAGATACCGGTCGATGTCATCGCCGTGTTCGGCACGCCGGCGGCGCAAGCGGCAAAGGAGGCGACCAAGACTATTCCCGTCGTCGCGATATCGATTGGCGACCCGATCGGCGCCGGATTGGTATCGAGTTTTGCCCGGCCCGGCGGAAACGTTACCGCCAACACGATTCTCGGTCCGGGCGTGGTGACGAAACGGTTGCAGATTCTCAAAGACGCTATTCCATCGGTGTCGCGCGTGGCGCTGCTCTGGAATCCAGATAACGTGTCGAATGCCGCCATACTCGACCAGCTGCGCAATGCGGTACCGCTGTTCCACATGGCGCTAATTTCAGTCGAAGCCAGAAACGACGAGGACTTCGATCGGGCGTTCGCGCAGATAGCGTCCGACCGTCCGGACGCGGTGTTGACAACGAATGATCCGTTGCATCAGGCAAATATGAGATCGATCATCGATTTCCTTCTGAAAAGCCGTATTCCGGGGATGTTCCAGATCAGAAATAACGTGGTCGAGGGCGGTCTGATGTCATACGGCGTGAGTTTCCCAGACCTGTTTCGGCGCGGTGCCGTCTATGTCGACAAGATATTGCACGGCACCAAACCGCAAGATTTGCCGGTCGAGCAGCCGGTGACATTCGAACTCATCATCAACCTGAAGACCGCTCGGGCGATCGGCATCGATATTCCAACGATGCTGCTCGGTCGCGCCGACGAGGTGATCGAGTAACGCTTTCCTGCTGCGGTGTATGAGTTCGGAAATGGCACCGAACAGACATCCCGACCCTGGTGAGCAATGTCCGTAGTTGGGTGAACAGCGGAAGACATATACTCCCATTGAGCTTTTCCGGGTTTGACCCAATTCAGACATTAGACGCTTTGACCCGCCCTAAGATTCGCCTAGGCTCAAGTCCGTCAGAGTGGAATCTGTGACGACATGAAGCGACGCGATTTCATGGCCCTTGTCGGTGGCGCGGCACTCTCGCGTTCCCTTGATGCCCGCGCCCAGCTGGTCAAGGTGCCGACCATCGGAATTTTGGGTGCTGGCGCCGAGAGTTCTTGGGCGGCATTGATCTCCGCCTTCCGGCAGCGCCTCAGCGAGTTGGGCTGGATCGACGGCCGCACGGTGACAATCGTCACTAGGTGGGCCGAGGGCAAAAGTCATCGCTTCGCAGAGATCGCGGCCGAGTTCGTCCAACGGAACGTCGATGTCATTCTGACCGCGGGAAGCGCAATTCCTGCCGTTAAGCAGGCAACTTCGACGATCCCGGTCGTATTTGCAGTAGCCGTCGATCCGCTGGCAAGCGGCTTTGTTGCCAGTCTGGCCCGGCCCGGAGGGAATGTTACGGGATTATCGCTGCAGTCAACTGAAATGGTCTTCAAACGTATTGCGCTCCTTCGTGAGGCCATTCCAGGTCTTACGCGACTGGCAGTACTGGCCAATGCGGGATATATCGGTGCAGCGCATGAATCTGCCACGGCCGAGGCGGCTGCTCGCCAGTTCGGACTCGACGTTGACGCCCTTGATATTCGATCCACAAGCGAACTTGCTCCGGCGATTGAATCGCTGAGGGGCAAGACTAGGGCGCTCTACATTTGCCAGGACTCTTTCGTCGTCGCCAACGTAACCCGCATTAACGGCCTGGCGCGGGACGCCGGAGTGGCCACGATGTGGGGCGCGCGCGCGTTTTGTGAGGCAGACGGGTTCATTTCCTACGGCGCCGACGAGGCAGATTTATTCCGCCGCGCCGGCGACTATGTCGACAAGATACTCAAAGGCGCCAAGCCAGCAGACATTCCAGTCGAGCAGCCGACCAAGATCGAGCTAGTTTTCAACCTCAAGACTGCCAAGATCTTAAATCTCAACATCCCACCGAACGTGCTCGCACTGGCCAACGACGTCTTCGAGTAAGGCAGGTTGATGTCGCTTATTGGCACATTTCGGACATGTCGCGATGTCCGACTTGAGTTCGCTATGCGATCAGAAGCGGACATCAAATTCGTTGGCCTCGTTGCCAATGAAGAGGGGCGACCCTTGCCAGCCGCCCCTTTGACGTCTTCACCGCTTGACGCTCGCCAGTCTCGGCAAAGAGGCGCGAACCGACGCTGCAACATCACGTTCGCGTGATGCTAGTGCCAGTTAGGAGCACGTGGTGCTCCTTAAAAGATGCCGCTTTTTCTCAACTCGCCCGCGATCCGCAATGCCATGTAAGTAAAGGTCGCCTTCAATTCTGAAGGAATAGGAGACGACCATGCCAAACCACGATTACGGCCCCTGGGATATCGGTGCTGTCAAAATCAACTTTTGCGACGATCTCTTCAAGCGGCTGCGGCAGATATTCGACGACCACGACTTTAACTACGGTCAGTTCCCGCAGTATCACCCCCAGGAGTGCTTGCTGATGGCCAAAGACGGGCCACAGCGGCCAGTTGATCATCTCGATCAGATAACCGTCGAGCAGTGGAGAATGATCGAGACGCTGGTGGCGGCCCACGAAAAGCTGCTGGCGGAGAAGTCTGCGATATCTGATCTCGACAACGACAAGCCTGCCGCCTGGAACGACGCGACCTTTAGATACGTCAAGGCGCTCAAGAGTTCGTACAACGACATCAAGGCCCGCCTGGAGAGGAGAGCCGAGGACCCCCGACTGGCACGTTGGTATGACCGATATCCAGTGGGACATCATGCAACGGTTGGTTGCAGACTACGACTTGATGATAGCGGCACAAACCCACCATTGAATATGAGGCCGGAGGCCGCAATTGAAAGGGCCTCCGGCCACCCTACGCTGGCCATTTTGGATTATTTGGCCCCGGCGCGAAATAACCCGCGGTAGGCGCTGCTTCGAACATTCGACCGGTCGTCCTGGATCGCACTCTAAGGACGCCGCTCAGGAGCCAAGTTCGCCAAAACCGGCCGCTGAGACCGACGCCACCCGCCTTAACCCCGTTCCTGTATCGCAAAGATCCCTTGCTGCCTGATCAGGGCGGCCGCTTCTCGCCTTTGGCACCACGGGCCATCCATCATTTATTATGGTCAATATATGCGGTCCACACGGCACTGGCCAAAACCTGTGACGGGTGCTGAGCGCATGTTTTCTTGACTTCGACCACTGCCGCTGCCGTATCGATTTTCGTCTCCGTTTGTCCGCTCGCTGCGGCAACGTAATTGAGTCCCGTCCAGAAACCATAAATCCAGATTGTTCCCTCCAATCGAAGTGCTTGAGTAGACCGCCAGTAAGCGCAGCTCATGCCTCCTATACCCATCATATCGACAGAAACCTTGTCATCCTCTGCTGAGGACGGGCAGATCGGAGCGACGCAGACTAGCGCCACCAATAAAGCGAGCTTCACCATTCGCCACGATTGACGCTTAGAGAATGCAGTTTGCTGGTTCGAACTCGGCTACCGTGAGAGCTGCCGCTTCGGCGTCCGTGGTCGGTATGACGGACCGTATTCCCATGATGCTCTCTCTCGGAAGGCAGCTCAGTGGGCGACCCCAGGCCTTTGCGGTGGGTTCATGCGGGTTTTCTGGCTGGACGTTTGACCAGCTCTAATGTGGCAACGTCGGTGCTTTCCAACCAAGACTTTAACGTAGCCCCGCAGACTTTACAGGATGCGTGACCAGTGTGCGGTACCAAGAACTTTCTTTCAGTGCGTTTGTACTCAGCACCGCAATCGCATTTTACGATTGTCGCCATTCCCGGAATATGCGCCTTCGTTGAGCCGGTTCAAGCCCGATTGTTCGCCGCAATCAAAAGTTACCCACACCGCGGAGTAGGGTGCTCAACATCGCGCTGGCGGCCGGGTGCGAGGGCGAATCGCGGCGCGCGCTGGAATGCTCGGAATAATAACGCTTATCTCTCTACTCCGCAGGGCTCCAGTGGAATTCATAACCCCGCGCGCGGCGCTAATCGTTTTCCCGCGCCTTCAGTTTCGGCGCGGGCATGTAAGAGAGGGTTTCTGTCTTGAAATTTAGAAACTAACAACGCGCAGCTCAAAGAGCCACGCTGGGGGGAGCTCACCTGAAGGTCCGCCTCCCAAAATCCAAATCGGCACACTATAGTCCGAGACGATCGCGAATTCGGCCATAGAGCACGACACTCTTCACGGCCACCGGCCACAATGCGTGGAAACGAATTGGCCTCAGGCTTGTGATCGGCATGTCGATCTCGGCCGTCTCGCCCCCGATCAGCCGTTTCGCCAATTGCTGTCCCATCGCGGTCGCGAGCGCGACGCCGCGACCGTTGCAGCCGAGATAGACCAGCGCGCCCGGTCCCGGTTCGTGCACATGCGGGTAGTGATCGGCGGTCATGGCGAGACGGCTGTTCCAGCCGTGGGTCCAGCTGATACGCCCGAAGCGCGCGGCCAAAGCCGCATCGGCGTAGCGGATGAGATAGGCAACCGCGGAGGGATCCCTGATCCAGTGCATCGGACCGCGACCGCCCATCAGCAGGCGGTTCGATGCATCGATGCGATAATAGACCGTGATATGGCCGCTCTCGTACAGCACCGATCGCGTCGGCATGATCTGTCGCGCGACGCTCGTCGGGCAGCGGCTCGGTCGCGGCGATCGAGCTGAACACCGGCACGATGGTGCGGCGCAGGCCGGGCCAGAGATCGTCGGTAAAACCGTTGGTCGCGATCAGGAACTTCTCGGCGCGAACCACCGCGCGCGGGGTCTCGATGCGCCATCGCCCGCCTTCACGGCGCAGCGAGATTGCCGGCGTCTCGCCGTGAATCGCAGCGCCCGCGGCGAGCGCCGGCGCGCGCAAGGCCGCGCGCATAGCTCAGCGGCTGCACATCGCCGCCGCGCCTATCGAGCATGGCGCAGAGGTATCGATCAGTTCCGGTCACCTCTCGCACCGCGTTGCGGTCGAGCAGGCTGACCGGCATGCCGCGCCGGATGCACTGCTCCGCGGTGGTCTCGACAGCCGCTCGCGTGCGTTTCATGATAGGCCGCACGCAGCGTGCCGTTCTGCCGCGCCTCGCATGCGATTTGATAGACGGCGGATAAGGTCGAGCGTGAAGACCGGCGTGTTGTAGGCAAACGCGATCATGCGCCGGCCGAGGTCGGCGCCGAACGCCGCCTCGATCGTGTCGGGATCGAGCTTCAGTCCCGGATTGAGCTGGCCGCCATTGTTGCCCGACGCGCCCCAGCCCGGCTCCTGGGCTTCGAGCACGATCGCCTCGATCGCCCTGCTCGGCGAGATGCAGCGCCGTCGAAAGTCCGGCAAAACCGCCGCCGATGATCGCCACCGACACATTCCTGTCGACGTCGAGCGGCGGCGTCGAGACGGCTGGCACTGCCGTGTCCGCATAAAGGCTCGGCGGCAACGGCAAGTCGGATCGTTGGTCGGCATCATACAGGTCCGGCAAGTTCGCTCACAGAGGATGCAGCACGCGGCGCAGGAAATCCTGGGTTCGCGCGTGCTGCGGCTGGTTGAGCACGGCCTTCGCCGCGCCCTGCTCGACGATGACGCCGCCATCGATGAACAGCACGCGATCGGCGACCTCCCTGGCAAATCCCATCTCATGGGTGACCACGACCATCGTCATGCCGTCGTCGGCGAGCTTGCGCATGACCGCAAGCACATCGCCGACGAGTTCGGGGTCGAGCGCCGAGGTCGGCTCGTCGAACAGGATCGCCTTCGGCTGCATCGCGAGCGCGCGCGCGATCGCGACGCGCTGCTGCTGGCCGCCCGAGAGCTGCGCCGGATAGGCGTCGGCCTTTTCGGCGAGGCCCACCTGCGCCAGCAGCACGCGGCCGCGCTCGAGCGCCTCGGCGCGCGGTTCGTTCTTCACGTAGATCGGTCCTTCGACGACGTTCTCGATGCGCGGTCCGGTGCGGAAACAGATTGAAGCGCTGGAACACCATCGAAACCTGGGTCCGGATCGCGACGATCGAGGACGCCTTGCCGTCGACCCGCGCTCCCTCGACCAGGATGTCGCCGGCGTCATAGCTTTCCAGCCCGTTGATGCAGCGCAGGATGGTCGACTTGCCCGAGCCCGACGGACCGATGATGCAGACGACCTCGCTCTTCTCGACCGAGGCGGTGATGCCCTTGAGCACCTCGACCTGGCCGAAGCTCTTGTGGACGTTGCGGAGCTCGATCATCTGCGCTCCGCTCTCTTTTCGAGATGCCGAACCAGCAGGATCAGCGGAATGCTCATGGTGAGATACATCAGGGCCACGAGCGTGAACACGCTGGTGTTCTTGAAGGTCGAGGACGCGATCAGCTTGCCCTGCAACGCCAGCTCGGCAACCGTAATGGTCGAGGCCTGCGAGGAATCCTTCAGCAGCATGATCATGATGTTGCCGTAGGGCGGCAGCACGATGCGAACCGCCTGCGGCAACACCACGCGGCGCATGGTCAGCCACCAGCCCATGCCGATCGTCTGCGCGGCCTCGATCTGTCCCTTGTCGATCGCCTCGATGCCGGCGCGGAAATTCTCCGCCTGGTAGGCCGAATAGGCGATGCCGAGCCCGAGGATCGCCGCCTGCAGCGCGGTCAGCGTGACGCCGAAGTCGGGCATCACGAAGTAGAGGTAGAACAACAGCACGATGATCGGGATGCCGCGGATCACGTTGATCAGGCCCGCGCTCAGCCCGGACAGACGCGCGCATGCCGGAGACCCGCATCAGCGCCCAGATCAGCCCGAGAATTGTCGACAGGATCAGCGAACCCAAGGTGACGAGGATCGTCAGCGCCACGCCCTGCAGCAGGATCGGGAAGAACTCGGTGGCGTCACGCAGGAAATTTTGCATCGATTCAGATCACGCGTTGCGCCTTGCGATCATACCATCAGGAGGCCTTGTGCCTTCAGGCCCCATTTGTCGAGAATCTTGTCGACGGTGCCATTCGCCTTGAGCTTGGCGAGCGAAGCGTTGATCTTGGCCAGCAGATCCTGGTCGCCCTTGCGGACGCCGATCGCGACGGTGCCGATCACCGTCGGCTTGTAGGAATCGACCAGCCGCACTTCCGGAAAGCCGCCCTGCTTGATGTTGTAGGCAAGGATCGGATAGTCGGCGAAGCCGGCCTTGAGACGGCCGGTGTTCACGTCGCGCAGGATGTCCGGAATGGTGTCGTAGGCCTTGACCTCGGCTGAACAGTCCCGTCTTCTTCAGCGCATCGACAAAGGCGGTGCCGACCTGGGCGCCGACGACCTCGCCCTTCAGATCTTCCAGCGTGGTGTAGTTCTTGCGTGTCGGTCTTCGGCACCAGCAGGCCCTCGCCATAGGTGTAGACCGGATCGGAGAAGTCGATCACCTCCTTGCGCGCCGCGGTAGCGAACATCGCCGCCGAGATGATGTCGATCTTGTTCGACGTCAGCGACGCGATCAGCGTCGAGAACTGCATCGGCTCGATCTGGACCTGGAAGCCGGCATCCTTGCCGATCTCGGTGATGAGATCGACCATCACGCCCTGAATGCTGTTGGTCTTGGTGTCGAGGAAGGTGAAGGGCACGCCGGTCGGGGTCGAGCCTACCTTCAGCACCTGCTGCGCCGACGCCGGCGCCGCGGCGGCAAGGGCAAGAGCCGCGGTCGCGGCCTGAACGAGACGTTTGAAAAGCATCGTACCCTCCCACAAGGTTGGCAGCGGCTCTGCGCATTCCCTCTATACCGAACAGGTTACTTTGCGTTTCGCCGTTCAAGCATTTTTTCAAATTAATGGTCATATCCCGCAAGCACGCAAGAGATTTCTACACGTCAATCTCCTATAAGGACACATTTCGGAGTGGAGTACAGCCCACTCGATCACCTCATCGGTGGTCGGCACAACCCTCATGCTATTGCTGCGTAGCGGCGCGCGCGCTAGGCTCTGCCAAATTGGTGCAGGAGGCACGTGTGACTGACGTCGGACAACAGCAATATTTCCGAAGATCGCCGCGAAGCGCTGCGCTACGCCTTCGCGATCGGCAGTGGTGCAGCCCTCGCCTCTGCCCTGGTGAGCCCGGCATCGGCCCAGGCGACCCTGGATAACACGCTCGATCGCATCCGCGCGAACAAGGTGCTGCGTATCGCGGTACTGCCGGGAGAGCTGCCCTATTTCAACAAGGATCTGGCCACCGGAAAATGGTCCGGCTTTTCGATCGAGATGGCCAACGACATCGCAAAGCTTCTCGACGTCCAGCTTGAGTATACCGAATCGACGTACGGAAACTCGATCCTCGACCTGCAATCGAACAAGATCGATCTCGGCTTCGCCCTCAATCCGACCCCGCAGCGGGCGCTCGTCGTTGACTTTTCAGCCACTGTTTTCCCGCATCCATTCGGCGCCATGCTCAGGAAGGGACTCGAAGCCAAGACCTGGGCGGACGTCAATAAGCCCGAAATCAAGATTGCGGTCGACGTCGGCTCCGCCAACGAGACGGTTGCCCGCCGCTTTGCGCCGAGTGCGACGATCAAGTCGCTGAAGTCGCGCGACGAGGTGATGCTGGAGATGTCGTCGGGACGGGTCGATTGTGTGGTAAACGCGCTGGTGCTCGGCCTCACCGCGATCGCCAAGAACCCGAACCTCGGCACCTACAAGATCCTGCAATCACCCTCCGTCGCCATTCCTTCCAGCATGGCGGTCAGGCGCGAGCCAGACAAGCGCTGGCGCGACTTCCTGTCGGTGTGGGTCGACTACAACCGTGGCATCGGGCAGATGCGCGAATGGTTCGCCAAGGGACTGTCGCTGCCAGCGTGAAACCGGAAGACGTGCCGGTCGAACTCAATATCTGACGGAACCGGTCAAGCCTTGTCGTAGGTCATGCCGCGCTCGAGCCTCCGCGTCCAACGAGCGTGGCCGGAAACAGGATCGCGAAGTAGATCAGGGCGACGATCGTATAGACCTCCAGCGGCCGGTAGGTGTCGGCATTGATCAGCGTCGCGTTGTAGACGAGGTCGGGCACGGCGATGATGGACACCAGCGAGGTGTTCTTCAGCTGCGTCACCGACTGGTTGACGTAGGGCGCCAGCATCGGCTTCAGCGCCTGCGGCAGGATCACCAGCCGCAGCACGCGCCATGGCGCCAGCCCAAGGCCCGCGCCGCGTCCCACTGTCCGCGATGCACGCTCTCGATGCTGCCGCGGACGATCTCGGCGTAGAACGCCCCGCCATAGAGCGACAGCACGGTGACGGCGGCGACATGCGCCGGGATGTTCACGCCGATCACGACCGGAAACGCGTAATAGAACCAGATGATCTGAACCAGCAGCGGCGTGCAGCGGAACAGTTCGATATAGGCGAGCAGGAGCCAGTCGATCACGGGCAGCCGTCGCAGGCGCAGGATGCCGACGACCAGACCGAGCAGCGTTCCGAGAAAGATGGTGCCGATCGTATAGGCGATGGTCCAGCCGAGCCCGAGCCAGAACAGGTGGCTGTACTTGCCGAGGATCGCGAAATCCCAAACGTAGTGCATGTCTGCTCCCGGTTACTGCGCGCCTCGCCTTTGCCGTTCGTCAGGCCATCAGAGGTAACGGCTCGGCGCAAAGGCACTGGCGTCGAAGGACGGCGTCGCGCCGCCGATCATCGCGGCAATCGCAGCTCCCGTCGCAGGCCCGGTCGTGAAGCCGATGTGCTGGTTGCCGAAAGCGAGCCACAGACCGGAATGCCGCGGCGCCGGTCCGATCATCGGCAGGCTGTCGGGCAGCGTCGGCCGCGCCCCGCGCCAGGGTTCGCCGACCGCGTCGCCGAATTCGACCACGCCGCGCGCGAGCGGCACCACCTGATCGAGCTGGGCGAACGAGGAGGGCGCATCGCGGGCGGTCAGTTCGACGCCGGTGGTGACGCGGATGCCCTGCTCCATCGGCGTCATCAGAAAGCTGCCGTCGGCGTCATGGATCGGACGCAGCAACGAGCGTGCCGGGTTCGGCTTGAACTCCCGATGGTAGCCGCGCTCGAAGGCCATGCGGAACGCGATAGCCGAGCGGCCGCAGCAGATCCGGCGACCACGGTCCCAGCGCGACCACGACATGGCGCGCCGAAATCTCGCCATCCGCGAGCACCACGCGCCAGCCCTCGCCGTCGGGCACGATCGCCTTGATGTCGGACTGGCGGATCTCGCCGCCGGCGCCTGCGAACATCCGCGCATAGGCCTTGACCACGGCGCCCGGCGAATCGACCGAGGCCGTCTGCGTGTGCAGCAGGCCGACCTTGTAGACCGGCAGGATGTTCGGCTCGAGCGCGGAAATGGCCTGGCGGTCGAGCAATTCGCTGTCGATGCCGTATTCGGCCAGAAAGGCCTGCTCCTCCTTCGCCGCAGCGACGGCGTCGCTGCGCCACGCCTTGAGCCAGCCGGTCTCGCGGATGCGATGCGCCGCATCCGCCTTCACGATCCATTCCCGATGCAGTTTCAGCGATGCGCCGATCAGCCCGTGCAGGGCCGCCGCCCGCGGCCTGACGCGCGACGGCGTCGCATTGGCGAGAAAGCGGACGACCCAGTCGATATTCCGGATCGCCCAGGCCGGATCCCAGCGCAGCGCCGCGTGCCGGTTGGTCAGGTAGGTCGGCAGCGCGCTCCAACAGCGACGGCTTGTTGAGCGGCAAGATCGAGCCGCTGGAGAGAATGCCGGCATTGCCATAGGAGGTTTCGCTGCCCGGCTCGCGCCGGTCGACGAGGACGACCGACAGCCCCCGCTGCCGCGCGGCATAGGCCGCCGAGACGCCGACGATGCCCGCGCCGAGCACGATGACATCCGCTTGCTTGCCCGTGACATTGTCCGACATCGCGCCTCACCCCAAAACACTACATCAGTGTCAGGCCGCCATCGACCGGCAACACGGCGCCGGTCACATGTCCGGCCTCCGGCGACAACAGAAAGGCGACCACCGCGGCCACCTCGTCGGGTTCGGCCAATCGCGCGAGCGGATTGGCCTTGGCGGCCACTTGCCAGCTCTGCGCTCCAGCGCGCCCGATGCGCCCGGCATCCTTGCGCGTATAGCCGGGCATGACGACATTGGCCGTTGCGCCTGAGCTTGCGAGCTCGATCGCAAGGCACTTGACCAGCGCCTCGAGCGCGGCCTTGGCCGCCGCGGAGCCGGGATACGTCGCATCGGGCGTGAAGCGATGGGCGACGAAACTGGAGATGGCGACGACGCGTCCGCTGCGATCCGCGCGTCAGATCCGGCAACGCCGCGGCCGCCAGTTCGTGAAACGCGGCGGCCATGACGGCGAAGGACCGCTCGAGGCCTTCGCGCGGCAACTGCGACGAAACCGCGCCGATCCGCAAACCCCGCGGCATGGACGATCGCGTCGACGCTGCCGAACGCTGAGCGCGTCGCGGCGAACAAGTTCGGATGCCGTCCCGGCATTTGCCAGATCGCCGCTGCGACCACGCGACATTGGCGCCGGCACGCTCACAGTCCGTGGCGACCGCCTTCAATCGCGTCGAGCCCCGCCGCGTCGGCGCCCTTGTCCATGCAACATCAGGCACTGCATCGCGCGCCGCCAACCGACGCGCGACCGCCGCTCCGATCCCGGACCCGCCTCCGGTGATGATTGAAACGCGCATGGAACCTTGTTCCTGAATGATCTCGATCGCGCAAACTATAGGTGCCGCAAGTGCGAATGCCAACAATCGCATTCGCGTCGCGAGCAATCGCCCACGACGTGCAGCTCGCAGAAGGGTGTCAATCCGCTATTTCGATCAATACCGGCTGGTGATCGGAAGCGTCGGTTGCGCCGTCCACCTCAATACGGCGGACGCGTCCGGCCAGGTCTTCCGTAACGAAGATAAAATCCCGGCAGTCCGGTCCGGACTTCCATTGAACCCGGTCATAGAGACCGCAGGTCGGCTGATGCGGCCGGTCCGGATGACGGATTGACCATGCATCGCGGTAATTGAGGCCCGGCCGCGACGACGCGTGCAGCAGCGCATACTGCGGATCGAACACATCGAAATTGAAATCGCCGCACAGCACGCTGGAGGCTGCCACGGTCTGGCTTCCATAAGGCTCGCCATGGCTGGTTGAGGCCAATTTCGGATCGCGCGAGGCTTCCTCTTGCAAGTCCAGTAAGCGGACAAGCTGCGCTTCCCGCTGCGCCGCCGAATAATATTCAAGGTGTGTATTGACGATCCTGACCGGCGCAAAGCTCGCCTGAACCGTCACCTCGAGCGCCAACCGCCGCATGCTACGCGGCTCTCTGGCTCGTGGCCAGGGCAGAAGATGACCGGCGACCTGCAGGACTGGCAACCGCGACAGGGTCATGTTGCCGAAGCGATGTACCTTGCCCACGCCGTCGATGGTCTCGACGGCCGGACGAAACACAGGAAGATGGTCGGGCAGCAGCGCAGACAGCTGTCGGCTTTGGTCGATGCCGCCGTCGAGGCTGGAAAATTCGTCTGACACCTCCTGAAAGCAGTACACGTCGGCATCGCCCAACAACATGGCGGTCGAAACGATGCGCGCGAGATCGACGACTCCGTCGCAACCCTTGCCCCACTGAATATTCCAGCTGATCAGGCGCATCAGCGGATCCCCGCCCGCATGAACGACTGCACAAATTGGCGCTGAAACAGCAGGAATGCGATCAGCAGTGGCGCCATAGTCATCACCGTCGCGGCCGTAATGATCGACCAGTCTACCCCGGTTTCCGGCGCGCCGAACCCAGCGAGACCGACCGTCAGCGGCCGGCTGCCTACCGAATTGGTCACGATCAACGGCCAGAGGAAATTGTTCCAGTGGTAACTGATCGAGACCAGGCCAAAGGCAATGTAGGTCGGACGGGCCAGCGGTACACATAGACCCGCCAGAGAATTTGCAGTGGGCCCGCGCCCTCCACGCGCGCCGCATCAACCAGCTCCTGTGGAATGCTCTTAAACGTTTGCCGCAGCAGAAAGATCGCAAAAGCGCTGGCGAGATAGGGCAATCCGATTGCCGGAATGGTGTCGAGCAATCCCAGCGAACTGATCGCGCGATAATTTTCCACGATCAACACGTCGGGCATGATCATCAATTGCAGCAGCACCAGAGCGAACGCAATTCCGCTGCCTCTGAACTTGAACCGGGCAAAGGCATAGGCCGCGAGCGTCGAGAGCACGAGCTGCCCAGCCAGAACCATCAGCACCAGCAGAATGGTGTTGAAGTAATAGCGGCCGAACGGCGCCTGATTCCAAGCTCGCACGAAATTCTCCAGGGTCCACGGCGCCCAAAGGCTGAAGGACGTCGCATAAGCCGCCGGATGGAAAGCGCTCCAGAATGCGTAAGCCAGCGGCACCAGCCAGATCGAAGCCAATAGCCACGCCGCGATCGCCTCGAGCGGATGCGTCTTGTGCTTCACTGGTAATGGATCCTGCGATCGAGATATCCGAATTTTATCAATGCCAGCGTGCTCAGCACGACGAGGAGAGCCACCGTCAAGGTGGCCGCATAGGCCGGGTCCTGAAAGGTGAAAGCGACCTCGTAGATATAATAGAGCAATAGTGAGCTCGAATTGCTCGGGCCGCCCTTGGTCATGATCACGAGGTGATCGACCAGCTTGAATGAGTTGATAACCGCATTGATGGCCACAAACAGCGTGGTCGGCATCAGCAGCGGAAGGGTGATTCGGCGGAAGATGTACCAGCGGCCGGCGCCCTCAACCGCAGCGGCTTCCTCCAGATCCGGCGACAGCTGCTGCAGCGCCGCCAGATAGAAGATCATGAAGAACCCGGCTTCTTTCCAGACTACCATGACGATCAGACAACCCATCACGGTTGAGGGATCCCCCAGCCAGTTCCAGGCCGGCAGTCCGAACAGTCCGCGCAGCTGATCGAGCAGGCCATAATCCGGCGTGTAGAAAAACAGCCAGATATTCGCCACCGCGATCATCGGCAGTACCGTCGGCGTGAAGAAGGCGAGACGCAGAAAACCCCTGCCGCGCATGTTGCGATTGACCCATAGCGCCATCAAGAGCGCCAGCGCCATCGAGGTCGGCACGGTGCCGATCGCAAACCAGGAATTGTTGATCAGCGCCTTCCAGAAGATCGCGTCCTGGAACATGGCATGGTAATTGTCGAAACCAACGAAAACTTCGGAGCCGTTACGACGCGCGATGAAAAAGCTGTGCCGGATGGTGGCGATGATCGGATAGTGCGTAAAGCCGGCCAGCAGCACCGCCGCGGGCATCAGCAACAGCCAGCCGTTCACCGCATTCCACCAGGCATGTGATTTCGGTGCGCGCGGGGCGGCTAAAGATTTGATCGCTTGATCTGTCATAGGATAGGAGGCCGAACGGCGAGTGGCCGCCGCCCGGCGCGCTCTCGCCTTCTCTACTTGTATGCCTTCAACACGCGATCGGCCTGCGCCGCGGCCAGTGCCTCCTGCGGCTTCTGTGCGCCCGTCACAGCCGACTGCACGGCGTCGTTGACGAATTTATAGATGCGGCCGTTCTCATGCACCGACAATTCCGGCACCGCATGTTCGAGCTGGTCGCGCGCGACGGTGGCAGCCGGGAATTCCTGCGCGTATTTCTCCATGGCTGGCGTCTTGTAGGCCGCCGGAGACACCGCGACATAACCGGTCTTGATGCTCCATTCAGCTGCGCGCTCGGGAGCGGTCATCCACTGAATGAATTTTACCGCCGCCTTCTGCTGCTCGGGCGACGCGCCCTTGAAAATGTAAAAGCTGCCGCCGCCGGTCGGCGAGCCGCGCCGCTCCTTAGCGGGCAACATGGCGACGCCGAAGTTGAATTTGGCACCGTCCTTCACCGCCGTCAGGTTGCCGGTGGTGTGCCACATCATCGCGGTCTTGCCTTCGAGGAAATCGGTACGCAGCGTAGCCCAATCCACAGTGCCGGTCGGCATCACCGTGTCCTTGCGCGAAAGATCGACCCAGTAATCGAGGGCCGCGACCGTCTTCGGTGCAGTCAGATAGACCTCGTTGCCGGCGTCGTTCATCAGCTTCTGACCGTTCTCGATCGCCAGCGCCTGCAGCATCCAGTAGGCGTAGCCGGTGGTCGGGATCTCGACGCCCCAGCGGATGACATTGCCGCCGGCGTCCTTCCTGACGAGCTTCTTGCCGATCGCGATCATTTCGTCCCAGCTCGCCGGCGCCTTGTCGGGATCTAGACCGGCCTCCTTGAAGATGTCCTTGTTCCAGTACAACACGATGGTCGAACGCTGGAACGGAATGCTCCAGGTCTTGCCGTCGATCTGGCCGTTGGCCATGAAGGCCGGATAAAAGTCCTTGAACCACGCCTTGTCCGCGAGACCGTCAAGCGGCACGATCGCGTTCTCGTCGATCAGGGTAAAGACGTCGGTCGACAGCAGCACCGACAATTGCGGCGGCTGGCCGCCCTTCATCGCGGTCATCGCCTTCGTCATGGTGTCGGTGTAGTTGCCGGCGTAGACCGCCGTCACCTTGATATCGGCATTTTCCTTCTCGAAACCGGCCGACCATATCGTCGATAATCTTGGTGACTGGACCGCCAACCGCGACCGGGTAATACATCGTGAGATCGACTGCCGCGGCATGACGCGGCATCAAGAGCAGCGCGGCCAGCGCGCCCATCAGCATTGATCGTCCAAAAGCTTTCAAGTCACCCTCCCCTGTTGTGGCGCTTGGCGCGCCCTTGACCGCGGTTATCCAGTCGCGAACTGCTTGGCCTCGCTGGTGGCGGCTGCGCGCCGCTCGCCGCTGGTTGAATCGAATTGATGCTCATCCGATGGCGCCCAGACAAGCCTGATCTCGTCGCCCGGCGCGGCTTTACTGAAGCCATCCTGGCGCACCGATATGGCCTGGCCGTCGAGTTCGCAGAGCACGATGCTATCGGCGCCAAGATGCTCCACGCTCCTTACCCGCGCGGCACGGCCGTCCTTTGGCACAATGCGAATGTGCTCCGGGCGGATCCCGATCGTCCGCTCGCCGCCCTCGATCAGGTTCATCGGCGGCGTCCCGATGAAGCGCGCGGTGAAGGCGGTGGCGGGCTGGCTGTAGAGCTCTTCCGGCGCGCCATTCTGCTCGACATGGCCGTCGCGCATCAAGACGACGCGATCGGCCATCGTCATCGCCTCGGTCTGGTCATGGGTGACATAGACCATGGTGATGCCGAGACGCTGCTGCAGCGCACGGATTTCGATACGCATTTCGTGGCGCAGCTTGGCGTCGAGATTGGAGAGCGGCTCATCCATAAGGCAGACGCGCGCCTCGGCAACGATCGCTCGTCCCAGCGCCACGCGCTGGCGCTGGCCACCGGAGAGTTGTGATGGCTTGCGGTCGAGCAGCTGGGCCAGACCGACAATGTCGGCGACTCGCTTGAGGCGCGAATCGCGCTCGGCCCGGGACACGCGGCGCACGCGCAGGCCGAAGATGATGTTTTCCGCGACGCTGAGATGAGGAAACAACGCATAGGACTGGAACACCATCGCGATGCCGCGCTCGGCCGGCGCCAGATGTGTAACATCGGCTCCGCCGATCAGGACCGTTCCGCTATCGGGCTGTTCGAGCCCTGCTATCAGCCGCAACGTGGTGGATTTTCCGCAGCCGGAAGGACCGAGCAGGACCAACAGCGATCCTTCATCCGCCGTCAGGCTCACGCCATCGACCGCACGCGCGGAGCCCCAGCCCTTGACGACGCGATCGAGTTGAATTGCTGACATCCGTTACCAACCGCGTGCCATCGCTGCCGGGTTCGTTGGCCGGAAGCCGAATGCATGTGCAGGTCCATGCAACGCATTCTGCCGGGGCAACTGTCAAGTGCGATCAGGCGGGTCCGACCATTCGACAACCTAATCCCAAGTGCATGTTGCCGGGGTTGTTCTCACACCGCAAACGCCAAATTCTTGAAAAGCTTGGCGGGCACACCCGGGCTCGATCCTCCGACCCGATGATCAAGCGTGTCCCGTTTTCAATGTTATTTCAAAGGCTTAATTGTAAGTTAGCGTATTCCGCCCTAACGAAATCTATGCATTACAATCCAACTGTAAATCGGATTTGTCACTTCGAAGCCGCCCGCCTCAGCGACCGTCGGCTTCGCGCCATGAGGGGCCGTCATACTACTGGCCATGGCGCTTTTAGACTAACATCCCCTGAAACCACGTAAAGATGCGCGATTAAGTCATGCGCTTGGGAGTGCCGCAATGAAAAGAGCCGAGAACAGTCGCCAGACTCTTAGAAACATGCTCAAGTCTGGAAAGACAATTGTGGTCCCCGGCGCCTATGATCCGATCAGCGCAATGCTGGTGGAACGTGCCGGTTTTGAGGCCGTCTACATCGGCAGTTATGCAACTGCGGCGGCAGGTTTCGGCATGCCGGATGTCGGACTGGTCACGATGGACGAAATGGCGGCATACGCGAAGACGATCGCCGACGCCGTCGATATCCCGGTTATTGCCGACGGCGAAAATGGATGGAACAATGCCGCGAATATCTGGCGCACGATCCGTTCATTCGAGCAAGCCGGCGTTTGCGGGATTCATATAGAGGATCACGAGTTTGGAAAACACGCGGCGGTGCCTCAGGTTCTCGCATCTTCGGAACAAATGGTCCAGAAGATTTCGCGCCGCGCTCGACGCGCGCGAGGATAAGAACTTCCTGATCATCGCTCGTACGGACGCGGCCTGGGCGTTCAACGACGTCGACGAGGCAGTCAGCCGTATGAATGCCTTCACCGATGCCGGCGCCGACATGGTCATGGCGGCGGGATTGGATCCAGCGGTGTTGGCCGGGCTCCGCTCACGCATCAAGGGCAAGATCATGATCACCGATACGCCCGGTCGATCGGCGGCAATCGAGGAAAAAGCCGGTGCCGATGTAGTTCTTTATTACGGGTTTTCGCTTTACGCGGCGTATCACGGCGTGAAAACCGCGCTGGATACATTCGTACGAACACGCAATGCCGACGACGTCGCGCAAGTGCGAGGATGCATTG
>CAVTNA010000024.1:0-9077 GCA_963735835.1 uncultured Alphaproteobacteria bacterium | reverse complement strand
TTCGCCCGCGGCGCTTGGCCTGCTTGGCGCGGCGCGTCGGTCTGCACCTTGCAGCTCGACGCCGCGAGCGAGGCCTGCGCCTGCGGCATCAGGCCGGGCTCCGGCGCCAGCGCCTTCAGCACGATCAGGCCGGTCGCGGTCGGGGAATCGATGATCAGCCGGTCGGCGGCGGTGACGTCCTCGTCCTCCGGCAGTTCGGCGTGCTGCGCTTCCGTCATCAGGTCGAGTTCGATCACCTTGCGGCCGGCGGAGCGGTCGTTGATGGCGTAATAGGCGACGTCGTTGCGCGTATAGAACGACACCGAGGTATAGGCCTGGCTGACCGGCACGGTCAGCTTGATCGGGCCGCCCGAGAGGTCGTAGCGGCAGACCGCGATCGCGAAGGCCGGGTCCATGAACGGCATCGGCGCGTTGTTCGGGATCGGCGAGCGGCAGCGGCGTGACGGCGTTGAGCTTGGTCATCGGCGTCAGCCGCGAATAGGCGTCCTGGGTCGCGATGCGCGGCAGCGCCAGCACGCTGACGAGATGCACGACGCCGCCGAGCAGCACGCCCGCGATGATCGTGAACAGCAAGCCGGATCATGGGCAGCCCACCGTGGCGATGGAGGGCATCGGCGCGTCGCGCTGCGGTCCGCGTCGCGACGCCGACCGGCGTATCGTAGAGCCGCAGCATCAGCGCGTAGCGCTCGATGCCGCCGGTCGGCAGCCAGTTGCCGGCGCGCGATCGCGACGCCACGCGGATCTCGAACGCGCCGTCGGAGCCGCGGACGATTTCCTGGCTGGTGAAGCCGTAGCGCTGCAGCGAATTGGCGACCAGATGTCCCTTGCGGTCGTACAGCGTCAGCGTCCAGAACCGCGCCGCCGGCGTGACGCCGCTGACGACGACGTCGCAGCGGCCGTCGAGCGGCTTCTTGCTGTCGTCGGTCGTCGCCGAGAAGGCGACGCCGTCGCCGGTGCCGATCGGCAGTTCGCCGCTGCGCGCGATCGATGGCGCGCGAATAGGGATCGATGTCGGCGGTGCCGGTCTTGGGCCGCGCGGTCCAGGCGCCGATCGTCAGCGTGCCGAGATCGGTGCCGCGCGTCGCCGTCATCCAGGTCGCGCCGAGGCCGACGGCGGTGGCGAGTGACCAGCGCCAGCAAGGTGATGAAGATCAGCCGCACGGGGTGATCAGTTCTTGCGCGGCGCGGCGGTCATGCCGGCGTTCGTCCCGGCGCTCGCCGCCGCGAAGCTGTCCGGGAAGGCAACGCGCGCTCGACGACACCGGCTTGGCCGGCTTCGGCGGCTCGTCGGACGAGGTCTTGCCCGCGGTCTTGGCCGGCGTCGTCGAGCAGCTTCTCGACCCGCACCAGAATATCGGCGCCGCGCCTGGTCAGCACCGGCGGCGGTCCCGGCTTGATCTCCGGCGCCTTCGGCGCGCCATTGGCCGCGACCAGTCGCGGCAGGCTGCGGGCGGCGGCAGTTTCGTGCCCATGCCGACGCCGGCGATTTCCTTGATCTCGACGCCCTGATGCGCGACGACCATGATGTCGTGCCAGGTCTGCGCCGGCAGCGAGCCGCCGGTCATGCGGTTGGTCGGCGAGTAGTCGTCATTGCCGTACCAGACCGCGCAGGTGAAGTTGCCGGTGTAGCCGACGAACCAGGCGTCGCGATAGGCATTGGTGGTGCCGGTCTTGCCGGCGGTCGGAATGCCGTCGAGCGCGGCGCGGCGCGCGGTGCCTTCGCTGACGACGTGGCTCATCATGCCCGCCATGTCGGCGGCGACCGAGGCCGGGATGGCCTGCGTCGGCTTCTTGCCGTCGCGGTCGAAGCGCCAGACCAGATCGCCGGCGCCGGTGCGCACTTCCAGCACCGCATGCGGCGTCGACCGCCTTGCCCTTGTTCGGGAAGGTCGCATAGGCCACCGCGTGTTCGAGCACGGTGACTTCGTCGGCGCCGATCGGCAGCGACGGCGTATCCGGCAGCGGCGCCTTGATGCCGAAGCGGCGCGCCACCTCGACGATCTTGGCGCGGCCGACCTTGGCGGGTTCGGCGACTTGCCGCCGAGCGCGATCGACAGCTTGACCGGCACGACGTTGATCGAGCGGGTGATCGCCTGCGTCAGCGTCACCGAGCCGGAATAGGAGTGGCCATAATTCTGCGGACACCAGTTGCCGATGCAGACCGGGCCGTCGACCACGATCGAGGTCGGCTTGAAGCCGTTCAGCAGCGCGGTGGTGTAGACATAGGGCTTGAACGACGAGCCGGGCTGGCGGTAGGCGTCGGTGGCGCGGTTGAACTGGCTGGCGCCGTAGTCGCGGCCGCCGACCATGGCGCGCACGCCGCCGTCGAGATCGGCGACCACGGTGGCGGCCTGCGTCGCGTGATAGTCGCGGCCGAACTGGCGCAGCTGGTTTTCGATGGCTTCTTCGGCGGCGCGCTGCACGTTCATGTCGATCGCGGTGCGGACCACGAAGACGCGCTCGGTGTAGGATTTCGGGAAGGTGTCGACCAGCTTGCGCATCTCGTCGAACGCCCAGTCGAGATAGTAGTTCGGCGAATTCTCGTCGCGGCGGTCGACCGCGATGGCCGGATTGCGCCGGGCGCCGAACACCTGGCCCTCGGTCATGAAGCCGGCATCGACCAGATTGTCGAGCACCACGTTGGCGCGGGCGCGCGCGGCGGGCAGGTTGATGTGCGGGCGCGTATTTGGTCGGCGCCTTGAACAGGCCGGCCAGCATCGCGGCTTCCGCCAGGTTGACGTCGCGCGCCGACTTGTTGAAGTAGAAATGCGCCGCGCCGTCGACGCCGAAGGTGCCGCCGCCCATATAGGCGCGGTCGAGATAGAGCTTCAGGATCTCGTTCTTGGTCAGCCGCGTCTCCAGCCAGATCGCGAGGAACGCCTCCTTGACCTTGCGCTCGATGGTGCGCTCGTTGCTCAGGAACAGGTTCTTCGCCAGCTGCTGGGTGATCGACGAACCGCCCTGGCGCACGCCGCCGGCCTGCGCGTTGGTGACCAGCGCGCGCGCGGTGCCGGCGATGTCGATGCCGAAATGGTCGTAGAAGCGGCGGTCCTCGGTGGCGAGCGTCGCCTTGATCAGATTGTCCGGAAAATCCTCCAGCGGAATCGAGTCGTTGTGCTTGATGCCGCGGCTGCCGATCGGATTGCCGTAGCGGTCGAGGAAGGTCACCGCGAGATCGGATTTCTTCAGCCAGTCGTCGTCGGCGGTTTCGCGAAACGCCGGGACCGCCAGCGCCAGCATCAGGATCAGGCCGCCGAGCCCGATGGTGGCGGCTTCCGACAGCGGCTCGATGAAGACCCAGCGCTTCCAGCGGCCGACATAGAAGCGGTCCATGAAGGTCGAGTAGCGCTCGTAGAGCTCGCGCAGGCCCTTGCCGGACGAGAACAGCGTCGAGTTGATGCGCGCATCGAGATCCAGCAGCACAGTGCCGGATCTTCTTCTTCCACTCGGCTGGTACGATCTGGCGCACCGAGGCCCTTGGTCGGTTCGAAAGCGCTCAGCGCCCGGCCGGGCGCCGTCGAGACGTCTTGCGGGAATGTTGCGGCAAACCCAAGGCGCTTTTGCGCCGCTTGGGGACTCACTCCTCTATCTAGCCGAGCGGGGGCCATAAACCAATGGTCGCGGCTCGCGATTTTGATCGGCAGGCCTAACGCTGTCCCGGGCTTTTTTGCGCCGTGGTCCACAGCCCGCTTGCGCCCCGGCCGCTGCAGCCCCTAGAAGGGCGCCAGCCAACACCGCCGGAAATCGCCGGGACATCATGACCGCGCCGCCCAAGCCGCCCTCGGGCCAGGAGGGATTCTTCTGGAAAACCAAGACGTTGGAAGAGATGTCCAACGCCGAATGGGAAAGCCTGTGCGACGGCTGCGCGCGCTGCTGCCTGGAAAAGCTCGAAGACGAGGATACCGGCAAGATCTACTTCACCCACGTCTCCTGCAAGCTGCTCGATGCCGGGCCTATGTGCCTGCAAGGACTATCCGAACCGTTCCGACAAGGTTCCCGATTGCGTCCGGCTGACGCCGGAGAACGTCCGCACCCTGAACTGGCTGCCGCCGAGCTGCGGCTACAAGCTCGTCGCCGAGGGGCGCGATCTCTATTGGTGGCATCCGCTGATCTCGGGCGATCCCAACACCGTGCATGAAGCCGGCGTCTCCGTGCGCGGCCGGGTGCAGGGCACCGAGAACGAGATCGCGGACGCCGATCTCGAAGATCACATCGTGCAATGGCCGGCGCTGTTGCCGAAGCGGGCGCGGCTGAAGAAGCGGCCGCAAGCCTGAGACTAAGCCGATCACGCGATTGCGAGGATGTCATCTCGCGGGATGCACCCATGCGCGCAACCCGCTGCCGCGGCTGGGATTTGCCGCCTAGATGTGCATGCGAATCAGCGATTCCACGCGGCCTCTCGCCGCGCAGCCGATAAATCACGTCCGACATGAACAAGTTCGAACGGCAGAGCCGTCAACCTGCCGACCAGAGACATTGCCCGACGACGTCGCCGGCGAGCTGTCGCACATCCCGACCGAGGTCATCGATCTCAGCGATGCGCCGCCGATCGCGCCGCCGGCGCCGCTGACCCCGAGCGAAGTCCGCACCATCCTGATGAGCCTGATGCTGACGATGTTCCTGGCCGCGCTCGACCAGACCATCGTCGCGACCGCGCTGCCGACCATCGGCCGGCAATTCAGCGACGTCTCCAACCTGTCCTGGGTGATCACGGCCTATCTGCTGGCCTCGACCGCGGTGGCGCCGGTGTTCGGCACGCTCAGCGACATCTACGGCCGCCGCGCCATGATCATCGCCGCGCTCAGCCTGTTCATCGCGGGCTCGATCCTGTGCGCGCTGGCGCCGAACATGCCGGTGCTGATCCTCGCGCGCGGCCTGCAGGGGCTCGGCGGCGGCGGCATCATGCCGGTGCGTGCAGACCGTGATTTCCGACGTGGTCAGCCCGCGCGAGCGCGGCCAGTATCAGGCCTATTTCAGCGGCGTCTGGATGGCCGGCGGCATCGGCGGACCGGTGCTCGGCGGCGTGTTCGCCGAACATCTGCACTGGTCGATGATCTTCTGGATCAACGTGCCGCTCGGCGCTCGCCGCGCTGGCGATGCTGCTGCCGAAGATGGGCAAGATCCCGGTCTTTCACCGCCGGCGCAAGGTCGACTGGCTCGGCGGCGTGCTGCTGATGGCCTCCGCCGTCGTCGTTCATGCTGGTGCTGACCTGGGGCGGCAACCGCTATCTCTGGCTGTCGCCGACCATCATGGCGATGATCGGCGCGGCGGTCGCGCTGGCGCTGGCGTTCGTCTGGCACGCGCGGCAAGGCCGACGAGCCGTTCCTGCCGCTGCCGCTGCTGGGCGGAACGGTGGTGCCCTACGCGATGGCTCGCCGGCGGCTGCGCGCTGGGCGCGATGCATCGGGCTGACCGTGCACCTGCCGCTGTACTACGAGGTGGTCTATCACCTCAGCGCCAGCGAGGCGGGGCTCGCGCTGATCCCGCTGGCGGCGATTTCGACCTGCGGCGCGGCGATCGCCGGACGGACCATGGCGCGCGCCAAGCACTACAAGCGGGTCGCCATCGTCGGAACCTCGCTGCGCGACCGTGCTGCGGCGTCGCGCTGGCGCTGACGACGCTGCCGCTGTGGGGCCTGCTGGTGCTGCTGTCGGTGTTCGCGCTCGGCCTCGGCACCGCATTTCCGGTCAGCGTGGTCTCGCTGCAGAATTCGGTGGCGCGCGCGCAGATCGGCACCGATCACCGGCGCGATGAACTTCTTCCGCGCGCTGATGGCGTCGTTCACGGTGGCGGCGTTCACGCGCGATCCTGCTGATGGCGCTGGGCGCGGACATCTCGCTGGTCGGCGAGCACCGCGGACCGGTGAATTCGATTCCCGCCGCCGACATGATCGCGGCGTTCCGCTACGTGTTCGGCGCCGCCACGGCGCTGATGGCCTGCGCCGTCGCTGTGCATGATCCTGATGGAAGAGCGGCCGCTGGCCGGCCCGCCGACGCCGGTCGAGATGGCGGAGTAGGGCGGCCGGGCCCGGCTATCTATCGGCGGCGATTTGATCTAACAGCGGCGCCAGCAAGTCAGTCATTCGAACCGACCAGGAGCCGGCCATGAGTAAACCCTCCATCGAACAGACCCGGATGGGTACCGAGGGCATTGCCTTCTGCATCGCGCGGACGTTGATCGAACGCGATCCCTCGCTGAAGGCGCCGATGCGCGCCAATCTGCGCAAGATGTGGGAGCTGCTGGAGGAGCGGGAAGACCACGGCGCCGCCGATATGGTCGACACCATGATCAAGGCGCTCAACGACCCCGCATTCTTCAAGCCATGATTTCGAAGTTCAGCTTGCCTGCTGCAGCCGTGTGTCGATCTCCTCGCGCAGCAGGCCGAAGTCGATCGGCTTGGTCAGCAAGCCTTCCGCGCCGCCTTCGATCGCCTTGCGCTTGGTCTCGGGATCGCCGTAAGCGGTGATCATGATGACGGGAACGTCCGGTCGCATTTCCCTGACCTTTGGCAGCATCTCGAGCCCGGTCATGCCGGGCATGTTGATGTCCGACAGGATCAGGATCAGCGACTGCTCGATGGTATTGGCGATCCGCGCCAGCGCGTCCGCCGCCGAAATCGCAAAATCCATCACGAAGCGTTGCGCGCGCAAATCCCGCCGGAATTGCTGGCGGAACAGCGCCTCGACGTCGGGCTCGTCATCGACCACAAGAACCAAAACGCTCACGTCTGACCTCTGTTCTTGTCTGAAACATTGCTCGTTCGCGGCAGCACGATCCGGAATTCGGTGAACTCGCCGGGCTCCGTCTCCACCTCGATCGTGCCACCATGTTGTTTCACGATGATGTCGTGGCTCATCGACAGGCCAAGTCCGGTTCCTTCGCCGGCCGGCTTGGTCGTAAAGAACGGATTGAACATCTTTTCCTTCACCTCGGCGGGGATTCCGGTGCCATTGTCGCGGATGCGGATTTCAACGGTGTCGCCGAGGTTGCGCGTGGCGGCGCTGAGCACCGGCTCAAACCCTGAACCGTCATTCTCCGTCTTGCGCTTGGTGACGGCGTAGAAACCGTTCGAGATCAAATTCAGGAACACGCGGGTGATTTCCTGCGGAAACAATTCGATCGTGCCCGCCATGGCGTCGAAGTCCCGCTGCAGGGTCACGTTGAACTGCGGCTTCTCGGCGCGGGCGCCGTGATAGGCGAGGTTGAGGCTCTCGTCGAGCAGCGCGTTGATATCGGCGGGCCGGTGCTCGCCGACTTCCTTCGCGCGAATGCAGCAGCATGTTCTTGACGATGGAGTCGGCGCGCTGGCCGTGCTGGACCACCTTCTGCGAGATTATCCTTCAAAAGGCTGGTCAATTCGGCGACTTCCTCCCGGATCTGGTCGGTGAGCGCTGCGGAGGCAAGCACGTCATTCAGTTCATCGGTCAGCTCCGCCGACAGGGCCGCGAAGTTGTTGACGAAATTGAGCGGGTTCTTGATCTCGTGGGCGATGCCGGCAGTGAGCTGGCCGAGCGAAGCGAGCTTCTCGGTCTGCACCAGGCGGTCCTGGGCGGTGCGCAGATCGTCGAGGGAGGCGGCGAGTTCCCTGGTGCGTTGCTGCACTTCGTCGAACAGCCGTACATTCTCGATTGCGATCACGGCCTGGTCGGCAAAGGTCGTAACCAGTTCGATCTGCTTGTCGGTAAACGGTTGTCTGGCTGTTCGCAGCAGTGTCAGTGCGCCGACCGGCTTGCCTTCACGCAGAAGGGGTACGCCAAGAAACGTGCGGGGGTCGCCGCTCAGCTTCTGGGCTTCCGTGAAAGCGTAGTCCGGGTCGGCATGCACATCCGGCACGTGGATCACTCTTCCTTCGAGCAGCGTCCGGCCCGTGATGGTCGCACGCTCCGGAAGAACGGGAATGTCCTTCACGTAGTCCATGAATTCCGAGGCAAAACCGTACGAGCCGGCGCGAAAATACTCGTCGCCCCTTTGGCGCGTGATGGCCGCCATATCGGCTTCACACAGTCGTGCCGCTGAACTCGACGAGGGTGTCGAGCACCGTCTGCAGGTCGAATGCCGAGCGGCTGATGACCTTGAGCACGTCCGCGGTGGCGGTCTGCTGCTGCAGCGACTCTTGCAAATCCTCGGTGCTCGCGCGCAGCTCGCGAAGCAACCTTGTGTTCTCGATGGCGATGACGGCCTGAGCCGCGAACTGCTTCAACAGCGATATCTGCTTCTCCGAGAAGCGCAGCGGCTCCTGCCGGAAAATCATCACGTTGCCGACGACGGCTTCATCCCGGAGAAGGGGGACGGCCAACAGGCTGCGTGCGCCTCCGAGATCAACCAGCGCGCGGCGGTTGGGCTCGCCTTTGCGATAGACCTCCGACTCCTTTAGATCGAAAATCTCGACGATTGGCTCGCCTTGCAGCAGGCGTGCTGGAGCCGTTTCCGGACCGTATTCCAGCGGCTGGCTCCGCCGGTATTCATCGTAGACCATAGGCAGCCCGCGGGTGGCAGCGGTATGGAACAGCTTGCCATCAAAAGTGTTGAGGACGCCGAAATCGGCCCCGCAAAGCTGCATCGCCTTGCCTAGCATCGCGTCGAATACCGGCACCAGGTCGCCGTCCGAGCTGCTGATGACGCTCAGGACCTCTGAGGTCGCGGTTTGCTGTTCCAGCGACATGGTAAGTTCTTGCGTCCGCGCCTGAACCTCCTCGAACAATCGCGCATTTTCGATGGCGATCACCGCCTGGTCGGCAAAGGTCCGCAGCAACTGGACATGATGGCCGGCGAAAGTGCCGGGCTGAACGCGCGTCACTGCAATGAAGCCGATCGAGACCCCATCATTCATCAGCGGCGCGAACAACATGCTGCGGAAGCCGCGTGCCCGCGAGATGGCCAGAAGTTCGTCCGACAGGGCTTCGGTGTCGGGGATTTGGGTGACTTCGCCGGCTTGCGCCATTTGAAACGGCGGAAAATCTGCAACGGGCCGCGGGAAAGTGGCCTGTAGCACTTCATCTGCGGCGGGATTTGTCGGCGTGAACGCCCGCAGATGAGCGACGCCTCCGATGAAACGGAAAACAGTGCTCGAGAATCC
>CAVTNA010000023.1:0-7605 GCA_963735835.1 uncultured Alphaproteobacteria bacterium | reverse complement strand
TCCAGGGCGGATAGCGTTAACCCTGCGTCCGGATCGGTTCCACCAGTCACCGGATGTCTTAAAATCATTGGATTTGGCCAGCCGACCACGTAGTAGTATCTGGCGGTTGAGGAGCCCCGGAGATGGAGAGACGCCTAGCTGCCATAGTCTGCGCTGACGTCGCCGGCTATTCGCGCATGATGGGTGCCGACGAGGCGGGGACGCACGCCGCATTCAAGGCCCATCGAAGCGCGATTTACCCGATCATTCTCAATCACGGCGGCCGGGTCGTGAAGAATACCGGCGACGGGTTCCTGCTGGAATTTCCCGAGCGTCGTAGGCGCCATCGAATTCGCGATCGCTGTGCAGGCGCTGATGGCAGAGCGGAACCACCACCTTCCCGCAGACCGGATCATGCAATTCCGGCTGGGTGTGCACATGGGAGATGTGATCGCCGACGAGGAAGAAGTATTCGGGGACGGCGTCAACATCGCCGTCCGCCTTGAAGCGGTGGCCGCCCCCGGCGGCGTGGCGGTTTCGGCCAAGGCCTATCATGAGGCCAGCAAGCATCTCAGCGTCACCCTGGTGGACGCCGGCAGTCACCGTTTCAAGAACATCGAGGAGACGGTAAATGTCTGGACCTGGGAGCCCGGCGGCTCCGACAGCCGCGGTCGGGAGCCGAGAGGCACATCGAATCTGCCGGCGCAATATCGAACGGCGATCGTGGGCGTGCTTCCCTTCACTAATCTCAGCGACAGCAGCGACGAATATTTTTCCGACGGGCTGACCGAGGACCTGATCCACGCCCTTTCGTTGCAATCCTTCTATCGGGTGCTGAGCAGAAATTCGACTTTCTCGTTCAAGGGCAAGACGCTGAGCACGCGCCTTATCGCGCGCGAGATCGACGCCACCTACCTGATCCAGGGTTCGGTGCGGCGCGCCGGAGCCAAAATTCGTGTGACCGCCGAACTGATAGCTCCGGAGAATGGCGAGCAATTGTGGGCCGGTCGATATGACCGGGACATCGGCGATCTGTTCGCGATGCAGGATGAAATTACCACGAGCCTGTCCGCGGCATTGGCGCCGGAGATATATCGCGCGGAAGCTTCGGTCCCCGCCCGGTCATTGTCCACCGATCTGACCGCATGGGACCGGTTTCTGCGGGGGCTTTCTCACTATTATCAGCAGACAAAAGCGGATTTTGAAGCCTCGATCGTGCTGTTCAGGGAGGCCATTGCGCTCGATCCGGCGCTTTCAATTGCACGCGCCTATCTCGCGACAATCCTGGTGCAGGGCGTGCAGTATGGATGGATCAGAAGCACGAGCCAATTGTGGGCCGAGGCGATGAGTCTCGCGGAAAGCAGTGTTCGGCTCGATCCTCGTTCATCATTCGCGTTTTCGATACTGTCCTATATGCATGCGATGGAGGGCAATCACGAGGCGGCCATGGAGGCCGCAAAAAGCGCGGTTAAGTTAAACCCGTACGACATGGGGGCCCGCGGCGTTCTTGGCATATGTCATCTCGTGATCGGCGAGCATCGCGAGGCGATCGAACTGTTCTCGGCGGCCGTGCAGCGCGGCAACAGCGACCCCCGATATAAATGGGCGGCATTGAACGCGTTTAGCCACTACCTTGTGGGACAATATGACGCCTCGCTGTCCTGGGCGCGTGAAGCCCTGTATTCGAACCCTAACCATCTCCAGGTGCTCGCCGTGCGGGCGGCGGCGCTGGCGCAATTGGGACGAACCGAGGAAGCCGCAATGGCGGCCGAGCGATTGCTAAGCAGCTATCCGGGCCTGACCGTCGAACGGCACTTGCGGAATTTTCGTTGGAAAAGGCCGGCCGACATCGCCCATTATCGGGAAGGACTTTCGAAGGCCGGCGTACCAACGACCAGGTTGACGGTCGTCGAGTCCGCCTCAAAGCGTACGGCATAAGGCGCGGTTTCGTCTTCCGTCACGGCCGGGCGAAGCGCGTCTTCGCGCCAGGTGACCCGGCATCGCTCATTTGAACAACGGCGTGCCCGGCACGAAGGCGTCGAACGCCGCCCAGAACTGCGCGCGGTAGCGGTCCTGCTCCTGCAGGATTTCGTGTTTCGAGCCGGCGATGACCAGATGCGAGCCGGCGCGCAGGTGATAGGCGAATTCCTCGATCGCCGGCGTCGAGACGATGGTATCGTTGCTGGCAGCGAGCATCAGGATCGGCTGACGAATTTGCGAGGGGTAGTCCGAAGCGCGAAAGCCCCGCATCGCCCTGAATGCGGTATCGGCCCAGGCCACCGTCGGCGAGCCGAGGCCGAGCGTCGGATCCTCTTCGAGAATCGCGGCGTTGCGGGCGTAGCGCACGGGATCGCTGGTGAGTTCATTGTTGACGAAGGACTCCGTACCCGTCAGCGCGCCGCCGCCGCCGGGAACGTAGCGGCCGCCCTGGCCGGCGAGCCGCAGCAGCCGCAGCAAGGCGCGTGCCGGAAACGAGGTGCGGTGTCCCGGCAGATCGATCATCGGCGCCGACAGCACCATGCGGTCGAACCAGCGTTTTCCCGCATGCGCGACCCGCAGCATGACCGCGCCGCCCATCGAATGCGCCAGCGCGAAGTGCGGCGGCGGGCAGTCCGGCAGCACCACCTGCTGCACGAAGGCTTCGACGTCGACTTCGTAGTCGGAGAAATCGCGGACATAACCCTTGCGTGGATCGCGCAGACGCCGCGACGAATGGCCCTGGCCGCGCCAGTCGATCATCGCCACCGCGAAACCGCGGTCGCGCAGGTCGCGCACCGTCTCGAAATATTTCTCGATCTGCTCGCTGCGGCCGGTGAAGACGCAGACCGTACCCTTGCGGCCCGCCGGCGGCGCCCAGCGGGCGAAGCGCAGTTCGGCGCCATCCGGGGTCTTGATGGTGCCGGTGACGACGTCCTCGGGTACGGGATTGGCGGGAATCGAGACGAGCGTCATGGCCGGAACCGGATAGGTGAAAAGGGCTGAAAATCAAGGGCGGGAGCGTGAAAAAAGCGGCAGATGCCCGCTTCTTGAACGGTATCTCGCCCCTCCCATATCACCTTCGTGCAGGCCGCTACCAGTGTTTCGGGAAACCGAGCCACAAGGCTGCATTTGAGACAAAGCCCGGCCCGATTGGCGGGCGGGTTAACCCACAGTCGCTCAATGGAGGACTTCACTATGCGTACCTACGATCTCACCCCGTTTTACCGTTCCACCGTCGGCTTCGACCGCTTCTTTTCGCTGCTCGACCGGGCAGCCGCGGATGGCAGCCCCGGTTATCCCCCCTACAATATCGAGCGCACCGGCGAGAACAGCTACCGCATCAGTATCGCGGTTTCAGGCTTCTCGCAGAATGAGCTTTCGATCGTCGCCAAGGAAAATACCTTGACGGTCAAGGGCGAAAAAACCGCCGTTGAAAACGGCACGGACAAGTCCGAAGTGCTGTATCGCGGCATTGCGGCGCGCGCCTTCGAACGCGCCTTCCAGCTTGCCGATTTCGTGGCGGTGAAGAACGCCTCGCTCGAGAACGGCCTGCTCCACATCGATCTCGTTCGCGAAATCCCTGAGGCCAAGAAGCCGCGCAGCATTCCGATCTCCTCCGCCGCGCAGGCTGCGCAGGTGGTCGACGGCTCGACCGAGAAAGTCGCCGCGTAACCAGCGTTATCTTGCTAGACTTTGAATAAGGAAACGCCCCGGGGGACCGGGGCGTTTTTTTGTTGTGTCGGCTGCACACCAGCGTCGTCATTCCGGGATGGTCCGACTGGGCGGTTAGACTCTCACTCCAGCCCCTGTACCTCCGGCATTTCCTGCGTCGGCTGTATCGTCGGCGCGGCGGGCCTGGCCTGACCAACGGTGGAAGCCGCAGCCGGCGGGACCGGTTGCGCATCGGCCGGCTTCGGCTGCACTGCCGCCGATTGCTCTGTCGGCTGCGGCGCGGGTTTTGCGGCAAGCGGGCTCGCCTTCGGCACCGGCACCGTGCGGCTTGCGACATGCGGGATCGAGCCTGGCGGCCGCGGCGCGCCTCTGACCGGGCCGATCGGCGGCGGGCCGGCCGAACCATAGATGACCGTCAAATCCTCGTTCGGATCGCCCATCCGATATGCCGGCATGAAGCGGATGATCCGCCCGGTGCGGGCATCGATCACCAGCCGGCCGTCGTCACCGCCGCGGTCAATCACGGAAATCGTGTAGACGAGGCCGCGCTGCTGCGGAATTCCGAGCGGCGAGAACCCGCTGTCGCGCACCACGGTGTAGACTTCCTCCGGCGGCAGCAAGCTGGGCCCGTAGCGCCGCCCCGGGACATCCCGCGGCATCGCCGCATAGGGACCCCCGATGTCGGACGCCGCAGCGTAGGGCGACCTGGCGATGCCGTACGGCACCAAAACCTGCGCATTGGCGGCGGCGGCCGTGAAAACCAGCCCGGCCGACACCACCCACCCCGTGAACAGCTTCATCGCACCATCGCTCCTGCCAAGCCCCGCCCCAGAGGGGTTCTTGCCCCTTTCCCGCACGCCAGACTCGTCGCGAATCCGGCGGTCCTTGGGCCGGATCGCGGCGCGTTTGCTTCAAATCCGGGACGGCAGGCACACCCCCGCCGTCGGAACGGACGAGCCATGCAACCGGCGACTTTCACGTGCTTGTATGATAGAAAAAAATTTGGCATGGTCGGAGTTAGGACAGCAGTACTGTCTCAATTCCGGTGCCGATCCCGGCACAGGGATTGCAGCGAAATTCGGCGCTTCTGGCGACGGGAAGGTGCAGGCAAGGCCGTTCCTCGGGGACGCTGGAACGCCCAGGCCTGAATTCTGAAATTGCGGCTCGCGGAGGACGAGCGGTGGCCCGGGGGGTGCCGCGAACGCCCAAGGTGCGCCGACGACGAACGGTGAGGCCCTTACCGGACTGAGAGGACGTGAGATGAGCGGGTCGGAGTTCGAGCGCGAAAACATCGTGACGGATGCGCTGTCGGCGACCGCGGCCTCGAAACCGGTTGAACCCGCGCGCGAGCACAGCTGGCGTCCGCCCGCCGAGGGTCTTTACGATCCCGCGCTCGAAAAGGATTCCTGCGGCGTCGGCTTCATCGCCAATATCAAGGGCAAGAAGTCGCATCAGATCATCACCGACGCGCTCAGCATTCTCTGCAACCTCGAGCATCGCGGCGCGGTTGGCGCCGATCCGCGCGCCGGCGACGGCGCCGGGATTTTGGTGCAGATTCCGCACGCCTTCTTCGTGCGCAAGGCCGCCGAGATCGGCTTCCAGTTGCCGAACCCCGGTGACTACGCCGTCGGCGCGATATTCATGCCGAAGGAAACGGCGTGGCGCAAAGTCATCAAGAGCATCATCGCCGACCAGATCAAGGCCGAGGGTCTGATGCTGCTCGGCTGGCGCGACGTGCCATCCGACAATTCCTCGCTCGGCGAAACCGTCAAGCCGACCGAGCCGGCGCATATGCAGGTATTCATCGGCCGCAACGATGCGGCAAAGACCGACGACGAGTTCGAGCGAAAGCTGTACATCCTGCGCAAGTCGATTTCGCAGGCGATCTACCAGCGCCGCGACCGCGGCCTCGCCGGCTATTACCCGGTGTCGCTGTCGTGCCGCACCGTCGTCTACAAGGGCATGTTCCTCGCCGATCAGCTCGGCAAATATTATCCCGATCTGTCGGAGCCCGATTTCGAGAGCGCGCTGGCGCTGGTGCATCAGCGCTTTTCGACCAACACCTTCCCGACCTGGTCGCTGGCGCATCCCTACCGGATGATCGCCCATAACGGCGAGATCAACACGCTGCGCGGCAACACCAACTGGATGGCGGCCCGCCAGGCCTCGGTGCATTCGGAACTGTACGGCAGGGACATCAGCCGGCTGTGGCCGATCTCCTATGAGGGCCAAAGCGACACCGCCTGTTTCGACAACGGCCTCGAATTCCTGGTGCAGGGCGGCTACTCGCTGCCGCACGCGGTCATGATGATGATTTCGGAAGCCTGGGCCGGCAATCCCCTGATGGATGAAGAGCGCCGCGCGTTCTACGAATATCACGCCGCGATCATGGAGCCGTGGGACGGTCCCGCCGCGATCGCGTTTACCGACGGCCGCCAGATCGGCGCGACGCTGGACCGCAATGGCTTGCGCCCGGCGCGCTATCTCGTGACCTCTGACGACCGCATCGTCATGGCCTCGGAAATGGGCGTGCTGAAGATCCCCGAGGAGCACATCGTCACCAAGTGGCGGCTGCAGCCCGGCAAGATGCTGCTGGTCGACCTCGAGCAGGGCCGGCTCATTCCCGACGACGAGATCAAGGCGCAGCTGGCCAAGAGCCATCCCTATCGCAAGTGGCTCGACCGCACCCAGATCGTGCTGGAGGAACTGCCTGACGCCCCGACCAAGGGCTTGCGCTCGAACCTGCCGCTATTGGATCGGCAGCAGGCGTTCGGCTACAGCCAGGAAGACATCAACATCCTGATGACGCCGATGGCCTCCACCGGCGAAGAGGCCAACGGTTCGATGGGCAACGACACGCCGATCTCGGCGCTGTCGGACAAGCCGAAGCAATTGTTCACCTACTTCAAGCAGAACTTCGCGCAGGTCACCAATCCGCCGATCGATCCGATCCGCGAAGAACTGGTCATGAGTTTGGTTTCGATCATCGGACCACGGCCGAACCTGTTCGACCTGCAGGGCCTGGCCGCCACCAAGCGCCTCGAAGTGCGTCAGCCGATCCTGACCGACGGCGACCTGGAAAAGATCCGGTCAATCTCGGAAATCGCCGACACCCATTTCAAGTCGCGCACGCTCGATACCACCTTCCATGCCGGCCTGGGCGCGGCGGGGCTCGAGCAGGTGCTCGACGAATTGTGCGCGCGCGCCGAAGCCGCGGTCCGCGAAGGCGTCAACATCATTATCCTGTCCGACCGCATGGCGGGCTCGGACCGGATTCCGATACCCTCGCTGCTCGCCTGCGCCGCCGTGCATCATCATCTGATCCGCACCGGCCTGCGCACCTCGGTTGGCCTTGTCGTCGAGTCCGGCGAGCCACGCGAGGTGCATCACTTCGCCTGCCTCGCCGGCTACGGCGCCGAGGCGATCAATCCCTATTTGGCCTTCGAGACCATCATCGCGATGAGGGACCGGCTGCCGGCGGCGCTGGACGACTATGAAATCGTCAAGCGCTACATCAAGTCGATCGGCAAGGGCCTGTTGAAGGTGATGTCGAAGATGGGCATCTCGACCTATCAGTCCTATTGCGGCGCGCAGATCTTCGACGCCGTCGGACTGAAGGCGGACTTCGTCTCGAAATATTTTGTCGGCACCCATACCCGCATCGAGGGCGTGGGCCTGGCCGAAATCGCCGAGGAAACCGCGCGCCGCCATGCCGACGCGTTCGGCGACGCGCCGGTCTACAAGAACGCGCTCGACGTCGGCGGCGAATATGCCTACCGCACCCGCGGCGAGGATCACGCCTGGACCGCGGAGTTGGTGTCGACGCTGCAGCATGCCGTGCGCGGCAATTCGCTGGAGCGCTACAGGGCGTTCGCGAAAATCCTCAACGAGCAGTCCGAGCGGCTGTTGACCCTGCGCGGCCTGTTCAAGATCAAGACCGCCGAGGACGAGAAGCGCAAGCCGGTCGCCCTCGAC
>CAVTNA010000022.1:0-65059 GCA_963735835.1 uncultured Alphaproteobacteria bacterium | reverse complement strand
ACTGCCGGGAGTGTAAGCGCCGTTCGCATCTGCTCGAACCGGGCCGGCGGCAACCGGCCGATTTCGTTATTCCTAAACGACTTCTTAACGCCGGGGCTTTTATGATGACCGGTGGACGGTTTGCCGTCCGCACGACGCAAAGCATGCATACCGGGCGCATGAGCCAGACATCGACCGAGCGGCTGAGGGACTATCTCGCGCAGCTTCCGCCGCAGTCGCAGGTCCTGCTGATGCGGGAGTTCGAGCGCGCCATCGAGCGCGGCGAGGACACCACGGTCGCCACCTTCGTGCTCGAACAATTGCGCAAGGTGGCGCGCGGAACCGGCGAGGCGGCGCGGCCGCGCATCGACGATCCGGCGCGGCTGTTGTTCCGCCCGCTTGAGCCGTTTCTCGTCGAAGGCAATACTTCCGGTACGTCCGGGTCAGGTCCGCCGCTCATCGCTGCTGCCGGTATGGCAATGGCTGAACCGCGACGGCGCGCCCCACCAGGCCCGCGAGTTCGAAGCGGCGCTGGCGCGGATGCGGGAAACCGGAACCGTGTCCGAACTCGAAATGGCGGTCCGCAAATTCCAGCTCGCCGCGGCCGATGCGATCTTCAGGATCGCGACGCCCGTGCCTGGTGGCGACAAGCAGCGCGCGCTGGCCCGCGTCGGTCCGCCCGATGTGATCGAGGATATGCTGCCGATCGGCTCGGTTTTGCAGGCCCGTGAAGCGCTGGATGCTTTCAGCGGCAGGCTACCCAGCTATTTGCGGGTGTTCGCGGATGGCAGATCGACTCGGTTAGCGCTGCCCTCAACGTTCCCGCCCTGCAAACGCCGCAACTGCTGCCATTCGCGCTGTCGCTGATCGTGCAACGGCTGACCGCGCCGTGGCAAATCATCCGCCTCGCCATCAAGATGGCCGCGTCCGACGACGAGATCCGCGTAGCGGCGACGCCCTACGGCGTCGCCGTCACCATCGCGCTGCATGATCTGTCCTGCGTGGCCGCCGGTCTGCGGTTGGATATCAAGCGCGGACATTTCGACAACGTCGCCGAGCAGCTCAAAACCCTTCATGACGGCGTCCGCGGCCTGCGGACCGAACTCGATCTCCGCAACGATTCCGCATGGGGCAGGCAACTGGCGTCGATCCGGGCCGACATTTCCAACGCTCTGCAATCGGAAATCGACAGCGTGCCCGGCCGTGTCCGACGTATTCTACGTCAGCGCGCTGACAAGGATATTCCCGCCGGCGCCAAGGTCGACCCGAGCGAGGTCGACGAGGCCGCCGCATTGATCGATTTCGTCGCGCTGTGCCGCACCTATGCCAGCGAACTGGCGATCAACGAGGTCACGCTGCGGACTTACTCGGACCTGCAACACTATGTCGAGCAATCCACCGAGGCGCTGGTGCAGTCGCTGCGCGGCGGCGATGGCAGGGCGCGGTCCTACCGGCAGATGCAGGTCGCAGCGGCCATCCGCTTCTGCGACGTGTTGTTCGGTCATGACTATGCGTCGCTGATGAGCCGCGCGGCCGAAAATGCGGTAACCGACGAACGCAAGCCTTCGCGGGCCGGATAACGCGATAGCACGGAGCCGCGGCTGCAATTTGCGGTTGATCGGATCGGCCAAGACATATGCCGGTTTGCCCTGCGATAAACTGCCGCATTTGTTTGGCCCTTCATTACAAAAGTTTAATTCCCCCGCCAGCGCGCCGTAAGGCGGAAATCCCCATCTTCAGCCCTGTAAGGTGCTGGTCCCGGCACCATCGATTTCAGGCTTTTGGAGATTTCTGCATGACCGAACGTCCCACCGATCTTTCGTCCCTTCCGTCCAATCAGGCGCCGCCGCCGTTCGCTGTTTTCCGCGCGCAAGTTCGCGCTGATGGCCTCGGTCGTCGCCGGCCTCGGCGTTGCGATCTACGGCTTCGGCCCGTCGCAGCGCCCGGTGGATATCTTCAGCAGCCCGGCGCATGCGCAGGTCAACAACGAAGTCCGCAAGGTCGAGAAGCCCGTCGGCTTTGCCGACATCGTCGAGCGCGTGAAGCCGTCGGTGATCTCGGTGAAGGTCAACATCAACGAGAAGGTCGCCAAGGACGACAGTTCCAGCAACGATGATTTGCCGTTCCAGCCGGGCTCGCCGATGGAGCGCTTCTTCCGCCGCTTCGGCGGACCTGACGGCCTGCCCCCGGGCCTGCGCGGTGGACCCCGCGGCGGACGCGGCGCGGTGACCGGCCAGGGCTCCGGCTTCTTCATTTCCGCCGACGGCTATGCCGTCACCAACAATCACGTGGTCGACGGCGCCGACAAGGTCGAAGTCACGACCGACGACGGCAAGACCTATACCGCGAAGGTGATCGGCACCGACGCGCGCACCGACGTCGCCCTGATCAAGGTCGAGGGCGGTTCGAACTTCCCGTTCGCCAAGTTTTCGGACGGCAAGCCGCGGATCGGCGACTGGGTGCTGGCGGTCGGCAATCCGTTCGGCCTCGGCGGCACCGTGACGGCCGGCATCGTCTCGGCCAGCGGCCGCGACATCGGCAACGGCCCGTATGACGATTTCATCCAGATCGACGCGCCCGTGAACAAGGGCAACTCCGGCGGCCCGGCCTTCAACACCGAAGGCGAAGTGATGGGCGTCAACACCGCGATCTATTCGCCGTCCGGCGGCAGCGTCGGCATCGCGTTCTCGATCCCGGCATCGACCGTGAAGAACGTGATTGCCCAGCTCAAGGACAAGGGCTCGGTCAGCCGCGGCTGGATCGGTGTCCAGATTCAGCCGGTCACGCCCGACATCGCCGACAGCCTCGGCCTGAAGAAGGCGGAAGGCGCGCTGGTTGCGGAACCGCAGGCCAACGGCCCGGCGGCCAAGGCCGGCATCGAATCCGGCGACGTGATCACCGCGGTCAACGGCGAGACGGTCAAGGATGCCCGCGAACTGGCCCGCACCATCGGCGCTCTGGCGCCCGGCAACGCCGTAAAGCTCAACGTGCTGCACAAGGGCCAGGACAAGGTCATCAACCTCACGCTCGGCCAGTTGCCGAATTCGATCGAGGCCAAGGCCGACACCGACAACGGCGACAAGGGCAGCGCCACCCGCGGTACCGACGTGCCGAAGCTCGGCCTGACGGTTGCGCCCGCCAACAGCGTCGCCGGCGCCGGCAAGGATGGCGTCGTTGTCACCGAAGTCGATCCGAAGAGTGCGGCGGCCGAGCGTGGCTTCAAGGAAGGCGACGTGATTCTCGAAGTCGCGGGAAAGAGCGTCACCAACGCCGGAGATGTGCGCGAAGCGATCAACGCCGCGCGCAGCGACAACAAGAACAGCGTTCTGATGCGCGTCAAGAGCGGCGGGTCGTCGCGCTTTGTCGCGGTGCCCCTGGCGAAGGGCTGAGCAGCTAGAATTTACGAGATGGAGGGTGTCGCCGGCATTAGTCGCCCCCGCCGACGGCTCTTTCCGGGGAGCGGGTCCAAAAACCCGCTCCCTTAAGTTCCTTCCGGTGGAACACGCCCCCCTCCGTCGGAAGGTTCAAAGGGCGGTGAGGTCCCCCAGCTTCACCGCCCGCTTCTTTGCTTAAGGGAGAGGCGGCGGGTCGCCTTGCATGAGCATGCCGGCCGCGCCATGGTGACAGAAGGCCGACCCAATTGACCGCAACCGACTCCCAGATGCGCCTCTTGATCATCGAAGACGACCGCGAATCCGCCGACTATCTGGCGAAGGCGTTTCGCGAAGTCGGCTATGTCGCCGATCTCGCCAGCGATGGCGAGGAAGGCTTGGCGCTCGCCGACGGCGGCGACTATGACGTGCTGGTGGTCGACCGGATGCTGCCGAAGCGCGACGGGCTGTCGCTGATCGGCACCCTGCGCGAGAAGGGCAACCGCACGCCGGTGCTTATTCTCTCCGCGCTCGGACAGGTCGACGACCGCATCAAGGGTCTGCGCGCCGGCGGCGACGACTACCTGCCGAAGCCCTATTCCTTCGCCGAACTGCTGGCGCGGGTCGAGGTGCTGTCGCGCCGCCATGGCGGCCCCGCCGAGGAGACCAGCTATCGCGTCGGCGATCTCGAGCTCGATCGGCTGTCGCACCGGGTGGCGCGCGGCAAGGACGAACTGACGCTGCAGCCGCGCGAGTTCCGGCTGCTGGAATATCTGATGAAGCATGCCGGCCAGGTGGTGACGCGCACCATGCTGCTGGAAAACGTCTGGGACTATCATTTCGATCCGCAGACCAATGTCATCGACGTGCATATTTCGCGGCTGCGCTCCAAGATCGACAAGGGCTTCGAGCGGCCGCTGCTTCATACGATCCGCGGCGCGGGATACATGATCCGTGACGGCATTCGGTAAGCTGATCCGAACCACGGCGTTCCGGTTGACGCTGGTCTATCTGTTTTTGTTTGCGCTGTTTGCCGCTTCGCTGCTCGGCTATTTCGCCTGGAACACGCGCCGGTTGATCACCGAACAGATCACCACCACCGTCAATGCCGAAACCGGCGAGCTCACCGATATCTATCGGACGTCGCGGCCTGCGCGGCCTGGTCTTCAACATCGAGAACCGGGCGCTGCGGCCCGGCGCCAATCTCTACCTCGTGACCGCGCCGGCCGGGCAGGCGCTCGCCGGCAATGTCGGCTCGCTGGCGCCGGGCGTGATGGCGACCACCGGCTGGTCGGAGACCGCCTATCGGCGGCTCGACGAGCAGGACACCGCCGATCATCGCGCGCTGGTGCGCGTCACCGAACTCGCCGGCGGCTTCCGGCTGCTGATCGGCCGCGATCTCGAGGAGCGCCGGCGGCTGTTCGGCATCGTCGCCAAGGCCGCGCAATGGTCGCTGCTGATCGTGATCGTGCTCGGCCTCGGCGGCGGCATCTTCGTGGCGCGGCGGGTGCTGCGGCGGATCGATGCCATGACCGGCACCACCCGGCGCATCATGGCCGGCGATCTCAGCGGGCGGCTGCCGGTCGGGCGCAGCGGCGACGAACTCGATCGTCTGGCGGAAAATCTCAACGCCATGCTGGAGCGGATCGAGGCGCTGATGATGGGCCTGAAGGAAGTTTCCGACAACATCGCCCATGATCTGAAGACGCCGCTGACGCGGCTGCGCAACCGCGCCGAGGAGGCGCTGGCGCAATCCGGCAGCGAGGCCGAATACCGCGCGGCGCTGGAGCGGACCATCGAGGAATCCGACGGCCTGATCCGCACCTTCAACGCGCTGTTGATGATCGCGCGCGCCGAATCCGGGCAGGCGCGCGGCAACATGGACGATTTCGACGCCGCCGACGTCGCCAACGGCATTCACGAACTCTACGAACCGCTGGCGGAAGACGACGGCATGACCCTGCGCGTCAAGACCGCGTCGGCGCCGCTGCACGGCAACCGCGAATTGATCAGCCAGGCGCTGGCCAATCTGGTCGAGAACGCGATCAAATACGGCAAGCCCGTCGCCGGCCGCGCAGCCGCTGGGCGCCGACGCGGTCGCCAGCGCCGCGAGCCGGGAGATCCTGATCGAGGCGCGGCGCGACGGCGACCAGGTGCTGCTCAGCGTCACCGACCATGGCCCCGGCATTCCGGAAGCCGACCGCAAGCATGCGGTGGAGCGATTTGTGCGGCTGGAGGCGAGCCGCACCCAGCCCGGTTCCGGCCTTGGGCTGAGTCTGGCGTCGGCGGTGGCGACGCTGCATGGCGGTGAACTCAGGCTCGGCGACGCGCATCCCGGCTTGACCGCGACGCTGGCGCTCCCGGCGTCGGCCGGCAGCGGTGACAGGCTTGCGGCTCAAACGCCGGATGTGCCACAGAAGGTGGCATGAACTCATCCGCGAAGGGCGACGCGGACCGATTGTCTGGCCGCGCGGTTCGTGGACGGACCGCATGTGTCCGCTCCCGACAAAGCCGAGCAGCGACTGGCGGACTGGCTGGCCGATCTCGCGCCGGAGCAGGCGGCTGCGATCGACGACCTGTTCGCCCGATTTCCCCGCGCCAGAACCATTCTGCTCGGCATCGCGGAAGCCTCGCCCTATCTGTTCGATCTGATGCGCGCCGACGGCGCGCGCGCGCTCCGGCTGCTCGAATGCGAGCCGGAGCGGCATCTGGCCGAACTGATCGAAAACACCTGCCGCGAGGCGTCGGCCGCGGCAGGCGAGGCCGATGTGATGCGGCTGCTCCGGCGCATGAAATCGGAAGCGGCGCTGCTGATCGCGCTGTGCGACATCGGCGGCGTCTGGCCGGTGATGCGGGTGACCGCGGCGCTGACCGAACTCGCGGTCGCCTCGGTGCAGGCGGCGCTGCGCTTTGTGCTGCGGCAGGAAGCCGCGCGCGGGCGGCTGTCGCCGCCGAACCTCGATGCGTCCCGAGGACAACAGCGGCCTGATCGTGCTCGCCATGGGCAAGATGGGCGCGGGCGAGCTGAATTATTCCAGCGACATCGACCTGATCGTGTTTTTCGATCCCGGCCGCGCCGACGCTGGCGCCCGATATCGAGCCGCAGCCGTTTTTCGTGCGCGTCACGCAGGCGCTGGCGCGGCTGCTGCAGCAGCGCACCGGCGACGGTTACGTGTTTCGCGTCGATCTGCGGCTGCGGCCGGATCCGGCCTCGACGCAGGTGGCGATCTCGACCGAATCGGCGCTGCATTATTACGAGCGGGAAGGGCGGACCTGGGAACGCGCCGCCATGATCAAGGCGCGGCCCTGCGCCGGCGACGCCAGGGCCGGCGAGGCGCTGGTCGCGGAAATCGCGCCGTTCGTCTGGCGCAAGCATCTGGATTTCGCGGCACTTGCCGACGTCCATGACATGAAGCGGCAGATGCAGACCTATCGCGGGCAAAGCGAGATCGCGGTCGAGGGCCACAATGTCAAGGTCGGGCGCGGCGGCATCCGCGAAATCGAGTTCTTCGCGCAGACCCAGCAGTTGATCGCCGGCGGCCGGCATCCGGAATTGCGGGTGCGGCCGACGCTGGAAGCGCTGCGGGTGCTGGCGTCGAGCAACTGGATCACGCTTCGAGGCGCGCGACGAACTGACCGCGGCCTATGAGTTCCTGCGCCGGGTCGAACATCGGCTGCAGATGGTCGCGGACGAGCAGACCCACGCGCTGCCCGACGATGCCGAGGCAGTGGAGCGCTTCGCCGCTTTCCTCGGGCTATGACAGCCGCGCCGCCTTCGCAAAGGACCTGCTCGGCCATCTCAATATCGTGCAGGGGCACTACGAAAAACTGTTCGAGGGCGATCCGACCGGCACCGCGAAGACTGCCGGCGGTGGATTACAGCGCCGGTCCGGACGATCCGCGTCTGCTCGAACATCTGGCCGCGCTCGGCTTCAAGAAGCCGCTCATGGTGGCAGCAGACCGTGCGGCAATGGATGGCCGGCGACTACCGCGTGTTCAGGTCGGAGGCCACGCGAACGCCTTTGTCGAGTTCGTGCCCGCGCTGATCGACGGGCTGGCGCACGCCGAAGAGCCCGACAGCGCGGTAGCGGCCTTCGACCGCTTCCTGCAGGCGCTTGCAGCGCGGCGGGCGGCTGATTTCGCTGCTCAGCCAGAACCGCGACCTCGTCGCGCTGGTGGCGCTCGATTCTCGGCGCCGCACCTCGGCTCGGCGACATGCTGGCGCGGCAGCCGCAGATCATGGACGGCTTGATCGATCCGCGCTTCTTCGGCGCGATGCCGGACCAGCGCGAACTGTCCGCGCGGCTCGCGGCGACGCTGGCGGACGCGAATTCCTACGAGGAGTTCCTCGATCGGCTGCGGTTGTTCGGCCAGGAAAGCCTGTTCCTGATCGGCACGCGAATCCTGTCCGGCACGGTCTCCGCCCAGCAGGCCAGCATCGCCTTCGCCGACGTCGCCGAGGGCATCGTCCATACCGTGCATGGCCTGGTCACCGAGCGGTTCGCGGCCCAGCACGGCCGGATCAAGGGGCAGGAGACCGCGATCGTCGCGATGGGCCGGCTCGGCAGCCGCGAGATGACCGCTGTCCTCCGACCTCGACCTGATCCTGCTCTATGATTTCGATCCCGAACACCCGGACTCCGACGGCGCACGGTCGCTGCATGGCGCGCAGTATTTCGCGCGTTTCACCCAGCGGCTGATCAGCGCCTTTACGACGCGGACCAACTACGGCGTGCTCTACGAGATCGACATGCGGCTGCGCCCCTCGGGGCGGGCAGGGCCGCTGGCCTCGCACGTCAAATCCTTCGCCGAATACCAGGAGCGCGAGGCCTGGACCTGGGAACACATGGCGCTGACCCGCGCGCGGGTGATTTCAGCGTCGCCCGGCTTCCGCGCTGGAATCGAACAAATCATCCGCGATGTGCTGACGCGGCCGCGCGACGCCGGCTGTCGTCGCCAACGACGTGGCCGAGATGCGCCGCGCCATCGCGCTGGAGAAGGGCGAGGACGATGTCTGGGACCTGAAATATGCCGCCGGCGGCCTGGTCGATATCGACTTCATCGCTCAGTACCTCCAGCTTGTTCACGCCGCCGACAAGCCGGATATTCTTGACGTCTCCACGCTGCACGTGCTCGACAACGCCGCACGGCTCGGCGTGCTGCCGCCATCGGCCGCGGAAATCCTGCGCTCGGCGACGCACCTCTATCACGACCTCACGCAGATCCTGCGGCTCTGCGTCAGCGAAAAATTCAAGCCGGAAAGCGCCGGAGAAGACCTGTTGCGCCTGCTGGCGCGGGCCGGCGACGCGCCGGACTTTTCGTCGCTGGAGGCGCGGGTCAAGGAGACGCAGGCCGAGGTGCGCCGGGTGTTTCGGGCGATGGTCGAGGGAACCAGCTAGGCCAGCACACGCCTGGGGATCAGGCCCGGTGCCGATATCGGCGAAGCTGCAGCGCCACATTTTGCATGTCTGTCTTGCCGGGATCGTGATATCCGTTGCCCGGTAGACGTGGGGTTTCCTTTTGATCGACAAGCTTGAACTCCTGCTTGCGCTGGCAAAGGAGCGTCACTTCGGGCGCGCCGCCGAAGCCTGCGGCGTGACCCAGCCGACGATGTCGACCAGCCTCAAGCAGCTTGAGGAAATGCTCGGCGTCATGCTGGTGCAGCGCGGCTCGCGGTTTCAGGGCTTTACGCCGGAGGGCGAACGGACGCTCGACTGGGCGCGGCGCATCGTCGGCGACGCCCGCGCCATGCGGGAGGAAATCAACGGGCTGAAGGATAACCTCTCCGGCGAGATCCGGCTCGCGGCGATCCCCACGGTGCTCGGCATGGTGGCGTCGCTGACCACGCCGTTTCGCGCCCGCCACCCGGATGTGCGCTTTCGCGTCGTCTCCTGCACCTCGGTCGAGCTGCTGGGCCTGCTGGAGAACCTGGAAGTCGATGCCGGGCTGACCTACATCGAGAACGAACCGATCGGCCAGGTTCGTACGATCGCGCTCTACAAAGAGAGCTATCGCCTGCTGACGGCGCCCGATGCCATGTTCGGCGACCGCGATTCCGTCACCTGGAAGGAGGTCGGGCAGGTGCCGCTGTGCCTGCTGACGCCGGACATGCAGAACCGGCGCATCATCGATCGCGCGCTGCGCTCGGTCGGTGCCGAAGCGACGCCGACGCTGACCTCGAACTCGCTGCTCGTTCTCTACACCCATGTAAAGACCGGGCGCTGGGCCAGCGTGATGCCGGCCAAGCTCGCAGAGACCCTGGGCCTGGCCGATGCCGTGCGCAGCATTCCGATCGTCGATCCCGACGTCAACTACAGCATCGGGATGGTGATCCCGCAGCGCGACCCGATGACGCCGCTGATCGCAGCGCTGGTTCAAATCGCGCGCGAGGTCGCGCCGACGCTGGAATCCGAGCCGGGATTTTCTGCGCCAGTCTAGAGCGTTTCGAGCGAAGTGGGTCGACGCGCGTGTCGGCCGTGCAAGAAACGCGAAGGGCTTCAGGCGGCGGCGGAGATCTTCGCTCTCGCTTTCAGGGCGTCGCGCGGCAGCGACACGCAGACCACGGTGCCGGCGCCGAGCTTCGAGCGCAGCCGCATCGTCCCGCCATGCAGGTTGGTCAGCGACCGCGCGATCGCAAGGCCAAGTCCTGAGCCGTGGTAGGTCTTGGTGAGCTGGCTCTCGACCTGCTCGAACGGCCTGCCGAGCCGGACCAGCGAGTGCGGCGCGATGCCGATGCCGGTGTCGGCAATCATCAGCATGATGGAATTACTGAGCAGTCGGCCGCGGACCACCACCTTGCCGCCGTCGGGCGTGAATTTGACGGCGTTGGACAACAGGTTGACGATGATCTGCTTGATGGCGCGGCGATCCGCCACCACCGAAATGGCGCCGTCGATATCCGCATCCAGCAGCAGATTCTTGTCGTCGGCGCGCCCGGACACCACGCGCAGCGACTCCGCCAGCGTGGTCGACAGATCGAGCTGCTCCATATCGAGTTTCATCCGCCCGGCCTCGATCTTCGACATGTCGAGGATGTCGTTGATGACTTCCAGCAGATAGTGACCGCTGGTGAGGATGTCGTGACAGTATTCCCGGTATTTTTCCGAGCCGAGCGTTCCGAACATGCCGCTTTCCATGATCTCGGAAAATCCGATGATGGCGTTGAGCGGCGTGCGCAGCTCATGGCTCATATTGGCCAGGAATTTTGATTTGGTCTGGTTGGCTTCCTCGGCACGGGTCTTCTCTTCGGAATATTTTTCGGCGAGATCGGCAAGCTCGATGGCTTGCCGTTCGAGCTCGGCCTGCGAACGTTTCAGGTCGATCACCGTGGCGCGCAGTCGAAGGTCGTTGTCGACCAGTTTATGCTCGTGTTCCTTGATGCGGGTGATGTCGGTGCCGACCGAGACGTAGCCGCCGTCCTTGGTGCGGCGCTCGCTGATATGCAGCCAGCTGCCGTCCTCGAGTTGCGCCTCGAAGGTGCGCGCGCCCGGCGCCTGGGTGCCGGTTTCGTGCAGCCGGGTGCGGACCTCCGGCATGCTGCCGACCTCGATCACGGTTTCATAGGAGGTGCCCGGCGTGACCGCTGAATCCGGCAGCTTGTGCAGGCGCTGGAAGTGCGAGTTGCAGAGCACCAGGCGGTCGCCCGCGTCCCACAGCACGAAGGCTTCCGGGATCGTCTCGATCGCATCGCGCAGGCGCAGGTCGGCTTCCACCGTTTTCTCGGCGAGGCTCTTCTGTTCGGTGATGTCGACCGCGATGCCGATCAAGTGCATGCCGGAATCGGCGGCGCCCTGGCTCAGCTCGCAGCGGACCCGCAGCCAGATCCAGTGGCCATCGGTGTGCTGCATGCGGAAGGTCTGGTCGATGTGATCGATTTTCGAGGAGATGAGCTGATCGGCGATCGCAAACAGATCGATGTCGTCGGATTTCACCAGCGCGTTGACCTCGCCGAAGGTCAGGAGGTCGCTGCGGGTATCGAGGCCCAGCATCGTGAACATCGATTGTGACCAGAAGATCCTGCCGCGTGACAGGTCCCAATCCCACAATCCGCAGCGTCCGCGGTTGAGCGCGGTATCGATACGCCCGCGTACGGCGTCATTGATGAGATCGCCCTCGCGCGCGCGGGTCGATTGCCAGTGGAACGCAAAGCCCAGGATCAGCACGACAAAGCCGGTGGTGGTCGACAGCGTCACCGACAGGGCCGCGTCCGACCGCCAAAGCGAATCGACCTTCTCCTGGATGATAATGACCTGGCCGGGCAGCGATTTGACGATGTGCTGAACCGCCAGCGCGCTGCTGCCGTTCGGCAGGGTGATGTCGGTCACGCCGGCCTGCTGCGCCTGCGCGGTCAGCGGCAGCGCCGCGCTGATAACGTCGAGAATGCGGCTGGTGTCGCCGAGCCCGGCATCGATCGGCACGCGGGCGAGAATTCGCTGGTCCACGCCGATGACGATGACGTGGCGTCCGGCGGCGATGCCCCATGAGGGAATGAGACCGGGCAGCAGGAGTTGCAGGCGCTCGAACGTCGCGGTCCGGTCCTGCCGGGCTGAAACGATGCGGTCGATACGTTCGGCGAGAAAATCGGCGATCGCCGCCAGGTCCCGCTTCATCGAGGCCTGTTTTTGCCGGTTCTGGTCGACCACTTGTACGAACGCGCCAAGGCAAATGGTGATCAGGAAGGCAATAATCAGGGTGGGCACAGCGCGGCGAAGCGCAGGCTCCGCTATCAACAGCCTATGATAGGCCGGTTTCGCGATCGACTGCGCCAATCCCTTGATCGAATCGGATTGGACGCACGCGCTCGCCGCGTGTGCACGCGCCATGCCTTTGGCCCCCTCGGAAGACTTTTTTGCACCCGTTTCGGAAGGACCCCAGTCCCTATTCCGAATCACAGTGATTTGAATCCAGTTTTTGCCGGCTGTCGAGAGTCAACGATTCGTTAATGCAAATAAATCTTGTCCAACGGAGAATCGCGCCGTCGAAATGCCGGCAAAAATACCTGCAAGGTGAGTCCGAAACAGGAACGCGCCCCGCATTCCAGTTGCGTTACGCGTCGGGCGGCTCGGCATGGCTGATGACGCGTTTCACGGTCGGAAACGCGCGGCGCAACGCGCGCTCGATCTCGTCGACAGTTTCGTGGACCTTGATCACACTCATCAAGGGGGCGGCGCGGCAATGGAAATTCACGATTTCGCCGGCGTCGGTATTGCGCACACGCACACTATGGATGTCGTGGATCGCGGTATCGGCGGCGAAGCGCGACAGCGCGGTCTGGATGGTCGCGACGCGGTCCGGCGCGGCATCGCTGCCCAGCGGCAATTCCGGCTCCATCGGCTCGATGTGGGTGTCGACTTCGGCGTCCTCGCCGAATTCGTCGCGAATGTTTCGCTCCAGCTCCTGGGCGATGTCGTGGGCGGCGTTAAGCGCCATTTCGCCGTCGACCTCGAGGTCGATGCTGACGGTGAGCCTGCCGCCGAGATCGTGCACGGTGACATGGTGGACGGCGAGACCGGAATTGCGGGCGATCACCATGATGCGCTCGCGTACGCTCTCGTTGTCGCGCGCGACCGGCACGGCGGTGAAGGTCAGGTCGGCGTCATCGAGCGCTTTTGCGACCGCAGCTTGCGCTTTTCGCTTGATCTCGTCGACGCGGTCGATCGGATAAGTGCGCGGCACCTGCACGATGGCGTCAATGAAGTGCGTCGATCCGACCATCCGCACCCTTAAGCGTTCGACATCGACCACGCCGGGCACCGACCTGATCGCGGCGGTGGCCTTCTCCGATGCGCCTTCGGGCGCGCGATCGAGCAGGGTTTCGACGGTGGAGCGCGCCAACCGCAGGCCCAAAAGCGCGATCATGATCGCGACGGCGACGGCGGCGGCGGCGTCACCCCAGGCATAGCCCAGTCCCGAAAGTGCAAGTCCGATGATGACGGCGATCGAGCCGAGCACGTCGGAGGCGAAATGCAGCGCGTCGGCTGCCAACGCCTGGCTCCTGGTGTCATGCGCGGTGCGATGCAGCGCCCGGGCGCGCCAGAAATTCACCGCGATATCGACCAGCAGCACGATAAACGGAATGGCCGAGATCGTCGGCGGCGCTATCGCCTTCGCGCATACGGCTCCAGGATTCGACCAGAATGCCGCCCGCCAGCACATAAAGCATCGCGATCACGCCCAGCGCCGAGACGCTTTCGAACTTGCCGTGGCCGTAATGATGTTCCTCGTCGGCGGGGCGGTCGGAAACCCGCACCACCATCCAGGTGACGACGGTCGCGACCACGTCGACCGAAGAGTGCAGCGCCTCGGAGATCAAGGCGAGGCTGCCGATGGCGATACCGACCACGAATTTGGCCGTGGCCATGCCGGCGCTGGCAAATACCGAGATCGCCGCGACACGGGATTTGAGGCTGTGATCGGGAGGAGCTCATGGGCGGGGTTTAGCAGCCCGTCCCGGAACATAAAAGCGCGGCCGGGCGGACAATAGCAGCGTGATTGTTGCGAATTGTTCCGACTAAAGATTGTCCGTATGCTAAGTCGAATATGCTTGGACAATCGAGGGCTGGGGCAAGAGGTCGGGGTTGACGGAATGAGCGCCACGCGACGTCTAGCCGCCATTCTTGCCGCCGACGTGGTCGGTTATTCCCGCCTCGTTAGCGCCGACGAAGCCGGCGCGCTCGCTAGGCTGGGCGTATTGCGGCGCGATATTATCGAGCCGAACATCGCCAGCCATTCGGGCCGGCTGTTCAAGACCATGGGTGACGGGTTCCTCGTGGAGTTTGCCAGCGCGGTCCAGGCCGCGACCTGTGCGATGAGGATTCAGAATGAAACCGAGGCAGCGGCCCACGGTCTCGATGACGCCGGCAAGATGCGGCTGCGCATCGGCATCCACGTTGGCGACGTGATGGTGGAGGGCGACGATCTGTTAGGCGACGGCGTCAACATCGCCGCACGGCTGGAAGGAATAGCGGAACCCGGTGGCATCTGCATTTCCCGCCAGGTTTACGATCAGGTCGAGGGCAAGATACCGCTGATTTGCCGGCCGCTCGGACCGCAAAAGCTCAAGAACATCGCGAAGCAGGTTGACGCCTACGTCATCGACCTTGACGGCATCGGCACGGCTGAGCCGAACAACATGAAATTGAAGGTCAATTATTGCCGGGCGAGTGACGGGGTTCGGCTCGCTTATGCGGCCGTTGGCAGCGGGCCGCCGCTGGTGAAGACAGCGAACTGGATGAATCACCTCGAATTCGACTGGGAAAGCCCGGACCAGCACCATCTCTATTCCACGCTTGCGCGAGACTTCACGCTGCTGCGCTACGATGCGCGCGGTAACGGGCTTTCCGATTGGGATGTCGAAGAAGTTTCACTCGATTCCTGGGTAAAGGATCTCGAGACCGTGGTCGATGCCGCGGGGTTCGACCGCTTTCCGCTTCTCGGCATTTCGCAGGGATGTGCGATATGCGTGGCCTTCGCGGTACGGCATCCCGAGCGCGTGAGCCATCTGGTCCTCTATGGCGGCTTCGCCCGCGGGGCCTATCGCCGTGCCAAGAACGAACTGGAACTGCAACAAGCCAAGGCGCTGGCGACGCTGATCCGGACTGGATGGGGCAGCGAGAGTCCAGTCTTTCGCCAGTTGTTCTCGTCGCTGTTCATGCCCGCAGGCACGCCGGAGCAGTTGCAACGATTTGCCGAACGGCAGCGCAAGACGACGACGGCCGAATGCGCCTACCGCTATTTCGAGATCACCAGGAACCTTGACGTAAGCGAATTGTTGCCGCGGATCGGCGTGCCGACGCTTGTCATGCACAAGCGCGACGACCAGGTGCAGCCGTTTGAAGCCGGCCGCGAACTTGCCGCCGGCATTCCCGGCGCGCGCTTCGTGGCATTGCCGGGGCAAAACCATATGCCGCTGGCGCAGGATCCCGAAACGGAGCGTATGCTCGAAGAGATCAGGCTGTTTCTGAAGCGGTGACGAACGTTGCACTGGCCAGAGCGGCGTTCATCTTCGCGACGCCGGCGGTCTGCGGGCGTTTGCCGGGCGGGAACGTCCGGCTACTCGCCCTTCATCACACCCCTGAGACCCGCGCGCTCCACAGCCTGGGCAAGCAGCCCGCTGGTTTGCGCTTCCTCGACAAAGCGGCGGAGATATTCCATGGCCGCCTCGCGGCCCCTGGGGATTGCGATAGCGATGTTTTCCACGCCCCATCGGCCCTCCAGCACGCGCGCACCAGGCATCTGGTCGGACATCTCGAACAAGGTCGGCTTGTTGGTGGCGAACAGGTCGAGTTCGCGACGTTCGAACATTTCAATGGCGCGCGCTGCGTTCTGTGCCGGCACCACGGTCGCATTCGGCAGGAGTTTTGGAATGGTGCCCTGCGACGTGCTTCCCTGGGTGACGCCGACCCGAAGGCCGGGCCTGTCAACGTCTGGAAGGCTCGCGATCGGGGAGGCAGCCGGGACCAGATATCCCAGTTCCAGCGAAATCAGCGTCTGGCTGAACGCCACGTCGGCCGCTCGCGCCGGCGTTGCGTTGCTGACCGTGAAATCAACGTCTCCCGCCTTCATCCCCGCGAGCACCTCGGCAATTCGCTGATAGCTGACCTGCTCGAAGGGGACGTCGAGCCGTTTCGCCAGTTCCTTGCCCAGATCGATGCTCAGGCCATGGATTTCTCCGGTCCTGCGGTCTCTGGCGATGGACAGGGGGCTGCCAGGAAAAGCGCCAACGCGCAGCTTGCCCTTGGGGGCGAGCACTGCTCGCGCGGCCCGGGCCGGTGCGGCGATCGAAGGGCCCATGGATTCTTCCTCAGGTCGGCTCAGCCCCGGGGTTACAGCGTCACCACGATCTTGCCGAGATGCCGGTTGGCTTCCATGTGCTCGAACGCACGGCCGATATCGTCGAAGGCAAACACCCTGTCGATCGGCAATTGCAGTTTGCGCGATTCCACCGCCGGCCAGATGTCCTTGCGGACCTCATCAAAGATCTCGCGGATTTCCTCGATCGAGCGGGTGCGGAAGGTGACGCCGATATAGTTGATGCGGCGCGCGGCGTGCAGGTCGAAATTGAAATCGGCATGGGTGCCGCCGAGCCTGCCGACATTGACGATGCGGCCCTTGATCCTGGTAGCCGCGAGATTTTGGCTGGCGACCTTGCCTGAGACCTGATCGACGACCAGGTCGACGCCTTCGCCGTTGGTGGCCTTGAGCACCTGGTCGACCCAGCCGGGGTCGCTGGAATCCACCGCGAGGTCGGCGCCGAATTCCTTCAGCCGCCCGCGGCGCCCCGCGTCGGTCGAGGATCCGATCACGGTTTTCGCGCCCTTGAGCCTGGCGATCTGCAGCGCCATCAGTCCGACGCCGGAGCTCGCGCCTTGTATCAAAACGGACTGGCCGGGCTGCAACGCGCCGTTGGTCACGACCGCATTGTGCATGGTCGCCAGCGCGACGGGCAGGGTAGCCGCTTCCTCGAAATTCATGTTCGAGGGCGTGCGAAACAGCCGGCCGTGGTCGGCCAGCGTATATTCCGCGAACGCCTGGGCGCCCGAGCCCATCACCTTGTCGCCGGCCTTGACGCCTTTGGCGTCGGGGCCGACTTCGGCGATCTCGCCGGCCCATTCCATCCCCAGCACGGCGCCGACGCCCCCGGCGCTGCCATGGGCGTGGCCCTTGGTCATGCCGAGATCGGCGCGGTTGAGCCCGCAGGCGCGCACGCGAACCAGGACCTGCGTGCCCTTCGGCGCGGGTTTTGCCACCTCGGTGATGGCAGCGCCGTTGGCGCCGTAGACATAGGCTTTCATGGGATCATTCTCTGTTGGTCGGTGAAGTGAAGCCGCCTATTCCGCGGCTTCACGGCGGGCGCCGGACATCATGCCCTCGAGCCGGTTTCGAATGATGGATTCCGCCTCACGCATGATGCGCGACACCAGTTCGGCGCAGGAGGGGATATCGTGGATCAATCCCTGCACCTGGCCCGCCGACCAGATGCCTTCGTCGGCGTCGCCTGACGCGTAGACCATCTTGCCGCGCGCACCCGCCACGAGTTCGCGGACCTGCTCGAAGGTGGCGCCCTCCTTCTCCATGGCGACGACCTTGGTGGAGACCGCGTTCTTGGCGACGCGCGAGGTGTTGCGCATGGTGCGGAAAATCAGCTCGGTCTCGCGCTCGTCATTGGCGACGATCTTCTCCTTGATCAGCTGATGGATCGGGCTCTCCTTCGTGCACATGAAGCGTGTGCCCATGTTGATGCCTTCGGCCCCGAGCGCCAGCGCGGCGACCAGGCCCCGGCCGTCACCAAAACCGCCCGAGGCGATCATCGGAATCTTCACCTTGTCGGCGGCGACCGGGATCAGGATCAGGCCCGGTGTATCGTCCTCGCCGGGATGGCCTGCGCACTCAAAGCCGTCGATCGAGATCGCGTCCACCCCCATGCGCTCCGCCGACAGCGCGTGGCGGACGCTGGTGCATTTGTGCACGACCACGATGCCGTGCTTCTTGAATTCGGTGACGTGCTCCTGCGGCTTGTTGCCGGCGGTCTCGACGATCTTGACGCCGCTCTCGATGATGGCCTGGCGATATTCGGCGTAGGGCGGCGGCTTGATCGAGGGAAGTATGGTCAGGTTGACGCCGAACGGCTTGTCGGTCAGGCCGCGGCAGCGCGCGATTTCCTTGGTCAGGTCCTCGGGCGTCGGCTGTGTCAGCGCGGTGATGAAGCCGAGCGCGCCGGCGTTCGCAACGGCCGCGACCAGTTCGGCGCGGCCGACCCATTGCATGCCGCCCTGCACGATCGGGTGTTCGACGCCGACCAGCTCGGTGAAACGCGTTTTGATCATTTGGACCCCTGATTGTTTCCATGAACATTTTCCGGCCGGAAAATGCTCTCCATCCTGATTTTTTCGAATTTTCCAGGGGCAGGATGCCGTCGCATCAGGCAAATGTCCACCGGACACAACAGAGGTTAGGGCAACACGATCATGCAAAAACAGGGGATTTTGCCTCGATCGGCCGGAAATCGCCGGCCGGCTTCGAGCATCACCTCAAGGCCGGAACGATCGCGGTCGATGGGGGGCCCTGTCAGGCGGAAAGGGATCTTGCCGCGGCGGTCGCCTCGTCTTCGAACGCGGCAGAGATGTCGCCGATGCTGATCACGCCGATCAGGTTGTAGTTGTCGATCACAGGCAGATGGCGGATGCGGTTCTTGTTCATGAGATGACGCGCATGTTCGAGTGTATCGGTCGAACTGCAGGAGACCAGTTGCTGCACTGAAATCAGCTGCGAGACCTTGAGATTGACGCCGTCCGCGCCGTGCTCGGCAATGGCGCGGACCACGTCGCGCTCAGTGAACATCCCTGCGGCGGTATTGCCCTCGGTCCGCACGACGTCCTTGACCACAAGCGCGCTGATATTGCTGGCGCGCATCAATTGGGCGGCAATGGCGACGGTCTCGTTCATGCGGACCGTCGCAACGCGGGCAGTTTTCTTGCGCAGGATGTCTCCGACTTGCATCGCAACCTCCTTCAAATGAACCGCAGGACATCTTTGGTACGGATCAAATTGGTATACATTATGCCAATTGTCAATTTAATATCGAAGAAATCTAGTGCTTGTGAATTGCAGGAAGCGACAGAAGCGTTGACGCTTTGAGGCACTCGGACGCTTACATCGCCACGTTCGTTCAAGTTGAGAAAGCACGAAACGGTTCCTGGTCCCCCGCCGGGCAAAAAAGGAGGCGCACCCAGGTGCGCCCCTTGCTGTCTTCGGGAGGCCTGTGGCGGGCGGCTCTGTCTGAGCCTCCACCAAGCGGCCTGTTCGCAATTATTCAGCCGCCTGTCTGACCGGGCTCTCATTTTCCGCCGCACTGATCGAGATCCGCATCGGCCGCACCACGAACAGCGCCATGGCCACCACGATAAAGTTCATGATCGCGGCGATGGCAAACACCGCATGCCAGGTGCCGGTATACGCCTTCAGGATGTTCGCCAGAGGAACAACGAAGGCCGACAATCCCTTGGCGGTGTAGAGCAGGCTGGTGTTCGTGGTCGCGTATTTCGGACCGAACATGTCGGTGCAGGTCGAGGGGAACAGGCTGAAAATCTCACCCCATGTAAAAAAGATCAGCGCTGCGCAGATGACGAAGGTCCACGGCGTCGTGCCCGCCGTTCCGAGCAGCCAATAGGCGACCCCGCCCGCGGAGAAGGCGATCGCCATGGTGTATTCGCGCCCGATCTGGTCCGACACCCAACCGAAGAACGGCCGTGCGCCGCCGTTGGCGAGATTGTCGATCACACCGGCCACGATCAGCGTGCTGGCGCCGAACAGGATCACGGTCTGCGACACGCCGTAGTCCTTGGCGATGATCGCGACCTGTGCCGCCACCATCAATCCGCTCGCGGACACCAGCACGAACATGACGTAGAGCAGCCAGAAAATCGGAGACGCCAGCATCTGACCCGGCGTGCTCGAGTTCTTCGATTGCAGAACCTTGACGGCGGATCCGCTCGGAACCTCACCGGGCACCGGCGGGCGAAGGATCCAGGCCAGCACGAAGATGATGATGCCCTGACCCAACGCGAACCAGAAGAAGGTGTCGGAATATCCGATCGAGACAATCATATGTTGAATCGGGATGACGGTGACGGCCGCGCCGGCACCGAATCCGGCGGCCGTCAGGCCGACGGCGAGACCGCGACGATCGGGAAACCACTTCACCGCGTTGCCGACGCATGTGGCATAAATGCCGCCGGCGCCGATGCCTGATATCACGGCTCCGAGATAGAGCATTTCCAGCGATCCGGCCTTGGCGTTGATGAGCCAGCCGAGCGCGACAAAAACGCCGCCCGCCGCGACCATCAGTTTTGGACCGCGCGGACCGAGCGAGTCGACGATCCATCCTTCAAGCGGGGTGAGCCAGGTTTCCAGCGCGACGAAGATACTGAATGCGACCTGGATGCTGGCGACATCCCAGGAGTTCGCCTTCGCCATGGGGCCGACGAAGTAAGTCCAGCCATACTGGAGGTTGGCAATCATCGCCATGCAGATGACGCCGACGATAAGTTGGGTCCAGCGGAAGCTGTTGGATACAGTTGGCGCAGTTGCTGCGTTGGCGATCATCGTTTCCTCCCAAGGCGCTCTTCGAACTGCCCCACAAGGCCGCCGGCGCTGTATTTTGAAATTCTGGTATATTATATTCCAATGCGCAAGGTCGAATTTGCCCTAGGCATTGTTTTTGCATTGCAACGCGAACAAACGTTGGCTGTGCGTCATCTTGGTATTGCGACATCCCTGGATGCAAGTTCCATTGAGACGTCTGGCGTGCTCAATTCGTCGCAGGCAACTGGTCGCAGGCAACTGTCGATCGCCAGTCGCGGAACCCGCGATGCCGGTACTCGCGAGTGCCGCCCATCGGTTTTATCGGCCGAACAGCCAAAAGGGCCGCCGGAAACCGGCGGCCCCTGAAGCGTTCAGCAAACCCGGTCGCTTATTCGGCAGCGACCTTTCGCGGCGGATCGAGCGCGCCGGAATCGTGGATCTCGGCCACCTGGTGGTCGGTGAAGCCGAGAACCTGCCGCAGGATTTCGTCGGTATGTTCGCCAAGCAGCGGCGAGCGCAATACCTCGGTCGGGCTGTCCGACATCTTGATGGGATTGCCGACCGACAGGTACTTGCCGCGCGTGGGATGATCCACCTCGACCACGGTGCCGGTGGCGCGCAGCGACTGGTCCTCCGCCAGTTCCTTCATCGACAGGATCGGACCGCAGGGAATGTCGTCCTTGTTGAGGATATCCATCGCCTCGAACTTGTTCTTGGTCATGGTCCATTGTTCGATGCGGCCGAAGATTTCGTTCAGGCGCTTCAAACGGGCCGGCGGCTTGGCGTAGTCTGGATGGGTCTTCCAGCCGGGCTCGCCGATGACATCGCAGATCTTCTCCCAGACCGGCGCCTGGGTGATGAAGTAGATGTAGGCGTTGGGATCGGTCTCCCAGCCCTTGCACTTCAAGATGCGGCCCGGCTGACCGCCGCCGGAATCGTTGCCGGCGCGCGGCACCGCATCGCCGAACGGAATCCCTTCGCCGAACTGGCTGTACTCCGTGAGCGGACCGTGAGCGAGGCGCTGCTGATCGCGCAGCTTGACGCGCGCGAGGTTCAGCACACCGTCCTGCATCGCGGCGGTGACCCTCTGTCCCCTGCCTGTAACGGTGCGCTGATAAAGCGCGGCGACGATGCCGAGCGCCAGGTGCAGGCCGGTGCCGCTGTCGCCGATCTGCGCGCCGGTGACCAGCGGCAGGCCGTCGCGAAAACCGGTGGTCGATGCCGCGCCGCCGGTGCATTGCGCGACGTTCTCATAGACCTTGCAATCCTCGTAGGGACCGGGACCAAAGCCCTTGATCGAGGCCACGATCATTTTCGGATTGATGCTCTGGATCTTTTCCCAGGGAAATCCCATGCGATCGAGCACGCCGGGGCCGAAATTTTCCACCAGCACGTCGCAGGTCTTCATCAGCGCGGTGAGGACTTCCTTGCCCTTCGGATTTTTGGTGTCGAGCGTGATCGAGCGCTTGTTGTGGTTGAGCATGGTGAAATACAGGCTATCGACATTCGGCTTGTCCTGCAGTTGACCGCGCGTGATATCGCCAACGCCGGGGCGCTCGACCTTGATGACGTCGGCGCCGAACCATGCCAGCAATTGCGTGCAGGTCGGTCCTGACTGGACGTGGGTGAAATCGAGGATGCGAACGCCCTTCAGCGCCTTTGTCATGGTCTTGCTCCGTATCGTCTGCTCCTGCGCGGGCAGGAAGGAATGGGGGCGGGGCCTTGCGTGTCCCCGCCACGGTTGATTTATTTCTTGCGTAGCACGCTTTGCGGATTGAGGTTGCCGATGCGGCCGCTCTCGGAGCCGGACGCCGGATCGATCGCCGCGTTGATGAGGGTGGGCTTGCCGGAGTCCATCGCCGCGTTCACCGCGCGCTTCAACTCGTCGGGCGTCGTCGCATGCACGCCGACGCCTCCGAATGCCTCCATCATCCTGTCGTAGCGCGAGCCCTTGACGAAGACGGTCGGCGCAGGGTCCGAGCCAACGGAATTGACGTCGGTGCCGCGGTAGATCCCATCATTGTTGAAGATGACGATGCAGACCGGCAGCTTGTAGCGGCAGATCGTTTCGACCTCCATGCCGGAGAACCCGAAGGCCGAGTCGCCTTCAACCGCGAGCACCGGCTTGCCGGTCTCGATCGCCGCCGCGATGGCATAGCCCATGCCGATGCCCATGACGCCCCAGGTGCCGACGTCCAGGCGCTTGCGCGGCTGGTACATGTCGATGACGCCGCGCGCGAGATCGAGCGTATTGGCGCCTTCGTTGACCAGAATGGCGTCCGGTCGCTCCTTGATGATGGTGCGCAGCACGCCGAGCGCGCCGTGATAGTCCATCGGCGAGTTGTTGTTCATCAGCCGCGGCGCCATCTTGGCGACGTTCTCTTCGCGCTTCTTGGCGACCGCGCCGGTCCAGTCGGATGGCGGAGACCGCCCACTTCGCGCCCATGCCCTCAAGCAGGGCCGAGACGCACGAAGCCGATGTCGCCGACCACGGGGGCGACGATCTCGACGTTCGAAGTCCATCTCCTTGGGCTCGATGTCGATCTGGATGAACTTCTTCGGCGCCTCGCCCCAGGTCTTTCCCTTGCCGTGCGACAACAGCCAGTTGAGGCGCGCGCCGATCAGCATCACAACGTCGGCGTCCTTCAGTACCGTCGAGCGCGCCGCGCCCGCGCACTGCGGATGGGTGTCAGGCAGCAGGCCCTTGGCCATGCTCATCGGCAGGAACGGAACGCCGCTCTTCTCGACGAAGCTGCGGATCGCGTCATCGGCCTGCGCGTAGGCGGCGCCCTTGCCGAGGATGATGAGCGGACGCTTGGCACTTTTGAGGACATCGAGCGCGCGCTTGACCGCATCCGGAGCCGGAATCTGGGCCGGTGCCGCGTCGATCACCTTCACGAGTGACTTCTTGCCAGCCTCGGCGTTCATCACCTGACCGAAAAGCTTGGCCGGCAGGTCGAGATAGACCCCGCCCGGACGCCCGGAGACGGCTGCGCGGATCGCGCGCGCAAGGCCGATGCCGATGTCGGCGGCATGCAGCACGCGGAACGCCGCCTTGCAGAGTGGCTTGGCGATGGCGAGCTGATCCATCTCCTCGTAGTCGCCCTGCTGCAGGTCGACGATCTCGCGCTCGGACGAGCCGGAGATCAGGATCATCGGGAAGCAGTTGGTGGTGGCATGGGCGAGCGCGGTGAGGCCGTTGAGGAAGCCCGGAGCGGAAACCGTCAGGCAAACGCCGGGCTTCCTGGTCAGGAATCCGGCGATCGACGCCGCATTGCCGGCATTCTGCTCGTGACGGAACGAAATGACGCGGATTCCCGCGGCCTGGGCCATGCGGCCGAAATCCGTGATCGGGATGCCAGGCACCCCGTAGATCGTGGTGAGGCCGTTGAGCTTCAGCGCTTCGATGATGAGGTTAAAGCCGTCGGTCAGCTCCTGCTGCGCTTCGGGTGCTTTTGTATCAATGCTCTGTGCTATTGCCGACATACCGCTTCTCCCTGATCGTTTCTTGATGCGGACGAGTTCGTCGTCTTCTTGTTCGTCCGGTATTCCGGAATATAAAGGCCGTCGTTGGCTAAAAGAGTTCCTGGCCGTGCGCTTCGACATAGGCCGCAAGGCCGAGCGTATGGTCGCGGGCGCGCTTTTCCGCCAGTTCGGTGTCACGCTCCTCGAGCGCTTCGATGATCGCCATATGCTCGGGCAGGGATACCGCGATGCGGTCGGTTCGCCCGATCGTCAGTTGCCGGTAGCCGCGGACGTGCAGCAGGATGTCGTTGGTCATATCGATCAGCACCGGCGACTCGCTGAGCGAGATCAGCGCCTGGTGAAAGGCGATGTTGGCCTTGGAATATTCCTCGACGTGATCCTGCGGCAGGCGATCCCTGTTGAAATTCTTGAAGAAGTCGCGCAGCGCGGAAATGTCCTTCTTGCGCGCAGTGGTCGTGATCAGCCGCGCGGCCATGCTCTCCAGCGCCGCCCAGGCCCGGATCATGTCGACAATCTCGCTCTTGGTGCGGCGCACGACGACAATGCCGCGGCGTGGCACGGTCTTGACGAAACCGTCCTGCTCCAGCATCGCGATCGCTTCGCGGATCGGGGTGCGGCTGACGCCGAGGCGCTCCGACAGCGCGCGTTCGTCGAGCATGATCGGGTCCGGTGTCGCGTAGATGTCCATCTTGAGGATGGCTTCCTTCAAGGCTTCATAGGCCTTGTTCTTGAAGCTCGTCTCCGGGGCAATTCGGACAATTGCAATTTCTGCCTCGGGCATGATGGGCTGCGCCTTGGTTTGTTTCCGTAGGGGCACGACTGATCTCCTCCAGGGGAGACGTCTCTGTATCAGATGAAAATCGATTTATGTTTGGCATACCAAATGCCAGAATGTCAAGTTACCCATGTTTTCAGCACTTCCGTCTGGTGCCCGCCTTGACAACTTCGCTCCTGGCATACCAAATGCCATAACGAGCCAATCAGCGGTCGCAAACAACGTTGCGGCGGACGCGGTCCCGCGTTCTGCCATTGCCGGGAACACCGATAGAGCGCGCAAGGCCATCGCGGTCTGATGCCGTGCATCGGCGCGAACTAGAAAATAGACGTCAGGGAGGAAGCCAATGTCGAATTCCAAAGATGCGGTCCGCAAAATACTCGATCTGGTCAAAGCGGACAAACGCACCAGTCTGACGGCGCCGGAAGGCAAACTGGTATGCGATGCCTACGGCATCCCGGTTCCGAAGGAAGGTGTCGCCAAATCCGCGGCCGAAGCGGCCAAGATCGCGACCGACATGGGCTTCCCGGTGGTGATGAAGATCGTCTCGCCGGACATCCTTCACAAGACCGAAGCCGGCGGCGTCATGGTGGGGGTGAAGAGCGCCGCCGACGTCGAAAAGAATTACGCGACCATTCTGGCCAACGCCAAGAAGTACAAATCCGACGCCAAGATCGAAGGCATTCAGGTCCAGCAGATGCTGCTGGGCGGACAGGAAGTCATCGTCGGCGCGGTCACCGACGGATCATTCGGCAAGCTGGTGGCCTTCGGCCTCGGCGGCGTGCTGGTCGAGGTTTTGAAAGACATCACCTTCCGGCTCGCGCCGGCGACCAAGCAGGACGCGCTGTCGATGCTGGACGGCATCCAGGCCCATGAGATGCTTAAAGGTGTCCGCGGCAGCGATCCGGCCAACCGCGATGCGATCGCCGGTATCATCGTCAACGTCTCAAAGCTGATCACCGATTTCCCTGAGATCACCGAGATGGATCTGAACCCGGTGTTCGCGACCAAGGATAGCGCGATCGCCGCCGACGTGCGCATCGTCGTCGATTTCGCGCCGAAGCCGCCGCGTCCGCGTCCCAACCATGACGACATCGTGCGCCAGATGAACCGGATCATGAAGCCGAAGGCGGTCGCGGTCATCGGCGCCTCCGCCGAGAACGGCAAGATCGGCAACTCCGTGATGAAGAATCTCATCAACGGCGGCTACAAGGGCGAGATCTATCCGATCCATCCGAAGGCCGATGAGATCATGGGCAAGAAGGTCTACAAATCGGTCAAGGATGTCCCCGGCGAAATCGATATCGCGGTGTTCGCGATACCGGCAAGCCTCGTTGCATCGGCGCTGATCGAGTGTGGCGAGAAGAAAGTGGTCGGCGCGATCCTGATTCCCTCCGGCTACGCCGAAACCGGCAACGTCAAGGGCCAGGAAGAAATTCAGGCGATCGGCCAGAAATACGGCGTCCGCCTGATGGGGCCGAACATCTACGGCTTCTATTATACCCCCGCCAATCTGTGCGCGACGTTCTGCACCGCCTACGACGTCAAGGGCTCCGCGGCGCTGTCGTCGCAATCCGGCGGCATCGGCATGGCGATCATCGGCTTTTCGCGCTCCGCCAAGATGGGCGTCTCCGCGATCGTCGGCCTCGGCAACAAGTCCGACATCGACGAGGACGATCTGTTGACGTTCTTCGAGCAGGACGACAACACCCAGATCATCGCCCAGCATTGCGAGGATCTGAAGGACGGCCGCGCGTTCGCGGAAGTCGCCAAGCGCGTGTCGAAGAAGAAGCCGATCGTGGTGCTGAAGGCCGGCCGCACCTCTGCCGGGGCCAAGGCCGCGAGCTCGCACACCGGCGCGCTGGCCGGCAACGACAAGATCTACGAGGACGTGTTCAACCAGTCGGGCGTGATCCGCGCCCGCTCGCTGCGCGACATGCTGGAATTCGCCCGCGGCATTCCGGTGCTGCCGACGCCGAAGGGCGAAAACGTCGTCATCATCACCGGCGCGGGCGGCTCCGGCGTGCTGCTGTCGGATGCCTGCATCGACAACAAGCTTTCCTTGATGACGATCCCGCCGGATCTCGATGCGGCGTTCCGCAAATTCATCCCGCCGTTCGGGGCTGCGGGCAATCCGGTCGATATCACCGGCGGCGAGCCGCCGATCACCTACGTCAACACCGTGAAACTCGGGCTCGAGGACCCGCGCATCCATTCGCTGATCCTCGGCTACTGGCACACCATCGTGACGCCGCCGATGGTGTTCGCCAAGAACATGGTCGAAGTGAAGAACGCCATGAAGGCCAAGGGCATCGAAAAGCCGATCGTGGCCTCGCTGGCCGGCGATATCGAGGTCGAGGAGGCCGCCGACTATCTCTACCAGAACGGCATTGTGGCTTACGCCTACTCGACCGAGATTCCGGTCGCCGTGTTGGGGGCCAAGTACAAGTGGGCGCGCGGCGCAGGCCTGCTGTAAAGCTGCAAGCACCGGATTGGAAAATGCCGCCCCGGTTCGGGCGGCATTTTTGTGTCGCGAGGGTCGCCCACTGCTCGCGAGCAGCCGAGCCAGCTTTGGCGGTCTTGACGTTGACGGCCATTCTCAATTCGAGGCGTATCTGTGCTAACAACCGAGAGGATCGAAGTCCTGCATATCTGCGCAGCATGCGCGCATGCGCAAATGACCCAGGTGAATGTCCATGATTGAATCCAATCCCAGCCGTACGGCTCTGTCTGCATCGCTCATGAGAGCTTTGCACTCGCGCCGAGACCCGTCTCCCCTTCTGGACGATCCCTGGGGCGACCGCCTCGTGCCAAAATCCGAGCAGGACAGGTTTGGTCAAAGGATTTTGGCGAGAATGGATTCAGACGCACGCGCTGCCGCCCTGCGATCGCCCGGCTCGATATTGGACGATTTCTTGTTGACCAATGTCGCCTACCCCGGCGTCGTCATTCGATCGCGCTACACGGAGGATGCGCTAAGGGAAGCAACGAAGAGAGGCACCCGCCAGTATGTCTTGATCGGTGCCGGCTTGGACAGCTTTGCGCTCCGCCGCCCATCTTTTTCCAAGACCCTCGAAATCTTTGAAATCGACCATCCGGCGACGCAGGCCTTCAAGATTCAGCGTATCGGGGATTGCGGTATTTCGCTTCCGCCGTCCGTGCATTTTGTCTCTGCTGATCTCGCGAGCGAAGATCTTGCAGCCGCTCTGGCGCGATCCTCGTTTCGGAGGGACGAGCCGGCATTCTTCTCGTGGCTTGGCGTCACGGTGTACCTTACGCGGGAGGCTAATCTCGCAACACTGCGCGCGGTCGCGAACGTTGGTGCTCCCGGAAGCGAACTCGTTTTCACCTACGTTGATCAAAACGAGTTCGTCCCGGGTGGATCTCGGTCGCTAGGCGACGCGAATGCCCAGGCCGTGGCGGCGATGGGGGAGCCCTATGTATCCGGGTTCAATCCGAAGGAGATCGCCAACGATCTGGCGCATGTCGGCCTTGAGTTGGTCGAAGACCTCGATGGACAGAAAATGTCTGAACGTTACCGGAGAGTTGGGACGAATGCCCTGAAACCTTCCGATAGCCTGCACATCGCGCTGGCCCGCGTTCGCTCTACCAACGATGTGACTTAGCTCGCCGTCTGGAGCGCTTTGCGGCTTGGGTGCACGGCCGCGCGTTTGCAGCATTGTGGCATCTCAAAGCGCTTGCCGCACGCCGAGGCCAAGCATGAAGCGTTCCCTGATCTGCACGGGATCGCGGCGGGTTGCGCCCACTCCCGGCTTGTCGTCGATGCGCACCCCGATCAGCGTCGGGCCGGTCGCTGACAGCGACTGATCGACCAGCCGCTCGAAATCCTCCTCGTCGGCCGCCCAGGCGCTGTTGGCGAGGCCGCAGCCGATGGCGATAGCCACGATATCCGATACCGCGGCGGCCGGGGTCGGTTGCGCGCCGGTGATCTGGTAGACGCCATTGTCCATCACGATCATGCAGAGGTTGTTCGGCTTGAGCGTCGCGATGGTCGACAGGCAGCCCATTTGCATCAATAGCGAGCCGTCGCCCTCGAGCGCGAAAACGCGGCGCTTCGGCTGCGCCAGGGCAACACCGAGCGCGATCGGGAAGGCGAGGCCCATGCTGCCGAGCATGTAGAAGTTCTGCGGGCGGTGGCCGGCGGCCCACAGGTCGAAATTGGTATTGCCGATGCCGCCGACCACGGCTTCCTCGTGCTTCAGCTTCGCGACCAGCCGCGATGTCAGATCGAACCGGTTCATCACCTTGGTGTTGCGGGCAGGGGTGTTGGCCGACGTGCTCATGGCTTCGCTCACTTGTCGAACACTTTGCCGCCGGTCAACAGCGGTGACAGGATCAGCGCCACCGGCGCCTGCGTGGTGATGGCCTGCTTGATCGATCGATCGACGATGAACTCGAATTCGTCGAGCCGGGTGCAGGTGTGGTGCTCCATCGCCAGCGAGTCCAGCACCGGCCGCATGGTGCGGCAAACCAGCGACTGCCCGTAATTGAACTCGCCAAGCGTGCCGCGTTCCGACACGAACATGATCAATGGGATCTGATAGGGGATCGCCAGCGACGCCAGCACGTTGGCCAGCGTCGCGAAGCCGGAGGTCTGCATCAGCACGGCGCCCTTCATGCCGCCCATCCACGCGCCGGAGACGATGCCGACGGCTTCTTCCTCGCGCGCGGTCGGGAAGGTCAGTGAAGAACGGATCGGCGTGAATATTCCTGATCAGCGTCGTCAGCACGCGGTCGGGAACATAGGGCACCAGGCGGATGTCGTTGCGCTTGAGCGTTTGCAGCACCACCTCGTGCCATGTCTTCTCGGAAGAAGGCTTCTCATGAGAGGATTTGGGCGAGGTTTGTTCCCCGGCAGCCGCCATCGAATTCTCCCTTGCTTCGCGACGATTTTTCGTTCGCGATATGATCGCGGCCGTCCTGTCAACGCGCCGAAACTTGACGCGATCTCCGGGATTGTCAACATGTCCCGATGGTCACGCGTGATCTGCGGCGGATGGCGATGCCATTCGCGGGCGGCGTGCGATAAAGAAGTAGCGAAAAGATCGGGAGGGATGTCATGGGCAGGTGGTTCCGGATGGCTGCCGCAGCGCTGGCGCTGTTCACCGCGGGCGGCATGGCCTCCGCCCAGTCGCCGTTTCCCTCCAAGCCCGTGCGTATTTTCGTGCCCTATGCCGCCGGTGGCGGCGTCGACATCCTCGCCCGCACGCTGGGCGATGTGGTTTCGAAGCAATGGGGCCAGGGCGTCGTCGTCGAAAACCGGCCGGGGGCGGGCGGCGTCGTCGCGTCGCAGGCGCTCGTCACCTCGGCGCCTGACGGCTACACCCTCATCGTCGTCGCCAGCGGTCACGCCACCAATCCGTTCCTGTATCCCAAGCTTCCCTACGACACCTTCAAGGATTTCACGCCGATTTCGCTGCTGGCGTCCTCTCCGAATATCCTGCTGGTGAAGGCCGACTTTCCGTTCAAGACGGTGGCCGATGTGATCGCGCAGTCACGCGCCAAGCCGGGGAGCCTGGCCTACGCCCATGCCGGCAATGGAACATCGACCCATCTGGCCGGCGAGCTTCTGAAGAATCTCGCCAAAATCGACATCAATGCGATCCCCTACAAGGGCGGCGCGCCCGCGATCAACGATCTGCTGGGCGGCCAAATTCCGATGTCGTTCAACAACGGCCCGGAATTGGTCGGACAGCTTGCGGCCGGCACCGTCCGTGCGCTCGCGGTCACCACCGCGTCGCGGGCGTCGTTTCTGCCCGATGTGCCCAGCATGGCCGAGACCGTGCCGGGCTACGACACCGAGGTGTGGTGGGGTCTGCTCGGCCCGGCCGGCATGCCGCGCGATCTCGTCGAAAAACTCTCGCATGATTTCGTCGCGGCGTTGAACACCGAGCAGGTCAAGGAGCGGCTGGCCAAGCTCGGCGCCGCGCCGATCGGCAGTTCGCCGCAAGCCTTCGATGCCAAGATTCGCGCCGACTACGAGAAATGGGGGCCGATCATCAAGGCCGCCGGCATGAAGGCCGAATGAGTTCGAGATGATTCCCGCCTGTCTTGCGCCGCGCGAGGTTAGCCGGCCGCAACTGCCGCCGACCGATCCGGCAAAACTCCATGGCTTCCCGAACTGAAAGTCCATCAACGATGTCCGTCAACAACAAGCGCGTGTTCTACGTCAAATATCTCGGCGAACGAGATCTATGCCGACATCCTGCGGGCGCGGCCCGACGTGCGGCTCGACCGGCTCGAAAACGAGAGCCCCGAGGAAATCTCGGCGCCGATCCTCGGCGGCCGCGCATGCCTATCAGATCGGCGCGGCGCGCGATGAACTCGCAAGACATTTCCACGCCGACCAGGATCTGCTGCGGCGGGCGCCGAACCTGTTGATCGTCTCGAGCAATGGCGCGGGCTACGATCCCGTCGACGTCGAGGCCTGCACGGCGGCCGGGGTGCTGGTGGTCAACCAGTCCGGCGGCAATGCGCACTCCGTGGCCGAACACGCGCTGGGGATGCTGCTCACGCTGTCGAAACGCATCATCCAGGCCGACCGTGCGCTGCGGCGCGAGGCCAATGTCAACCGCAACGCCCTGATGGGCACCGAGGTGCAGGGCAAGACCATCGGCATTGTCGGGCTTGGCAATGTCGGCCGCCGCATCGCCGCACTTTGCAGGGGCCTGCTCGGCATGAACGTGCTGGCCTACGATCCCTATCTGTCGGCAACCGAAATGGCGGAACGCGGCGGCGAGAAGGTCACGCTGGATGAACTGCTGCGCCGCTCCGACTACGTCTCGATCTCCTGTCCGCTGACGAAGGAAAGCCGCGGCATGATCGGCGCGCGCGAATTCGCAGCTATGCAGCCGCATGCCTATTTCATCACCACGGCGCGCGGTTTTATCCACGACGAGGCGGCGCTGGTCGAGGCGCTGCGCGACAGGCGCATCGCCGGCGCGGGGCTCGACGTCTGGGCCAAGGAGCCGCCGCCGCCGGACCATCCGCTGCTGCAGTTCGACAACGTGCTGGCCAGCCCGCATACGGCCGGCGTGACAAAGGAAGCGCGGGAGAACATGGGCCGGATTGCCGCCGAGCAAATGCTCGACGCGCTCGACGGCAAGCGGCCGCCGCGCATCATCAACCCCGAGGTCTGGCGGCGACTACGCCCGGCGCTTCGAGCGGACTTTCGGATTTGCGCCGGCATAGCCGTCGAAACCGGCGGATCAGCCGGTCCGGATAGTTGCGGAGAAGATTTCGACCGCCGCCGGCTCGATCGCGGCAAGAAATCCACTGTGAAGCGGACCGGACGATGGGCGTGTTGCTATTTTCGCGCGCCCTCGACACGCCCCGTGGACGAGATCATTTCTCCTTAGCGCCGCGTTCGCGGAAATCGTTCGCCGGGCGCGAAGGAATTTGAAATGCGACAATTGCGTTCATTGCTGCGCGCGGCCCCGTCCCGGATCGGGCGCCGTCTCGCCGAGATCGTCGCCATCGCGGCCGCCAGCCTGCCGGCCGCCGGCGCATAAACAACAGCCATTATCCCAGCGCTGCCGCCGCGGCCTGCGCGTCGGGGACTACGTCGTGGTCATAGAGCCGCTTGCGGAACGCGGCGTGCTGCGGTGAGTTCGGCGTCCCTGACCCCCAGATCGGAATAGGCGGAATTGTACTGAAGCCCGTTCTCGCGCGCGCCGCGCTGGACCTGCGCCACGCGCTCGCGTCGGAGCCGCTCGTAAGCGAGCAGGGCCTGGGGAGCCGTCGTGCGGTCCGCACGCGCCAGGATGGTCGCGAGCGCAATACCGTCTTCGATCGATTGATTGGCGCCCTGTCCGAGATGCGGAAGCATTGGATGGGCGGCATCGCCGAGCAGGCCCAGCCTTTGCCGGGTCCAGGTCGGCAGCGGCTCGCGATCATACAGCGCCCAACGGAACGTCAGCTGGACTTCCCCTAACAATTGTTGGATGCGCGGATCCCAGCCCGCAAAGGCCCGCCTGAGAATGTCGGGATCGCCGGGGGCCGACCAGGATTCCTTCATCTCCTCATCGGTCGGCACGAATCCGACGTAGTTGATCAGCTTTCCGGCGCGCACGGGAAAGGCGAGGAAATGCCTTCCCTGGCCGAGCCACATTTGCCAGCGGTCGGACACGGTCATGCGCTACCAGTCCCCGGTAGCCACGGAGCCGGAAAACACCGGCCGGGACGCGGCAAAGACATGGGGCCGAAGCTCCGAATGGATTCCGTCCGCGGCGATGACAACGTCGCCTTCGACGCAGGCACCGTTAGCGAACGACACCCGGGCCGCCATGTCGTCCTGCTCAAACCCGGTGCAGCGATGTCCGGTATGAACCGTGTCGGCGGGCAGGGCGCCCGCAAGCATCTCGACAAGATCGGCGCGGTGCATTCCAAACGTCGCATTCCAGCCCGAGGAGTTCGTCACCTGGACCGGGGCGATGGGTGCGCCGTCATGGCGGAAATAGCGGGAACCGGGCCCGACGAGCGCGCCCCATTTCTCCACCGCCGGTCCCAATCCGATCCGCTGCAGATGCCGCACGCTGTTGGGGGTCAGGAACACGCCGGCCCCGACCTCGCCGATCGCCGGAGCCTGCTCGTAGACCGACACCGGTATGCGCTGTGCGACCAGCGCATTGGCCGCGAACAAGCCCCCGATCCCGCCTCCGACGACCACGACACGGGGGCGGGCCTGCGCCATCATCGCCTCCTTATCGCTGTGGCTCATTTGGGCTCATGATGGCGGAACGGCTGAAATAGGTTGGGGGGTGACGTTGTATCCTCACACAGTCCGGGGCATTTTGCCAACCAATCGCGGTAGAGACCGCCGAGACATCGGGAGGCATCATGCGGAACGCGTACACCCGGCCTTTGGCTTTCGCCGGCCACCAATCTGTGGGCGCGCTCGCGCTTTGGTACGCCTTGTCGATGCTCTGCGCCGGTCCGGCGCGCGCGGCCGAATATCCGGATCGGCCGGTAAGGATCATCGTGCCGTTCGCCGCGGGCGGCACCGCTGATGCCGTGCCGCGGCTGGTCGGAGACTGGCTGTCGCGCAAATGGGGCCAGCCGGTGGTGATCGAGAACCGCACGGGCGCTGGCGGAAATATCGGCGCGGATGCCGCCTATCATTCGGCTCCCGATGGTTACACGCTGCTTTCGTCGCCGCCGCCACCTCTGGTGATCAACCAGAATCTTTATCCGAACCTGGGGTTCGATCCCGCCAAATTCGAGCCGATCATTGTGATGGCCCATGTGCCGAACGCCCTCCTCATCAACCCCAAGAAGCTCAAGGCGTCGAGCGTGCCTGAGCTGATCGAATACCTGCGGAAGAATCCGGACAACCATTCGGTTGCCGAAATGCGCACTCAACTTGAATTGGAATATGCGCACGCCTCTGAGCCGGACACGATGCGGCGAATGGCCAAAGAGTTTGCTGAACGAACGATGATTATACGTGTAGGTCGGGCCGTCGTTTATGCGCTCGCGAAGCAATTGAACCAAGAATGGACTACTGAGGATATGGCACGTGCACAATCGCCAGAGAGCCTCAGCATTGCCGCCGATGATTTCATCGACGGACTCCAAAACGTCCGTCGTCGAATGGGTATTGCCCTTCGAGCAGCTCGTCAGGATGCACCGGAACCAGCCTAGTGGTAGTTGGGTGAAACGCGAATAATCGGAAATGTAATTCGCAAAGCACTCAGCGGCGCGAGCGTCGCTATTATTAGATCAAGCGCTCATCCGTGCAAATGGGTGTATGTCCTATCACTGGTTGGATCGAAAATGAGACATAAGTGACCGCAAGTAAATGGAGATTTAGCGTCGCGCCGATGATGGACTGGACCGACCGGCATTGCCGCGTCTTCCATCGCCTGATGACGCGGCGTGCGCGGCTCTACACGGAGATGCTGACGACCGGCGCCATCCTTCATGGCGATCGCCGGCGGCTGCTCGGTTTCGATCGCCAGCGAACATCCGGTGGCGCTGCAGCTCGGCGGCTCCGATCCGCGCGATCTCGCGACGGCTGCGAAAATCGGCGAGGATTTCGGCTATGACGAAATCAATCTCAATGTCGGTTGTCCGTCGGACCGCGTGAAGGACGGCCGCTTTGGCGCCTGCCTGATGGCGGAGCCGGCGCTGGTCGCGAGGGTGTCGCAGCCATGAAGCGCGCCGTGAGCATTCCCGTCACCGTCAAGTGCCGGATCGGCATCGACGATCAGGATCCGGAACTGGCGCTCGATGCGCTGGCGCGCGGCGTCATCGCCGCCGGCGCCGACGCGCTGATCGTGCACGCCCGCAAGGCCTGGCTCAACGGATTGTCGCCGAAGGAAAACCGCGACATCCCGCCGCTCGACTATGACAGGGTATATCGGCTGAAGGCCGCGTTGCCGCAGGTGCCCATCATCATCAATGGCGGCATCGCTGGCCTCGCCGAGGCGAAGGCAGCATCTCGCTCATGTCGACGGCGTCATGCTGGGGCGCGCCGCCTATCAGGAGCCGTGGCGATTGCTGGCGGTCGATCCCGAACTGTTCGGCGAGGCGGCGCCGCACGCGACGATGAAGGACGTGTTCGAGGCGATGATGCCCTACATCGAGGATGAACTCGCGCAGGGCACGCGGCTGCATTCGATCACGCGGCACTTCGTCGGCGCATTTCATGGCGTGCCCGGCGCGCGCGCGTTCCGCCGTCACCTCGCCGAGAACGGCGTCAAGCCGGGCGCCGGCATCGAATGTCCTGCGCGATGCGATCGCGCTGGTCGAGGACCGTGCGGTGGCGTCGATCGCCGCGTGACCTTGGGAATTTCAGGGATAGCCGTGCAGCATCAGCCGGTCGGCGTGCACTTCCCAGCTTTCCAGCCGGTCCAGAAAGCTCATGCCGAGCAGATTGGTCTTCATCTGTCCGTGCGGCACCACCAGCGCCGGCACCGAGCGCTCGACGAGCTTGCCGACGGCGAGGCGATCGAGCGTCAGCCGGGCCGCCTTGGTGTGGCCGCCGGCGGTCTCGACATCGACGTCGTATTCGAGCAGTTCCAGCGGCAGGCCGGCGGCCTTCGCGGTCTCATAGGTCAGCACGACCGAGGTCGCGCCGGTGTCGATCACCATCGGGGCGTTGACGCCGTTGATCCTGGCCTGCAGCGCGAATTCGCCGCTCCTGCCCGCGCGCGATCTGCACGGCCCGCGCTGGCGACGCGGCCCGCTTGCGCAGCATTTCCGAGACGGTGTCGCTGGCGCGCGCGATCCGCTCCGGATCGCCATAGGCGACCACGGCGCCGGCGGTCGCCGCGAGCACGAGCAGCACGAGCAGAATGCGGCTCACGGCGCGGCCTCCGCATGCAAGCAGTCGTTGGTCAGTCGGCCTTCGGACCGGCTCGCCGGCTCGGGCTGAAGCAGCCCGGCGTCGGCCATGCGCGCCGGCAGCTGCGCCATCACCGCCTGCCGCTCGGCGCTGTCCATCCGGTGCCAGCGCGCGATCTCCGGCAAGCGTGCGTCCACAGCCGAAACAGAGGCTGGTTCTGGGGTCGATCATACAGACTGGCGATACACGGCGTTTCTTTGCTCATTCTGGGAAGTGTGGATGCGCATTCGGTGGTTGGCGCAAGCGCCCCGGCTACAATCCGGTGCCGGCGCTCATGATCGGCTTGTTGCGGGGCCGGCGTTTCTCGTCGGCGGTTGCGGTGCTGACGGTTTCCGGCTGCAGCGGCGGCGCTTCCTCGGCCATCGGCGCCAGCGCCGACATCACGCGCTCCGGCGGGAAGGTGACGATCACCTCGGTGCCGATGCGAAGCTTCGATTTCAGCGTGAAGGTGCCGCCATGCATGTCGATCAGGCTCTTGGCGATCGGCAGTCCGAGGCCCGCGCCCTGTTCGGCGGATTTGATCGAATTGGAGCCCTGGCCGAACGACGCCAGCACGATCGGGATTTCATCCTCGGCAATGCCGGAGCCGGTATCCTTGACGCTGAGATATTGTCCGCCCGAGGCGGTCCATCCCACCTTCAGCCAGATCTCGCCGCCTTGCGGGGTGAACTTGATCGAGTTCGACAGCAGATTGAGCACGATCTGGCGGGTCGCGCGCTCATCGCCCCAGATTCGCGGCATGCCCTGCTCGAACACCTCGTGGATGGTGATGCCGCGGCTGGAGGCGCGCAGTTTCAGCAGATGATGGCAGTCGGCGACGACATGCACCAGCGACACCGCTTCTTCGTTGAGTTCGTACCTGCCGGCCTCGATCCGCGACAGATCGAGAATTTCATTGATGAGATTGAGCAGATGCACGCCGGAATTGTGAATGTCGGCGGAATATTCCTTGTAGACCGGCACGGCGTGCGCGCCGAAGATCTCGCTCTTCATCACCTCGGAAAATCCGAGGATCGCGTTCAGCGGCGTGCGCAGCTCGTGGCTCATCTGCGCCAGAAACCGCGACTTCGCGACGTTGGCGGATTCCGCGCGATGCCGCGCCTCGTCGGAGATCGATTTGGCCTGCTCCAGTTCGCCGATCAGCGCATCCTTTTCGGCGCGCGCCTCCAGCGTCGCCAGCGTCGTCGAATGCAGGCGATGGGCGAGCAGCGCGAAATAGCCTTCGGCGGCCAGCGCCAGCACCGCGAGCACGTAATTGTCGAACGTGCCGCTCAGCACGAAATTCAGCGGCGATCGCCACCGTGACCGGCAGCGGTTGCCGCCAGCGCCGCGATCGGCAGGCTGGCCGCGAGCATGCTCGATACCGCGATCACCAGCAGCATCAGGAACATCATCAGCGTGTTCGAGACCACATCGAGGCCGGCGGGATGGATCAGGATCGCGGTCCAGCACAGGCCGTAAAGCAGATCGAGCAGCACAAATCGCGTTCGCCACTTGCGGGTTGACGGCGAGCGAGGTCGGCTCGGCGAGGAACCTGCGCGCAATTGCGGATGATGGCGGCATGAATGCAGAGCATGCCGCAGGTCCAGGCCGCCGCCGAAACCGGCTGCATCCAGAAGCCGAACAGCAGGCCGGTTGCCACCACCAGCAGCATGACGACATAGGAGGCCGACATCCGCGTCTGGGCATATTGCCGGAGCAGTTCGCGGTCGAAAGCCGGGCGGGTTCCGCTGGTCGACGTTAACCGGTCGCGGGCCTCGCGCACCCGCTGCGCGGCGGCACGGCGATTACTGACCGGCGCTGCGGCCGGCGGTTCAGCCGGAAGCTGCACAACTTCAGGCTTATCGGCGGGTTTACTCATCAAACAACACAAATCCTGCCCGCGAGCCGCGCGAGCTTTTGCATTGTCTATCTCTGGCGCTAAATCATTAAGAGCTGCCTTAAAGAGCTAAAGAATCACCTTAACGGCAGGTTAAATTAACCTCCTCCGGCGCGCTCGGCCGAGTTCAGCGTTCCAGCCGCGCGAGCAGGCTGGACGTGTCCCAGCGCTTGCCGCCCATCTTCTCGACCTCCGCATAGAACGCATCGACCAGCGCGGTGACCGGCAGGCTGGCGCCGTTGCGGCGCGCTTCGGCGAGGCAGATCGACAGATCCTTGCGCATCCATTCCACCGCGAAGCCGAAATCGAACTTGCCCTCGTTCATGGTCTTGTAGCGGTTCTCCATCTGCCAGGACTGCGCGGCGCCCTTCGAGATGGTGTCGATCACCGCGTGGACGTCGAGCCCCGACTTCTTGGCGAAATGAATGCCTTCCGACAGGCCCTCGACCAGCCCGGCGATGCAGATCTGGTTGACCATCTTGGTCAGCTGGCCGGAGCCGGCCGGGCCGAGCCGCTTGCACATCCGGGCATAGGCCGCGATCACCGGCTCGGCGCTGGCATAGGCGTCCTCGCTGCCGCCGCACATCACGGTCAGCACGCCGTTCTCGGCGCCGGCCTGGCCGCCGGACACCGGGGCATCGACGAATTTGAAGCCGCGCTTGGTCGGCTTCGGCGTCGAGTTCGCGCGCGACCTCGGCCGACGCGGTGGTGTGATCGACGAAGATCGCGCCTTTCTTCATGCCGGCGAACGCGCCGTCGGCGCCGAGCGTGACCGCGCGCAGGTCGTTGTCGTTGCCGACGCAGGCCATCACGAAATCCTGGCCCTCGGCGGCGGCCTTCGGCGTCGGCGCGGTCTTGCCCGCCGAATTTCTCGGCCCATGCCTTCGCCTTGGCCGGCGTCCGGTTGTAGACCGTCACCTCGTGGCCGCCCTTTTGCCACCAGATGTCCTGCCATCGGGAAACCCATCACGCCGAGACCGAGAAAAGCGACTTTAGCCATGTGTGCAACCTTGGGGTTTGCCGGCATTGGAATGAGCCGGACCGTGTTCTGGAGGAGGGCGGTGGGCTGGTTCGGTCGCTCGAAACAGGTTCCGCTGGACAGGTGGAAGCCGCACCATAAACCCTGCGCCATGAAGGGCAACGCCTCCGTTTGGCGCGCGGGCAGCGGTTTTGTGCTAGGTATGGTCCTCCGACAACGAAGATTTCACAGAACAAGGGGAGTGACATCGCATGAGCGTCAGCGTAGGCGTGCTCGATCATTTCAACATCCGGACCCGCAAGCTCGCCGACACCGTCCGGTTCTATCGAGGACATCCTGGGGCTGGAGAAGGGCGCCCGGCCGAACTTCGCGTTTCCCGGGGCCTGGATGTACAGCGAGGGCAAGCCGGTGGTGCATCTGGTCGATATCTCGCCGACCGACGAGCCGCAAAAGCCCGATTCCGGCGTCGTCCATCATGTCGCCTTCGTCAGCCGCGGGTTTGCCGGCATGAAGCAGCGGCTTGCAGTCCAAGGGCATGGCGTTCGACTCCCGGCAGGTTCCGGGCGGCGATCTCTGGCAGATCTTCGTCAATGACCCCAATGGCGTCATGATCGAACTGAACTACGAGGCCGCCAAGGAGCAGGCCGGCGATGCCGCGCCCGCCGAGCGCCGGGATGATGTCGGCGAGGTAGCCTTTTGCGCCGGACCGCTCTATGGGGCGCATCGGATAACCGCTCAGGAGATGCGCCGTGAGCGTAACGCAGCAACAGGTTCTCGATGCGCTGGCCAAGGTGATGTCGCCGCGCGGCGTCGCCTTGACCGATGCCGATGTGCTGTCGGCGATCACCGTCAACGACGGCAAGGTGTTCTTCTCGATCAATGTCGATGCCGCCGAGGCGCGCGCCTGGGAAAGCGTGCGCGCCGCAGGCCGAAGCCGCCGTGCGCGCCATTCCCGGTGTCACCGTCGCCATGATCGCGCTGACCGCCGAACGCAAGGCCGGTCCCGCGCCGCCGCCGCCGCCGCATCGCCACGCGCAGGGCGTAGCACCCGGTGTCATCGCATCGGCCGCCGCACAGTCCGGCGTCGCCGATGTCGAAGCAGGCGGAAATTCCCGGCATCGCCGCCGTCATCGCGGTGGCCTCCGGCAAGGGCGGCGTCGGCAAATCGACCACCGCGCTCAATCTGGCGCTGGGCCTGCGCGATCTCGGCCTGCGCGTCGGCCTGCTCGACGCCGACATCTACGGGCCGTCGGTGCCGAGGCTGACCGGCATTCGCGAGAAGCCGGAGCTCGAACGACGACAGGAAAATGATTCCGATCCAGCGCTTCGGCCTTGCCGATCATGTCGATCGGCTTTCTGGTCGAGGAGGACACCGCGATGATCTGGCGCGGGCCGATGGTGATGTCGGCGATCACCCAGATGCTGCGCGACGTCGCGTGGGGCACGCTCGACGTGCTCGTGGTCGACATGCCGCCCGGCACCGGCGACGCGCAGCTGACGCTGGCGCAGAACGTGCCGCTGAAGGGCGCGATCATCATCTCGACGCCGCAGGACCTTTCCCTGATCGACGCGCGGCGCGGGCTCGCGATGTTCAAGAAGGTCAACGTGCCGGTGCTCGGCATTGTCGAGAACATGAGCTATTTCCAGTGCCCGCATTGCGGCACCCGGTCGGACATCTTCGGTCACGGCGGCGCGCGGCACGAGGCGGAGCGGCTCGGCGTGCCGTTCCTGGGCGAAATTCCGCTGCACATGTCGATTCGCGCCACCTCGGATTCGGGAACGCCGGTCGTCGACAGCGAGCCGGATGGACCGCATGCGGCGATCTACCGCGCGATCGGCGGCCAAGGTCCGCGATCAGCTCCAGGGCTCGGGCTGTAGCGATCGGCCGCGCGTCCGAGCCTCGTTGCATCGAACAGTCGTCTCGCGGCATATGCGACTTTCGTTTAAGCCAGTCGCCGTCATGCCTTCGTCGCGTTTTCGCAGCGCAACTTCCGTGTTAAAGCCCGCCGCCAGAGCGCCTTCGGCTGACGCGGCAATTTGCGTCGCAGCGAAATGCTCGCCGGGAATACGGGAAACGTCCCCAACAAGGAGATGCCTTAATGAAGCGTCGTGATTTTTTGAAGGTTTCGGCAGCCGGTGCCGCGGCGGCCGCCGTGGCCGCGCCGGCGATCGCGCAGTCCTCGCCCGAGATCAAGTGGCGCCTGACGTCGAGCTTCCCGAAGTCGCTCGACACCATCTACGGCGGCGCCGAGTATCTTCGCGAAGCAGGTCGCCGAGATGACCGACAACAAGTTTCAGATCCAGGTTTTCGCGGCCGGCGAAATCGTGCCGGGCCTGCAGGCGCTCGACGCGGTCGCCAACGAACACCGTCGAGATGTGCCACACCGTCTCCTATTACTACGTCGGCAAGGATCCGACCTTCGCGATCTATCGCGTCGGTGCCGTTCGGCCTCAACGCGCGCCAGCAGAATTCCTGGTTGTACCAGGGCGGCGGCATCGAGCTCGGCAACGAGTTCTTCAAGAAGTTCAACGTGATCGGCTTTCCCTGCGGCAACACCGGCACGCCAGATGGGCGGCTGGTTCCGCAAGGAGATCAAGACGGTCGCCGATCTCTCCGGCCTGAAGATGCGCATCGGCGGCATTGCCGGCCAGGTGCTGCAGAAGCTCGGCGTCGTGCCGCAGCAGACTCGCCGGCGGCGACATCTACCCGGCGCTGGAGAAGGGCACGATCGACGCCGCCGAATGGGTCGGCCCCTATGACGACGAGAAGCTCGGCTTCCAGAAGGTCGCCAAGTACTACTACTATCCCGGCTTCTGGGAGGGCGGCCCGACGGTGCACGCCTTCGTCAACCTCGAGAAGTGGAATGCGCTGCCGAAGACCTATCAGGCGATTGCTCACCAACGCGGCCGCCAACGCCAACAGCTGGATGGCGGCGCGGTACGACATGCAGAACCCGTCGGCGCTGAAGCGTCTGGTGGCCGGCGGCACGCAGCTGCGTCCGTTCCCCAACGAAGTGCTGGAAGCCTGCCTGAAGGCGACCAACGAATTGTGGGCCGAGATCTCGGCGAAGAACGCCGACTTCAAGAAGGTCGATCGATGCGATGCAGGCCTATCGCTCCGACCAGTATCTGTGGTGGCAGGTTGCCGAGTACACCTTCGACAACTTCATGATCCGCTCGCGCACGCGCGGCTGATTCAGAGGGCGATGCCGCCTTAAGTGTAGAGCTCGAAAGCCCGGCCTCTGCAGGCCGGGCTTTTTTGCGTCGCGGCATGTCAGTTCGGCGTGGAAATCCGGAACCGGATGTTCCATGCTGGCGTCAAGCCTCGAAACGAGAGGCTGGCCGACACAATCACACACAGGAGGAAGAATCAATGAAACGACGAGACTTCATCAAGGTCGGCCGGATCGGGCGTCGCGGGCGCCGCGACGATGGCCGCGCCGGCGATCGCGCAGTCGATGCCGGAGATCAAATGGCGCATGACGTCGAGCTGGCCGAAGTCGCTCGACACGCTCTACGGCGGCGCCGAGATGTTCGCCAAGGCGGTCGCCGAAGCGACCGACAACAAGTTCCAGATCCAGGTCTTCGCCGCCGGCGAAATCGTGCCGGGCCTGCAGGTGCTCGACGCCGTGCAGAACGGCACCGTCGAGATGGGCCACACCGCGTCCTACTACTACTTCGGCAAGGACCCGACCTTCGCCTTCGGCACCGTCGGTGCCGTTCGGCCTCAACAGCCGCCTGCAGACCAGGCCTGGTACATGCTCGGCGGCGGCAAGGAGCTGCTGAACGAGTTCTACAAGAAGCTACAACTGTCGTCGCGCTTCTCGCCGGCAACACCGGCTGCCAGATGGGCGGCTGGTTCCGCAAGGAGATCAAGACCGTCGACGACCTGAAGGGCCTGAAGATCCGCATCGGCGGCTTCGCCGGGCGCGTGCTGCAGAAGCTCGGCGTCGTGCCGCAGCAGATCGCCGGCGGCGACATCTATCCGGCGCTGGAGAAGGGCACCATCGACGCGGCCGAATGGGTCGGCCCCTACGACGACGAGAAGCTCGGCTTCTACAAGGTCGCGCCGTACTACTACTATCCCGGCTGGTGGGAAGGCGGCCCGACTGCTCCACGACTTCGTCAACCTCGACAAGTGGAACGCGCTGCCGAAGAACTACCAGGCGATCCTCGAACACGGCCGGCGCGCTATGCCAACAACTGGATGATGGCGAAGTACGACGCAGTCAATCCGGCGGCGCTGCAGCGGCTGGTGGCGGGCGGCACGCAGCTGCGGCCCTTCGCCGCACGATCATGGAGGCCTGCTTCAAGGCGGCCAACGAGGTCTGTACGCCGAGATCTCGGCGCAACGAACGCGGACTTCAAGAAGGTCTACGACAGCATGGCGGCCTTCCGCAACGACGAGTATCTGTGGTGGCAGGTCGCCGAAGTACGCCTTCGACAACTTCATGATCCGCGTCGCGCACGGCGAGCCTGATTGACGTCGGCCGTTCTAGACGTCCCGACAACGCGCAAGAGCGCCGGGCGCTTCGCCTGCAGGCGCGGGCTTTGTCTGCGCATAGCCGGGGATGCGCTGCTACTTGTGTTCGGCGGCTGGCCGAAATCGAGCGGCGGCGGCTCGATGCTGCGGGATCTCGATCTTGATCTTGTTCGGGATCGATCGGTCGATGCCGTGCCCTTGTAGTGCATCACCATCGCCGGGAAGGCGATCACCAGCGCCACCATGATGACCTGGATGACCACGAACGGCACCGCGCCCCAGTAGATCTGGCCGGTGGTGACCGGCTCCATGCGTCTTGCCGGTGACGCGGTCGATATAGGGCTCCCGCGGCGCGACCGAGCGCAGATAGAACAGCGCGAAGCCGAACGGCGGATGCATGAACGAGGTCTGCATGTTGACGCCGAGCATGACGCCGAACCAGATCAGGTCGATGCCGAGCTGTCTCGGCCGCCGGCCCGAGCAGCGGGATGACGATGAAGGCGATCTCGAAGAAATCGAGGAAGAAGGCCAGCACGAAGACGAAGAGCGTTGACGAAGATCAGGAAGCCGACCTGGCCGCCGGGCAGCGAGGTCAGCAGGTCCTCGACCCAGAGGTGGCCGTCGACGCCGTAGAAGGTCAGCGAGAAGACGCGCGCGCCGATCAGGATGAAGACCACGAAGGCGGAGAGCTTGGCGGTCGACTTCGGCGGCCTGCCGCGATCAGGTCCCAGGTCAGCCGGCGCTTGATGATGGCGAGCATCAGCGCGCCGGTCGCGCCCATGGCGCCGCCCTCGGTCGGCGTCGCGACGCCGATGAAGATCGTGCCGAGCACGAGGAAGATCAGGGACAGCGGCGGCACCATGACGAAGGTGACCTGCTGCGCCAGTCGCCGACAGGAAGCGGAAAGCCGGTGAACTTGTCGATGACCCAGTTCAGCGACCGCGACGAAGAACGCGAACAGGATGCCGACGAACATGGTGAGCACGACGAAGTCGGCGCCGTGCGCTTCTGGAGTCGCGCATCATGAACCAGGCGAAGCCGAACGCTGGCCAAGACGATGAGCACGACCAGCGAGGCCAGGCCGCGGCTGCCGTCCGGCTCGCGGAAGCCGACCGCCTCGAGCGGCAGGCCGGGCGCGGCCTTGGGATAGAATCATGCGTGACGAGGAAGATGTAGCCGGCATAGAGGCCGGCCAGCACGAGGCCCGGGAATGAAGGCGCCCTCGTACATGTCGCCGACCGAGCGGCCGAGCTGGTCGGCCATGACGATCAGCACCAGCGACGGCGGGATGATCTGCGCCAGCGTGCCGGAGGCGGCGATCACGCCGGTGGCGACGCGGCGGTCGTAGCCGTAGCGCAGCATGATCGGCAGCGAGATCAGGCCCATCGAGATCACCGAGGCCGCGACCACGCCGGTGGTGGCGGCGAGCAGCGCGCCGACGAAGACCACCGCATAGGCGAGGCCGCCGCGGATCGTGCCGAACAGCTGGCCGATGGTGTCGAGCAGATCCTCGGCCATGCCGGATCGTTCGAGGATCAGTCCCATGAAGGTGAAGAACGGAATCGCCAGCAGCGTGTCGTTGTTCATCACGCCGTAGACGCGCTCGGGCAGCGCCTGCAGGAAGTCCGGCCGGAACAGCGCCGAGCTCGATGCCGATCAGGCCGAAGATCAGGCCGTTGGCGGCCAGCGAGAATGCGACCGGATAGCCGAGCAGCAGGAACACGACCAGCGACGCGAACATGATCGGCGCCATGTTGTGCGATGAGCAACGCCGTCATCTAATCCCCCGGCGATCCGTGTCCGTCGATCAGTGCTTTTCGATCGCCTCGACGAGATCGCTCGACCTCGGCCTCGATCGGCATGCGCCTGTCGATGCGTGCGGATCCGGAATGATCGCCGCGCATCACCGCGATGCGCTTGATCAGTTCCGAAATGCCCTGGAACAGCAGCAACGTGAATCCGATCAGGATCAGCGACTTGGCCGGCCATTGCGGCAGGCCGCCGGCGTTGATCGACTGCTCGTTGATCTCGACGGAGCGCAGGAAGAACGGCACCGCCGGTGATGATCATGACGACGCGTAAGCGGCAGCAGGAAGAACACGTGACCGATGACGTCGATGATGTCGCGCACCCGCTTCGGCAACATGTTGTTGACGATGTCGATGCGGATGTGCTCGTTGTCGAGCAGCGTCCACGGCGAGCACAGCAGGAAAACGACGCTGAACAGCACCCACTGCAGCTCGAGCCAGGCGTTCGACGAGGTGTCGAAGAGCTTGCGGATGATGGCGTTGGCGGCCGAGACGAGGACCGCGACCAGGATCAGCCATGCAAGGCGTTTGCCCGTCCACTTCGTGAACGCGTCGATTCCACGGCTCATTCTCAGGAGCGATTGCAACGATGGTCCTCCCCCAGGCCGCTCCTTGCCGTCTTGATCGCACCCGTATCTGACGCAGCGGCTTATCCAGCCGCGGCTAGCATGAAGCCGGTTCACCATTCCAGCGCGGAGCCGCCGTCAATTGGAAGTTTGTTGATAAGGAAAGGGAATATCGGCGGCCGCGGACGACAGCCTCAGCCGCCGGTGACGCTCATATGGCGGCTGACGCTCGGGCGGTTGTGCCGGCGGTCGATGATGAAGTCATGGCCCTTCGGCTTGAGGCCGATGGCGCGGTCGATCGCGGCGCGAGCAGATCGTCGTCGGCGGAGGCCCGCAGCGGTTTGCGCAAATCGGAGGCATCCTCGTGGCCGAGGCAGGTGTGCAGCGTGCCGGTGCAGGTGATCCGGACCCGGTTGCAGGACTTGCAGAAATTATGGGTCATCGGCGTGATGAAGCCGAGCTTGCCGCCGGTCTCGCTGACGCCGAACGTAGCGCGCAGGACCGCCGGTGTCGTCGTCGAGGTCGGCCAGCGTGTATTGCTTGGCGAGGCGGCGCGCGAAGCAGCGACAGCGGCACGTACTGGTCGATACGGCCTTCGCCGATGTCGCCCATCGGCATCACCTCGATCAGCGTCAGCGCCATGCCCTTGCCATGCGCCCATTCCATCAGCGAGGGGATTTCGTCCTCGTTCACGATTCTTCAGCGCCACCGCGTTGATCTTGACGGCGAGACCCGCCGAGCGCGCGGCCTCGATGCCGGCCAGCACCTTGTCGAGATCGCCCCAGCGGGTGATGGCGCGGAATTTCGCCGGATCGAGCGTATCCAGCGAGACGTTGATGCGGCGCACCCCGCAGTCCGCGCAGCTCGCCGGCGAAACGCGCCAGTTGCGAGCCATTGGTCGTCAGCGTCAGTTCGTCGAGCGCGCCGGTGCCGAGATGGCGCGAGAGCGAGCGCACCAGCGACATCACATTGCGCCGGACCAGCGGTTCGCCGCCGGTCAGCCGCAACTTCCGTACGCCCTTGGCGATGAACGCCGAACAGAGCCGGTCGAGCTCTTCGAGCGTGAGCAGATCGGCCTTGGGCAGGAAGGTCATGTCCTCGGACATGCAATAAAAGCAGCGCAGATCGCAGCGATCGGTGACCGATACCCGCAAATAGCGGATCGTCCGGCCGAAAGGATCGGTCATGGGACGAGACAGCTGTTCGGCGAGAGCTCAACGCAGATCCGGTCATTCAAGACGCCTTGTCACCGCGGCAGCCGCCATAGGAGCATGGCGAACAAGTCCGTAGTCACAATCTATGCATGATGCAATCCGCCGGCAATGCGCAACCAGCCTGGTGCGGTGCAAGCAATCAGCGGCTGGGCGGGGCCGGGTTGGGGAAGGGCGATCCCGCCGGCGCGGCGGCGGTGCCAGTGCGGCGGTTTTGGCTTTTTCCGCTTCGGCGCGGGTTTCGCGACGGCCTTGGGCGGCGGGCCGGCCGGCTGCAGCTCCGCCACCACCGGATTGGGATCGAACGTGGTCGAGGCCGGGGTGGAGAAATCGCCGGGAATGCGGATCACCTGCACCGGGATCGTCGCCGGCTGGAACTTGTTCAGGGTGTAGGTGACCGAGAAACCGCCGTCAGGAGCGGGCACCGCGACCGAGCAGGGTGTCTTGCAACCCGGTCCGAGTGACGTGTGGGCATCGGCGCCTGGCGGGCACCGAGTTCAACTGGACCTGCAGGGTAGGCGGCGTCGGCTTGAAGATATCCGTGGAAAACGAGGAGCAGCCGGCCAGGCTAGCTCCCGCTACGGCAATCGCGATGACACGACGCATGATCAATCCGTCACTCCAATTGCGGCTAACCGCCACAATCCCCGCTCGACCATAGGAGCGTCAAGGCAGCCGCGCAACCGCGCGGATCGGATCGTTAATTGATGGTTAACGTCGGCATCTCCAAGAATTCATTATGTAAAATCAGAGCCTTATATGGAGTTTCGCTGCAAGCGTCAGGCTCTGCACCGCCGCCGGCAGTTCGCGCATGTGGCTGATCAGCCGGTCGGGTTTGAGATCGGCGATGGGAACCTCGGTATATCCAAATCCGACGCCGATGACGGGCACGCCGGCGCGGCGGGCCACCCCGATATCCGGACCGGCATCGCCGACCATGATCGCAGACGACAGCTGGCCGCCCGCGCGCGCGATCGTCTGCTGCAGGATGGCCGGGTCAGGCTTCGAAATGCCGAAAGTGTCTGCGCCGCAAATCGCTGCAAATCGCGAACTCAGCCCAAGCTGGTCGAGCAGGAGCTTCGACAACCACTCCAGCTTGTTGGTGCAAACCGCAAAGCGGTATCCAAGTGTCTGCGAGATCGTCGAGTGCGTCTTCCAGGCCCTCGAACGGACGCGAAGCGTCGGCGATGTGGGCCGCATAGTAATCGATGAAGTCGCCAGTCAGCCGGGTGATATCTTCGTGCGCTACGGAGCGGCCCTCCAGTTCGAGGCCGCGCTCGATCAGCTTGCGGGCGCCCGCGCCGATCATGTCGCGCGCGGACTTGAGCGGGACGGGCGGCAGGCCCTCGCGGTCGAGAACGAAGTTGAGCGCGCTGATCAGGTCGGGCGCCGTATCGACGAGCGTGCCGTCAAGATCGAATACAACGGTGCGGACAGAGGTCATCGAAGATTGGCTATCGGGCGGCGTGCAATCATGCAAGTAGCAGCCTAATATTTGGCCGGAAATCGTGACCTTCGGCCGTCGTGTCGTCGGTGCGCCCCAGCCGATAACGCATGGACCGCAAGAGAACGAGGGAATCGTGAAAACCATATTCCGCATTGGTGATCGCGTGACGGATGGCGGCGGACTGTCGGGAACGGTAGTCTGCGTTATCGAGAGCGGCGAGTTCTCTGCCGGCTATAGCGCAGCCGAATGGGGCTATCTGGAGACGGGCGTGATGGTGATGACGGAAGAGGCCGGCCTCATTCACCACCCGGATTCCGCAAAACTCGCTGTTTCAAACGAACCCACTACCTGATCGTGAAACGACAGGCATCCGTCATACTCCGGAGATAGCAGGGATAATCATGCGCGATCTCGCCGGCAAGACAGCATTCGTGACAGGCGGGGCCAGCGGCATCGGGTTTGCGCTCGGCCGCGCCTTTGCGCAAGCCGGCATGAAAGTGATGCTGGCCGATATCGAGACGGACGCGTTGGCGGCCGCCGTCGAAAGCCTGAAGATGTTGGGCCGGTAGCCGGCGTCATCTGCGACGTCGCCGATCCCGCGAGCGTCGAGCGCGCGGCCAAGGCCTCCTACGAGGCCTTCGGAAATGTCCATGTGGTTTGCAACAACGCCGGCGTCGCCGCCGGCGGCGGCATCGACAACATCTCGCTCGACAATTGGCGATGGGTGCTCGACGTCAACCTGATGGGCGTGCTGCACGGCATCCGAACCTTCCTTCCGCACATCCGGGCCCACGGCGAAGGCGGCCACATCGTCAACACCGCGTCGATGGCCGGGATGAACAGCGGACTTGGGTTCAGCCCTTACTCGGCGAGCAAGTTCGCGGTGGTCGGCATGTCGGAGGGGCTGGCGACGCAGCTCAAGCCGCTCGGCATTGGCGTCAGCGTGCTGTGTCCCGGGCTTCGTGCGCACCGGCATCGGCGAGAGCGGCGCGCAACCGGCCGCGAGCGCTATGGCCCGACGCCGACCCTGGATCCGGCCAGCCCGGCGGCCGCTGTTGTCGCCGAGATCGCCAGGCGTCTGCAATCCGGGCTCGACCCGGCGGCGGTCGCCGCGCGCGTCCTCGCCGCCATCGGGAGCGACGAACTCTACGTGTTCACGCACCCGGAAATGCGCGGTGAGGTCGAACGAGCGGTTTGCGGCCATCCAGGCGGCGATGGACAAGGCGGCGCGATAACCCAAAGTACCGATAGCGCTGTCCCTCCCGGTAAAACGACGCTAGATATGCCCCCGCCAGGCCATCGCGGTCGGCAGCGGCTATTGGGGCTTCGTTTAGACGTGAATATGGACGAATTGAAACGACAAGCGGCGGCGCGAGCGCTCGAACATGTGCGCGACGGCATGAAGCTTGGCCTTGGCACCGGCTCGACCGCGAAGCACTTTGTCGAGCTTCTCGGCGCGCGGGTTCGCGCCGGGCTCCATGTCATTGGCGTGCCGACATCGGAAGCGACCCGCGCCGATGCGGCGCGATGCGGCATTCCATTGACCACGCTCGATGACATCGACCGGCTCGATCTGACGGTCGACGGCGCCGACGAAATCGATCCCTCGCTCAACGCGATCAAGGGCGGCGGCGGCGCTTTGCTGCGCGAAAAGATCGTTGCTGCGGCGTCTGATCGCATGATCGTGATCGCCGACGACTCCAAATGGGTCGAAGCTGCTCGGTCGCTTTCCGTTGCCGATTGAGGTCATTCCGTTCGGTCTCGCGGCGACGCGACGTGCCATCGGCGAGGCATTTGCGGAAAGCGGCGTTTCCGGGCAAATGGTGGTCCGAAAGGGCAGGGACGGCCACGTTTTTGTCACCGATGGCGGCCACTGGATTATCGATGCCCATCTGGGGCGAATAACCGATGCTCCGCGCCTGGCGGGATTGCTGAGCGCCATACCGGGCGTTGTCGAGCACGGATTGTTCATCGGTCTCGCCAGCACGGCGGTGCTGGCGGGCGCTCAGGGAATTCGCGTTGTTGAACGGCCGTAGCGCCGCAATCGAGGAGAATTGGAATGAAGAGCCTTGCAAGAATTTTGTCGGCCGCGGGCCTCGTGCTTGGATTGGCTCTGACCGGCGTTCCCGCCGGAGCGCAGCAGCCAGCCTCCGCTGAAGCCGGCTTCGCCGGCCGCCATCGCGGCGGCCAAGGAAATTCTGGCCATGAAGAACGCCAGCGCGATGTATGCGAGCGCCGTTCCCAATATCGTCCAGCAAGACCAAGGACGCGCTGCTGCAGACCAACCTCAACTATCAAAAGGATCTCAACGAGGTTGCCGTGATCGTCGCCCAGAAGCTTGCCGGCCGCGAGAAGGAAATCGGCGAAGGCATGGCGACGGTCTACGCCAACGAGTTCACCGAGCAGGAATTGAAGGACCTGGTCACGTTCTACAAGTCGCCGCTCGGCCAGAAACTGCTCGCGGCGGAGCCGAGGGCCATTCAATCCAGCATCGTCCTATATGAACCAGTGGGCGCAGGCTTTCGCCGAAACGGTCAATGGCGAATTCCGCGCCGAGATGCGCAAACGCGGCAAGCAAATCTGAAGTCTCGAGGAATCTGACTTCGACCGGGGCTGAGATGGCTGAGTTCGACGTCGATCTGTTCGTGATCGGAGGAGGTTCGGGCGGGGTGCGCGCCGCCCGGATCGCCGCCGGCCACGGCGCGCGCGTCATGATCGCCGAAGAATACCGGATGGGCGGCACCTGCGTGATCCGCGGCTGCGTGCCGAAGAAGCTCCTGGTCTATGCCTCCCACATCCATCACGAGATCGAGGACGCCGCGGGCTTCGGCTGGACCATTGCTTCCGCTATCTTCGACTGGCCGACCCTGATCGCCAACAAGGACAGGGAGATCGCGCGGCTGGAGGCAGCCTACACCTCCAATGTGGAAAAATCCGGCGCCCGCGTCGTCAAGACGCGCGCGGTGTTCGAGGACGCCCATACGCTCGCGGCTTGCGACGGGCGAGACCGTGCAGGGCAAAATATGTGCTGATCGCGACCGGCGGGGCGCCCAATCACGGGCCTGCGATACCCGGCATCGAGCATGTGATCTCCTCGAACGAAGTGTTTCATCTGAACGCGTTGCCGAAGCGCATCGTGATTCAGGGCGGCGGTTATATCGCGCTGGAATTTGCCTGTATCTTCGCCGGCTTCGGCTCCGACGTGACCTTGGTCTATCGCGGCGAAAACATGCTGCGCGGCTTCGACGACGACGTCCGCGCCCATGTGCGCGCCGAGATGGAAAAGGAAGGCATCACCATTCTCACCGGCTGCACCGTCAGCAAGGTCGACAAGCACGGCAGGGAATTCACCACCCACCTGTCCAACGGCTCGAGCGTTGCCTCCGATCAGGTGATGTTCGCGATCGGCACGGCATCCGAACGTCGCCAATCTCGGCCTGGAGAAAGCCGGCGTCGCCATCAATCCGGTCAATGGCGGCATCGCCGTCGACGGCTTCTCCCGCACCTCGGTGCCAAATATCTACGCGATCGGCGACGTCACCCACCGCATCAACCTGACGCCGGTCGCGATCCGCGAGGGTCATGCGTTTGCCGATACGGTATTCGGCAAGCGCACGGTTCAGGTCGATCATGCCGACATTCCGACCGCCGTATTCTGCCAGCCCGAAGTCGGCACCGTCGGACTGACGGAAGAAAGAGGCGCGCGCGCAGTTCAGCCACGTCGATATCTACAAGGCCAATTTCAAGCCGATGAAGGCGACGATGTCAGGCCGCGACACCCGGGTCCTGATGAAGCTCGTCGTCGATGCCACGACCGACCGCGTCGTCGGCTGCCACATCGTCGGCGACGGCGCCGCCGAAATGGTGCAGGTGCTTGGCATCGCCGTCAAAATGAAAGCGACCAAGGCCGATTTCGACGCGACGATGGCCTTGCATCCGACCGCGGCCGAAGAACTCGTGACCATGCGGACGCCGACCGCGCGTTATGTGCGGGAAGCGGCGGAGTAGCGTTTTCGCTTCGCTCGCTCGTTGGGTATAATAGTGACAGCCATCAGCACAACGGAGGTTCAAATGCGTTGGGTCAATTTGGCCGTGATAGCTGTTTTCGTCGTCGTGACGCTGATTTTTGCCGTTCAGAATTTTCAAAGCGTTACGGTTTCTTTCCTCAATTTCAGGATCAGCGCGCCGCATGCGCTTTTGATTGCGATCATCTACCTGCTCGGCATGGTCACCGGAGGCGGCGCATGGGCATTGATGCGCCGTGCATTCGAAGGGGCGCGGTCAACATAGGCTAGTGATGCGGAATTCCCGCAGGTTCGGCTGGTTGCCCGATGCGATGCTTGCGATACTTGCGGGAGTTTGGACATCATTGGCGATCACGGTTCGGCGTGCCGCGATCAGAGGGGGCGTCGTGGGCAAATCTTCGGTTATTTTCGCACTCGGATCGGTCGTTATTCTGTCATCGGTGGGTGCCGCGCAAGCCGCCGAACTTCAGATCATCGCGGGGGACGGCATCGCGGCTCCCTTAAACGAGATCGCCGGCCAGTTCGAGCGCGTTTCAGGCCACAAGATCGTTATTCGCTATGGCACGACCCCGGAACTGATCAAGATGGCCACGAGCGGTCCATTCGATCTTGGTGTCGTACCCCAGGATGTTTGGAAAGACCCTGCTGTTCGGGCGCAGGTCACGCCAGGACCGACCCCCGACGTCGCCCGGGTAGGTATCGGAGTTGCGGTCCGCAAGGGTGCACAAAAGCCCGACATTAGCACGCCGGGGGCACTCAAGCAGGCGTTGCTCCATGCGCAGTCGATCGCCTCGATACCGGCAAGCGCCACCGGCACCCAGCTGTCTGCTATATACGAGCGTCTTGGCATCACGGAGGAGATGAAAGCCAAGACCAAGGCGCAGCCGGCGCCCGGGAAGATTATCGAGGCGGTTGCCAACGGCGACGCCGAGCTCGCCGTATTCCTGCTTAACGTTCTGATCGATCCCCGCTTGGACGTGGTTGGACCATTCCCCGCCGAAGTACAAAGAGAGGTGGTCTACGCAGCAGGTGTGGCCGCAAACAGCAAAGAACCGGAAGCGGCCAAGGCGTTTGTGACCTATCTGACGTCCCAGGCGGCCATCGCGATGATCAAGGCCAAAGGCATGAACCCCGGCTGACGCGGCGGCGAAAAATCCGCTTTCGCGAGATTTTCCGCATCATTCGATTTTCGACTTTTGCAACAATATCGGCACCGATCGGCCTCTTGCGATGTCCGAACTCGTTCGGCCGCGCAGCGCGGGCTCCCTTAAAATTTGAGGCGTATTACTAACCCGGTTTGCACGGCTGCTCGATACGATTGCCCGGTCAGGATCAAAGAATTCAGCATGTTCGACCATCTTGAAGATCACGGCTTGCCGCTCGTTCAATTGAGAGAACAGCGTCGGGATCTCGTTGTCGCACTGAGGGGACGGACCGGTCCCTTGTCGAGGCAGCAGATCTCGGAAATCGCGGCAATTCAGCAGGCGATCGCTGCCGTTGAGGCCGTTATGGTCGACCTGGACGCCGAATTTGACACCGTCCTGAAAGAGCAGAAGAGGCGCAGCTGGCGTTTGCTGGCGGGCATCCGTGCCATGCCCGCCACCACTGAGCGAAACAGGCCCGCGCTCGAATGCTGCCCCGAAGAGCAGTAAGTCAGCCCGCGCCCAGGCAACCCGCTTCAGTTGTTTTTTAAGCCGCTCGCCAGCCCTCGGGCATTTGGCCATTCCAGCGCTTCCGGAAAGTCACCTTTTACCGCCATGCTGCGGTGCGACGCTCGAACGGGCGGGGTGTCTCGGCTTTGTCGGGCGGCTCCTCTACCGGCGGTTGAGCGCCATGACTCGGGGTGTTGTCAGGGCCCCTCGGAATAAACGCATTGCGGAAGGGTTATCCAGTTCGGTGGGCCACGCGCGCACCAGCATTGGATTTCATTCCCTGGGGGGCATTATGCAAGGTGAAGTTTTGAGGCTGCGCCAATGATAGCTGGAATCATGATCGGACTGTTTGTCGGCGTACCCTTCGGATTTCTGGTCGCGGCGATCTTGGTGACGAGCAAGCCGGCAGAGGCTGGAACGTAAAGCTGGTTGGCGTTTTGGGTTGGGGTGCGTCATGGATCCGCGTTTCGTTCTCTCCGCGCTGATCGGTGTTTTTTGCGTCGTTGTTATTTTTGCAGCGGTCACGACCGTCAGGCAAATCTCACATCAACAAGACGCGACGATCTCGCGATTACGATAAACCGGCGAAAATCCGCCCGAAGGCGGCCTCTGTATTCCCGAGATCGGGCGATCCGGGATCAGGCGGTTAACATCGCAGCAGCGAAAAAGACGTTTGATGCGGGCGGCAGCTTTACCTGCGAACGGCCGATCACCAGTCTCGGCAATCGGCCATTCCAGCGCTTCCAGAAAGTTGCCTTTCACCGGTGCCGCCGTGCGACGCCCGAATTGGCGGAGCGTTTCGATGCCGCGGACGGCTCCTCTACCGGCGGTTGAGAGCGGGAACGTTGTCAGGTCCCTCGGAATAAACGCATCATCGAAGGGTTATCCAGATTCGGTGGGCAATGCGCACCAGCATTGGAATTCATTGCGTGGGGGACGTTATGCGAGGTGAATCTCTAGGCCGCGCCAATGATGGCAGGTGGAATCATGATCGGGCTGTTCGTCGGCGTACCCTTCGGATTTCTGATCGCGGCGATCTTCGCGACAGGCAAGCAAGCGGATGTGGACGCTATCCCGGCGGCGTCCCAGCCTCCGCCGTCGATGCGAGCAACGATATCGGCCAGCGGTGGTCATGGGGTTCGGCGCCCGAGCGCGATGGCGCGCGAGACCGGGACGCCAAGGCGAGCCTAATCCACCGCCTGAATCCATTCCGCAGCACCTCGCCACAGCGTGTCGCGATGCTCGGGGCGGAAGAAGCCGAAATGGCCGATTTTGCTCACTCCCGCATCGGCGGGCGTGATGGTCAGGATTTCCGGCTCGATCGAGGTAAATCCCATGCACAGCAGTCCGACCGCCGGCCGTGTCGCCCAGGGATCGTCGGAAAAGCACAGCGCGCGCATCGCCCCGCGGTAGTTCGCGAAATTTGCCAAGCCGGGAAGCTTGGGATCGTCGAACAAATAGCGTTTGCTCATGACCCAGCGGACCCATTGCAGAAACGCGTCCTTGGGCAAATCCTCGCCTAAACCGCTCCAGCCCGGCGCATAGCCCAAAAGCCGGGTGAGGGGGGTACCGATGAAATTCAGCATGACGTAGACGCGATAGCGCTCCGGCGAGGCCATCAGCTTCCAGTAGCCAGCTTGCGCCGCGATCAGCAGCGCGCGCGAAACCTCGGTATTGTTGGGCAGAAGGCCCAAGCGCCTGGCCGCCGAAGGAATGGCCGACATAGTTGAGCGGCAGGTTTTTGTAGCGCTCGCGCATCCAGGCCACCGCGGCGGTGACGTCGAGCGCGGCCCAGTCCGACATCGAGGCCTTGAAGCCGGCCAGTGATTTGGGCTGGTTGTAACCGACCATCGCCTTCTGCCGGGAATCGCCTGTGCCGCGGTAGTCATAGGTCAGCACCGCGCAGCCGCGCCGCGCCAGATAACCGGCAAAGCCCCGGTAGATCTTGCGCGGCACGGCGGTCGCCGAATTGATCAGGACGGCATGGCGCCTGGTGCCGCGCGGCAAGAACAGCGATGCCGCCCAGCAAATATCCGTCCACGGCGGGAAAGCTGATGTCATCGACGAAAACGTCGTCCAGCGCAGCCTCTGCCACCTCCGGTTTCCCCCGTGTTTCCTGAGCAAGTCCCAGCAAATGTGAATTCGGCTTTTGCCGCAAGGGCTTGTCTTAAGGGGCGGAATTCCAACTGGCGGTCGGTCCGCCGCCTGTGTATAACCCGGCCCTTCGCTACTTCCGAGCCGGCTTCGCCGAGGCTTCGCCGGGCTTTTTGGTTGGTCCGCCGAAGCTTTAGCGAAAGCGGATAAGTAGCGGTTTTTGCTCAGGAGTTAACGTCATGTCCGAGCGGTGGACACCCGACAGCTGGCGCGCCAAACCGGTGCTGCAGATACCCGAATATCCCGATGCCAAGGCATTGGCCGATGTCGAGGCGCAGCTTGCCACGTTTCCCCCGCTGGTTTTTGCAGGTGAGGCCCGCAACCTGAAAAAGGCGCTTGCGCGCGTCGCCGCAGGCGAGGCCTTCCTGCTCCAGGGCGGCGACTGCGCCGAGAGTTTTGCGGAGCACGGCGCCAATAATATCCGCGATTTCTTCCGCGTGCTGCTGCAGATGGCGGTGGTGCTGACCTATGCCGGGGCCGTGCCGGTGGTGAAGGTCGGCCGCATCGCCGGACAATTTGCAAAACCGCGCTCGTCGCCGACCGAGAAGATCGACGGCGTCGAGCTGCCGAGCTACCGCGGCGATATCGTCAACGATATCGCGTTCACGGCGGCCGCGCGCACCCCCGATCCGCAGCGTCTGCTGATGGCGTATCGCCAGTCGGCGGCGACGCTCAACCTGCTGCGCGCATTTGCCACTGGCGGCTTTGCCAATCTCGGCAGCGTGCATCAGTGGATGCTCGGTTTCCTCAAGGATTCCCCGCAGTCACGCCGCTACAAGGAATTGGCGGACCGCATCTCGGACGCGCTGAACTTCATGCGTGCCTGCGGGCTCGATCTCGAAAGCCACCCGGAGCTGCGCGCCACCGATTTCTATACCAGCCACGAGGCGCTGCTGCTCGGCTACGAGCAGGCCTTCACCCGGGTCGATTCCACGACCGGCGACTGGTATGCGACGTCCGGCCACATGATCTGGATCGGGGACCGCACCCGCCAGCTCGATCACGGCCACGTCGAATATTTCCGCGGCATCAAGAATCCGATCGGGACTGAAATGCGGTCCCTCGCTGAAGCCGGACGAATTGTTGCGGCTGATCGACGTGCTCAATCCGGACAATGAGCCCGGACGCCTGACGCTGATCAACCGTTTCGGTTCGGACAAGATCGGCGATCATCTGCCGCAGTTGATCCGCGCCGTGCAGCGCGAAGGTCATCGGGTGGTCTGGTCATGCGATCCGATGCACGGCAACACCATCAGCTCGAACAGCGGCTACAAGACCCGTCCGTTCGACCGGATCCTGTCGGAGGTGAAGTCGTTCTTCACCATCCATGCGGCGGAGGGCACCCATGCCGGCGGCGTGCATCTGGAAATGACCGGCCAGGACGTGACCGAATGCATCGGCGGCGCGCGCGCCATCACCCATGAGGATCTCAGCGATCGCTATCATACGGTCTGCGATCCCCGGCTCAATGCCGAGCAGTCGATCGACATGGCTTTCCTGATCGCCGAACTGCTCAAGCAGGAACGCGGCGGCAAGGTCAAGCCGATGCCGGTCGCGGCGGGCCTTTGAGTTGCTGAGGTTCTGGCGGGCCACGCTCAATACACGCAACGGCCTCGCCTATGCGATCCGCTCGCGAGCAGGCCGTTCGCGAAGAACTCGCAGCTCTTGCGCTCGCGCTGCCGCTGGCGTGGCTGATGTGGGGCCACCACCATGCGCCGCGTCGAGCTGATCGCCGCGGTGGTGCTGGTGCTGGTCATCGAATTGCTCAACACCGCGATCGAGAAGCTTGCCGACCGGCTGACGACCGACCACGATCCGCAGATCGGGCGGGTCAAGGATATGGGCTCCGCGGCGGTCGGCGTGGCGCTGGTCATGGCCGGTCTGTTCTGGCTGTTTGCCATCGCCGAACGCATGGGCGTGATCTAAAGCATGCAATTGCAGTTTGGTCGTGCGCAGGGCACCATCGCTTCATGACCGAACGTGCCGATCAATTCGCGATCACGCTGGCCCAGTTGAACCCGACGGTGGGCGATGTCGCCGGCAATGCCGCCAAGGCGCGCGCCGCGCGCGCGCAGGCACGCGCCGATGGCGCCGATCTCGTGGTCTTGCCGGAGTTGTTCATCGCCGGCTATCCACCCGAAGACCTGGTTCTGAAGCCGGCTTTTCAGTCGGCCTGCCGCGCCGCCGTCGAGAGGCTGGCGCGGGAGACCGCCGACGGCGGTCCGGCCATGCTGATCGGCAGCCCCTGGGTCGAGGACGGCAAGCTCTACAATGCCTGCGCGCTGCTCGATGGCGGGCGCATCGCGGCTGTCAGGTTCAAGGCCAACCTGCCGAATTACGGCGTGTTCGACGAAAAGCGCCTGTTCGCGCGCGGCCCTGCCGCTGGCCCGGTCACCGTGCGCGGCATCAGGGTCGGGGTGCCCATTTGCGAGGACATCTGGCTGGAAGAGTCGGAGGACTACGAAAACGTCGTCGAATGTCTCGCCGAGACCGGCGCGGAAATTCTGGTCGTGCCGAACGGCTCGCCCTATGCGCGCGACAAGGGTGATGTGCGGCTGTCGATCGCTGTCGCCCGCGTCACCGAGAGCGGGCTGCCGCTGGTCTACCTCAATCAGATCGGCGGACAGGACGAACTCGTATTCGACGGCGCTTCGTTTGCGCTGAACGCCGATTTGTCGGTGGCGGCGCAGCTGCCGGCATTCGCAGAAAGCATTACGACGCTGCGCTGGAGCAAGACCGCGGCCGGCTGGCGCTGTACCGGGCCGATTGCGCCGGTGCTCGACGGCGACAAGGGCGATTACGCCGCCTGCGTGCTGGGGCTGCGCGATTATGTCGGAAAAAACGCATTTCCCGGCGTGCTGCTCGGCGTATCCGGCGGCATCGAACTCGGCGCTTTGCGCGGCGATTGCGGTCGATGCGCTGGGGGCGGAGCGCGTCCGCGGCGTGATGCTGCCGTTCCGTTTTACGGCCCAGGTGTCGCTCGACGACGCGGCAAAGTTGGCGCGCGCGCTCGGCATCCGCTACGAGGTGCTGCCGATCGCGCCGGCAGTCAGCGGCTTTGAAGCGATTTTGTCAGAAACATTCGCGGGGCTGCCGCGCGACATCACCGAAGAGAATCTGCAGGCCCGCACGCGCGGTACGCTGCTGATGGCGATCTCCAACAAAACAGGCGCGATGGTGGTCACCACCGGCAACAAGTCGGAAATGTCGGTGGGCTACGCCACCCTCTATGGCGACATGAACGGCGGCTTCAATCCGATCAAGGATATCTACAAGACCGAGGTGTTCCGGCTTTCGACCTTGCGCAATTCATGGAAGCCGGAGGGCGCGCTCGGTCCGTCCGGCGAAGTCATCCCGCCCGCCATCATCGCCCGGCCGCCGACCGCGGAGTTGCGCGAAAACCAGACCGACCAGGATTCGCTGCCGCCCTACGACATGCTCGATGCCATCCTGGAACGGCTGGTCGAACGCGAAGAGCCGCTGGCCTCGATCGTCGCCGCCGGGTTCGACCGCGAGGTGGTGGCGCGGATCGACCGGCTGCTCAACATCGCCGAGTACAAGCGGCGGCAGGCGGCACCCGGCGTCAAGGTCACGAGCCGGAATTTCGGGCGCGACCGCCGCTATCCCATCACCAACAGGTTTCGCGACACCGGCAAACCATTGCCCGAACCCGACGAGGCGCTGCTGTCGCGCACGAGCCGCGGATCGGCGGAAGCGTTCGACGGATAGGGCCGCAGAGCGCATTCCGTTTGGGTAGAATCATCAGGGCGTATCCCATGGCCTCGTGGTTGGAGACGCGCGGCGTTGCCGCGCCTGCACGCGTCTCGAAGGATGAAGCCGCCGAATTGGAAAATGCTTTAGCGGGCGGGGATAAAGGTCGGACCGACCGAACGGATCGACTTGTTGTCCGAAGTGGCGCCGGTTGAAGCGGCCGCGGGAGCCGGCGCGTCCGGCGCAGGGGCGGCCGCGGTGCTCCCCTTTTTCGCAGTTGTCGGCGGGCCTTTCGCCGCCAGTGGCCGCGCCATCTTCTTCGCGCTCTCTTCGGTGACGATAATGTCGCCCTGTTGCTCGGCGGCGGCTTTATCGTCGATGCTCTTCAGCGCGTCGGACCATGTCTGTCCGGCGGCCTTGCAGGCGCAGGATGGATTGAACTCCTGACGGTAGCGAAACGCGTTCGGCGACGACGAATAGGGCTGACCGTTGATCGACACCGCCTGGTTCATGTCCTCGCCGGGATTGCGATAGGCGTAAAGCGTCGCCTCCGCCGCCGGGCAGAGCGCCTTGCAGGTCTTTTCGTCATCGGGAAAGCGCGCCGGAACGGTAGCGAACGAGATCGGAAAATAGGCGCCGTCGCAGGAGCGGGCGCAGACGGTGCGGAAGGTCCCGGATTGCGGGCCGAGATCGACGCCGGGGGGCGCGATGGGATTGTTATTGCCGAACAGATTGTCCAGGAAACCGCCGCTGCCGCGGGCGGCGTTGGCATATTGCGGTCCGCAATTGTTCTGGGCCAGCGCCAGCAGCACCGAGCGGCGCTGATTTTCGCGATCGGCGCCGCCGAGGCCGCCGCCGCGCAGCCGCTCGAGGCTGGTCGTGATCTGATCCAGATTGGCCCGCATCTGCTGAATCTGGTTGTTGACCGGACCGCATTGCGCCGACTGGCCTGAGAACAGCGAGAAGAAGCCGGAACTGTCGCAGCCCATGCGCTTGGCCTGCAACGTCACGCGGTCGAGTTCGCTTTGCTGCTTGGTAGCGGCATCCTGGTAGCGGCGGATTTGCTCTTCCTTGGCCGGATCCCCGCTGCCGGCGCCGCGGTCGATGATCGCCAATTGCGCTTCCAGCCGCGGGCACATCGGATTGACCGGCGACCCCTGTTGCTGCTGCTGCGGCTGCGGCGCGCCAGGATTCATCTGCGCCCGGGCGTCGACGCTCAGCATGCTGACGCCGACAAGCGCGGCACAGGCCAGAATCCATCGGGAGAACGGGGTCATCAGCGTTTCAGGCATATCCGGCCATGGGGACTCCGCGCGGGCTGACGAACCGAAGGCGCGGCCCGGCGCCGCCGATTTCGAAGTTCCTGCGCCATTTGTCGCAAGCTCATACCAGAAACTTCAAATCGATAAGCGGCGCCAGAAACATTGCGGCCTCCCATAGCCGCTTCTCGCGGCAGCGTCACGTCGTTTCCGGGGCGGCGGTGTGGCCGGCGCGAGCCTGCCGCCGCGGCGGCTTCAGCGTTGACAGGTAATGGCGACATATTCCTTGCAACCGGCATGGTTGCAGTTCTCGCCGGCCTTGGGAACCGACCCGGTGATCTCATCGGGGTCGACGCGCCGGTAGGACGAGGCCTGGGCGAAATCCCGCGACTGGCAATAGGACCGGGCGGCATGGGCGCCACATTTCTCGCCTTTGGCGAGGCATTGGTCGACGCCGTAGCCGTCCGCCTCGTTGGCGATGATGAAAACACGGCTGTCGGCCCACGCGGCCGATGCGGCGGCTACGAAAACACAGGCCAAAAGCGCGGATAGGGATCGCATGCTGCACCGATGAATGAGGGGACCGCCCTCGCTCCATAAACCCAAAACGTTAAAAATGATTAACCATGGCGGGCCGGCCCGTTTGGTGCCCCAAACCGGCTTTTCTGAGGCACTTGACGCAATCCCCCCGGCCGGCCCATGGTGGCCGGCATGAACGGTTTCCTCGCCATTTGCGGCATTTGCCGCGAGATTATGAGCTAGCGATTCGCTGGCTGAGGCCGTCTTTTCTCACGTGAGATCACTGGACGCCCGGCCGCAAGGGACGGGATATCCATGGACCTACGCCTCTACGATACGTTGACCCGGGAAAAGCGCACCTTCGTGCCGCTCGATCCCAAAAACGTGCGGATGTATGTCTGCGGGCCGACGGTCTATGACTTCGCCCATATCGGCAACGCGCGCCCGGTGATCGTGTTCGACGTGCTGTTCCGGCTGTTGCGGCATCTCTACGGCGAGGGTCACGTCACCTATGTCCGCAACATCACCGACGTCGACGACAAGATCAATGACCGCGCCGCGCGGGATTTTCCCGCCCTCCCGCTGAACGAGGCGATCCGGAAGGTCACGGAGCAGACAGCCGCCCAGTTCCACGCGGACGCGGCGGCGCTAGGCTGCCTGCCGCCGACTTTCGAGCCGCGCGCGACCGATTTCGTGTTGCCGCGCGCCGACGCCAAGACTGATATGGTGACGCTGATCCGGCAATTGATCGCGCGCGGCCATGCCTATGAAGCCGGCGGCGAGGTTCTGTTCGATACCGCGTCGATGCCGGATTATGGGGCGTTGTCAGGCCGCAAGCTCGACGAGCAGCTCGCCGGCGCGCGCGTCGCTGTCGAGGCACACAAGAAAAATCCCGCCGACTTCGTGTTGTGGAAGCAATCCTCCGGCAATGAGCCGGGATGGGAAAGCCCGTGGGGCAGGGGACGCCCCGGCTGGCACATCGAATGCTCCGCCATGAGTGCCGCCTATCTCGGCGACGTGTTCGACATTCATGGCGGCGGCATCGATCTGATTTTTCCGCATCACGAGAACGAAATCGCGCAGTCGCGCTGCGCGCATGACACGCCTGCCATGGCGAATTACTGGATGCACAACGAATTCGTTCAAATGGAAGACACGAAGATGTCGAAGTCGCTCGGCAACTTCGTCACCATCCGGGACTTGCTCGCCGATTGGCCGGGCGAAGTGCTGCGCCTCAACATGCTGAAGGCGCATTATCGCTCACCGATGGACTGGACGTTGAGGGGACTGGAGGAAACCGCGAAGACGCTCGACGACTGGTACTCCGTCGCAGGGGACATCAAGGGTGAGCAGCCCTCTGAAGCCGTCGTCGAGGCGCTGTCGGACGACCTGAACACGCCGCAGATGATCGCAGCATTGCACGGCTTGCGAAGTAGCGCGGCTTCCGGAAATGCGCGCGATCGCGGTGAGTTTGCCGCGTCCTTGCGGCTTTTCGGTTTCCTGTCCGAGACCGCGGCGGAATGGAATGACCGAAAACAGCAGGCCAGCGGCATCGATGCGAAGCAGATCGATGGTCTGATCTCCGATCGCGCCGCCGCCCGCGCCCGCAAGGATTTCAGGGAATCCGATCGTATTCGCGATGAGCTCGCGGCGATGGGCGTTATCATCAAGGATTCCAAGGAAGGCACCACCTGGGAGATCGCGCGATGACCAAGCCCGACACGCCTTTTCCAAAACACTGGCGCTATTACATCTTCATCAAGTGGGCTGTCATCGCGGCCGCGGTCGTGCTGGCGCTGAAGCTGTTCGGAGCATTTTGAGAAGATGGGACAGGCGCTGCCCAAACCCGCTCTGCGGCCGTTCCTTGGCGAAGACACGCCCGTGCTGGCGGCGATCTTCGCGGCTAGCATCGAGGAATTGACCGGCGAAGATTACAGCCAGGCGCAGCAGGATGCCTGGGCCAGCGCCGCCGACGACGAGGAACAATTCGGCGAGCGCCTGGGCAGCGGACTGACGCTGGTCGCCACGCTGCAGAATTCGCCGGTGGGGTTCGCCTCGCTCCGGGGGCCTGATCATATCGACATGCTCTATGTTCACCCCGGCGCGGCCGGGCAGGGCGTGGCGTCGATGCTGATCGAGGCGCTGGAAAAACTCGCCGGCGGCCGCGGCGCCAAGTCTCTCACCGTCGATGCCAGCGACAACGCCGAAGGCTTCTTTGCGAGGCGCGGTTATGTCGGCAAGCAGCGCAGCACCGTCACCGTCAACGGCGAGTGGCTCGCCAACACCACGATGCAGAAGACGCTGGGCGATGTTCCCGCGCCGGGAGGTCCGACATGACCCGCGAACGTCTCTATCTGTTCGACACCACGCTGCGCGACGGCGCCCAGACCAACGGCGTCGATTTCACGCTGCATGACAAGCAGCTGATCGCGGCGATGCTCGACGAGCTCGGCATCGACTATGTCGAAGGCGGCTATCCCGGCGCCAATCCCACCGACACCGAATTCTTTGCGACCAGGCCTGATCTCGATCATGCCCGCTTCACGGCGTTCGGCATGACGCGGCGGCCGGGCCGCTCGGCCTCGAACGATCCGGGTCTGGCGTCGCTGCTGGAAGCCAAGGCGGACGCGATCTGCTTTGTCGCGAAATCGTCGGCCTATCAGGTGCGCGTGGCGCTGGAGACCACCAACGAGGAAAATCTGGCTTCGATCCGCGACAGTGTGAAGGCCGCCAAGTCGGCCGGCCGCGAGGTCATGCTCGATTGCGAGCATTTCTTCGACGGCTACAAGGAAAATCCGGAATTCGCGCTCGCCTGCGCCAGGGCGGCCTATGATTTCGGCGCGCGCTGGGTAGTGCTGTGCGACACCAATGGCGGCACCATGCCGCACGAGGTCGAGACCATCGTCACCGCGGTAACAAAACATATTCCGGGCGATCACGTCGGCATTCACGCCCATAACGACACCGAGCAGGCGGTCGCCAATTCGCTGGCCGCGGTGCGCGCCGGGGCACGCCAGATCCAGGGCACGCTGAACGGGCTCGGCGAGCGCTGCGGCAACGCCAATCTGTGTTCGCTGATCCCGACGCTGCGGCTGAAACGCGAATTCTCCGATCGTTTCGAGATCGGCGTGTCGCCGGACCAGATGGCGACCCTGATGAAGGTTTCGCGGACACTCGACGACATGCTCAATCGCGCACCGAACCGCCATGCGGCTTACGTCGGCGAAAGCGCGTTTGTGACAAAAACCGGCATTCATGCCTCCGCCGTGCTCAAGGATCCGCAGACCTACGAGCATGTGCTGCCC
>CAVTNA010000021.1:0-40926 GCA_963735835.1 uncultured Alphaproteobacteria bacterium | reverse complement strand
TGCGATAGCGTTTCCGGGCGAAGTGGGTAGCGGTTCGCGTAACGGAAACGCGTCAAAACAAAAGTTGACTGTGCTACAAGGGGCGGCCGCAGGGCCGCCCTTTTTGTTTCGCCAAACGCGGAAAGACCCTTGCCGATGCAGGACCAGACGCTACCGACGGTGACGCAGAGCGCGCTGCGCGGCGTCGCCTGCAGATGCCCGCGCTGCGGCAAGGGCAAGCTGTATTCCGGATTTCTGACGCTGCGGCCGAATTGCGAGGCTTGCGGGCTCGACTATGCCTTCATCGATTCCGGCGATGGCCCTGCGGTTTTCCTCATCATGATTGCAGGCGCGATCGTGGTTGGCTGCGCGCTGATCGTGGAGGTGAAATACCAGCCGCCGTTCTGGCTTCACGCCGCATTGTGGCTGCCGCTGATTCTCGCGACCACGCTGCTGCCGATGCGCTCGATGAAATCGCTGCTGATTGCGCTGCAGTTCCATCACAAGGCCGCGGAAGGCCGGCTGATCGATCGCGAACCGAAATGATTGCCATGTCCGGAAACCGGCGCAACGCCGCGGGCTTCGGCGCATTCACGCTGTTGATGGTGGCGCTGTTCTTGGGACTGGGGGTCTGGCAGCTGCAACGCCGGATCGCGAAGCATACCCTGATCGCGGCACTGACCGAACAGCTCGCGGCACCACCGCAGGGGCTGCCGTCGCCTTCGCAGTGGAACACGCTTAAACCCGCCAGCGACGAATTCCGCCGCGTCCGTTTTGCCGCGACCTATCAGCCGCTGCCGGATGCGATGGTCTACAGTTCCGGCTCCGCCGTGCGCGACGACATTTCCGGTCCGGGCACCTGGGCCTTCCTGCCGGCGCGGCTCTCCGATGGCGAGACCGTCGTGGTCAATGCCGGCTTCGTGCAGAACAGCATGCAGGACCGCGACGTCGCAGGATCGCGCGGTGGCGCGGCTCATCACCCAGTGAGCCGGTGACGCTGACCGGCTACATCCGCTTTCCGGAAGCCGCGGGCGTGCTGACGCCTACGGAAAATACGGCGAAGCGGCTGTGGTTCACCCGCGATCACCTCGCCATGGCCCGCGCGCTCGGCTGGGGCGAGGGCGACAAGCCGTCGCGCCGTTCTATATCGACCTCGAGCAGCCGGTGCCAGCGAGCGGCATCCCGAAACCGGGTCCGCTCGAGGTCCATCTCAAGGACGACCACATGCAATACGCCATCACCTGGTTCGCACTCGCGGGCGCGGTGGTGATCGCGTTCGGGGTGTGGCTGTGGGGGCAGCGGCGGGCGTCATCATCCCGGAAGTAAGATGTCCGGTCGGGGCGAGGATTGACCCGCCGCGCTGGCACCAGTTCTAGTAGCAAGCCGGATAGGGATAGTATCCGCAGCGATAAGCTCCGTACGCTCCGGCGGCAGCCGCACCGACCGCAGCGGCTCCGACGCCTACCGCCACGCCACGGCGTACGGCTGCGCCACGGTAAACGCCACCGTGGTAGACGCCGCCGTGATGGACGCCAGCGCGACCAACGCCGGCGCGACCAGCGCCACCACGATATGCGAAGGCGTCAGTTGAAACGGTCGCAATGCACCCGATGCCAATGATAACGGATGCAGCAAGCGAAATAATGGTTCGACGCGACATGATTGATCTCCATTCTCAACATCAGTTGTCGCTATATATTCTTCCAATCGCGCGCCGCATTGATCTGGAGCAAGGTCGCCGGTTCCGGATGGCGACATTTTGGCAAAAGAAAAAGCGGCGGAGTCGAGCCGGCGTGGGCCAGATTGCACTCAACCAGCTTGCAAATTGTGGCGCGTACCGCCTTACCGTCGATCGAAACAGGGGTTCCAGTTATGTTGAATGATCGAGAAGAAATTCTGAGCGCGCTGCGCGAGAAACCGCTCAAAATCTTCGAGGTCATGAAACGCGCAAATATGACGAATGAGGAAGCTTGCCAATCGCTCCTTATGAAAATGAGGGCCGAAGGTTTGGTGAAATTCGACATTCACAAGGGTCGATGGCTCATCGGCTGATCACGCATCGCCTGGATACGATCAGCGCGGCGGGGTCATGTCCTTAGTGCGCGCCGCGCCGATAGACGGCGACGCCGTCGGCGCCGATCTCGAAGGCCATGAGGTCTTCACCGACGACCAGCGGTCCCTTGTAGGTCTCGCGCGTCTGCGCCACGATCTCGTCAGCGGTCACGCTCGGCAATGCCGGTGTGCCGATCACCGAAAGATGGGTGTAGGCCGCGAGCTTCGGATGCGCGCGACTGAATACGGCGCCCGCCTCCTGCGGCGTGACGTGATGGGCGGCGATAGTCTGGATCGCCGGGTTCTTCATCAGTTCAGGTTTGACGGCAAAAACCTCGTGCACCAGCAGATCGGCCCCGGTACCGTATTTGATGACGTTCTCGTTGAGCCGCGTATCACCGGAAATGACGACGGCGTGCCCCGCGTAGTCGACGCGATAGCCAAAAGCGGGCTTCACCTCGTCGCCATGGTTGACCTCGAAGGCGGTGACACGAAGTCCGTCCTTCTCGTAGACGATGCCGTCCTTCGTGAACTCCTCGACTTTGGGCTCGAGCCCTTCGCGCGTGAGCTTTTGATCGGCCATCCGTATCTTGATGTCGGCGGCATAGGCACGTTCGAGATTTGACATGAGTTCAACCGCGCCGATCGGTCCGATCACGCCAAACGGCGATTTTCGCTGGCCGAAGGGCGGTGGCAGCCAGCCCGTCAACCATAGGTCTGGAATGCCGATGGTATGATCCGAATGGTAGTGCATCAGAAAAAGAACCTCGACGCGGCCTAAAGGGATGCGCAGCTGGCTGAGCCTGATCGTCGTACCTCGCCCGGCATCGATGAGAAATCTTGTGGCTTCCCGCCTCGATCAGCGTGCTGGCACTGAAGCGGTCGGGCGAAGGGTCCGGCCCGCCCGTACCGAGCAATGTGACCCGGAACAGATCCGGCTCGGCAGCCGACTGCGCGTTCGCCGCATGTGAGTAGCCGGCGATCACGATCGTGCCGGCAAGCGCGGCCCCTCGAAAGAACCGGTTCATATCAAAACTCTCCAACCTGATTTGAATGCGGCAAGCGGGCAGCTTCGGCCGGCGACCTGCTGACGAGAATTCCGGTCACCGGCATCCGTCTGATAGCCCCCAAACCCCGGAACCAGACAAATCCATCGATGCGTAATCCGCCCGGTTTTTGGCATGTTACGGGCGCGCATCATCGTTAATGGGACAAGCACATTGTCCCTTAAAACCGGCGGTAATTTGCAAATCGTCAATCAGTAGACCTTACCACAAGCGATACCTCGGCGGAGGCGACGTCTGTACTCGATGCATGACGGAGCGACCCGATGCCTGTCGCGGTGATTGTTGTGTCGATGCTGCTGATGCTGGTGGCGACAACACCAGCCGAAGCCACGGAGTTCCTGCCTGAGCAGGACCGAAGCGCGACAACATTTTGGTTCGGCTCACATCTACTGGCGCGGCAAGGATCATTGCTGGACGCGCCGCCACCATCGGCTCCGGAACCTTCAGCGAAAATATCAGGTCCATCAAGTTGGGCGAAAGATGGATCAGCCCAGGCGGCATGACGCGATGTCAGAGATGTTGGCTGATGACAAAGCCGTGCCAGCGCCATGGGTGGATCGCTGGGTCGATATCGAATCGCCTCTATCTCCCGTTGTCGTGCGCCAGGCCGGTAGTGTTGAGGTCAAGCCGCCGCCCGTCGCCGAGCGCAAACCCGAGCCGCTGGTTTCGCCGCGCGCCATGGTGCTGGTCTTTATCGCCTTCATACTGGCACTGACGCTTGCGACGATCGAGTTGCTGTTCCGCGGCATGATCTACGATCGACCAGATAGTTGAGCCGCTGAGGAATGTCGGTTTTGGGGTCGGAAGCCGGACCATCAAGTTGCGAGGCCCGCGTTAGCCCCGGTAACAGGCGAGGATTATCCGTTTCGTGGCATGCGCGGCGGAGCGCGTTCAGCCAAGGCCTGCCCCCAAATCGTCACTTTAACGGCGAATTGCAGCCAAAGCGGCAGGACCAAATGCCTGGGGGATGTTCGTATTAAGGAGCCTCCAGCTTGGCATATCAGATTGTAGCGACAAGAGAGAACGAGAAAGTGAGCTGCGAGCGCAGCAGCGTGCTGATAGCGATCGCCAAGGCGCGCGTCTGGACCAGCGAGGGATGGCAAGTCGTCGTTACGGATGAAGAGGGAAGGACGCTGGAGCCCGCTGAATTTGACAAGCTCCTGGCAGCGTAGCTTCGATGAACCGAGACCGCTGATCTCGAACCGACCGACGCGGTTGCAATCCATTGCTTTATTGTGATCCGGCTGTCGACACGGCCGCCGGATCGATTGAATACTCCAGAACCTGTGTTTCCTGACAATCGCCCGACTACGGATGCGAGCGGCCACAGGGCCGCGCGCCGCCCGTAGCGCGCAGCATTTCCCATTCCCCTGAAAACGCTTTATGGTGCCGCGCGACGTCGGCATCGACGAAGTTAAATAACTCATTAAGATCAAAGCCTTGGCGGGAGGCTTCGGTCTTTGGAGGGTGGTTTGACGCGGTATATTTCGACGCGGGGCGAGGCTCCGGCCCTGGGTTTCTGCGATGTGATGCTGACCGGGCTCGCCCGCGACGGCGGTCTTTACATGCCCGAAGTCTGGCCGCAGCTTTCGCGAGAAACCATCGCCGGATTCTTCGGCCGCCCTTATTGGGAGGTCGCGGTCGATGTGATCCGCCCGTTCGTCGGCGGTGAAATCCCCGATGCCGATCTCGGCCGCATGGCGAACGAGGCCTATGCCACATTCCGCCATCCCGCCGTGGTTCCGCTTGACCAGATCGGCCCCAATCAATTCCTGCTGGAGCTGTTTCACGGCCCGACGCTGGCGTTCAAGGACGTCGCGATGCAGCTGATCTCGCGGCTGATGGACCACGTGCTGGCGCAGCGCGCGCAGCGCACCACCATCGTGGTCGCGACCTCGGGCGATACCGGGGGCGCTGCGGTCGATGCCTTCGCGGGTCTCGACAATGTCGATCTGATCGTACTGTTTCCGCATGGCCGCATCTCCGACGTGCAGCGGCGGATGATGACAACATCGGACGCCGCCAACGTTCACGCGCTTGCAATCGAAGGACATTTCGACGATTGCCAGGCGATCGTGAAGGAGCTGTTCAATCATCATCAGTTTCGCGACGCGGTCGCGCTGTCCGGCGTCAACTCCATCAACTGGGCGCGGATCGTGGCGCAGGTCGTGTATTATTTCACCTCCGCGGCTGCGCTCGGTTCGCCGCAGCGGACGGTGGATTTCACCGTGCCGACCGGGAATTTCGGCGACATCTTCGCGGGCTACGTCGCCAAGCGGATGGGGCTGCCGATCCGGTGCTTGCGGATCGCCGCCAACGTCAACGATATCCTGCCGCGGACGCTGAAGACCGGCATCTATGAGGTGCGCGAGGTTCACGCTACCGCCTCGCCATCGATGGATATTCAGGTTTCCTCGAATTTCGAGCGGCTGCTGTTCGAGGCCAGCGGGCGCGATGCGGCCGTCGTTCGCCGGCTGATGGCGCAGCTCAAACAGTCCGGACGTTTCGTGCTGCCCGACGCGACGCTGGCGGCGATCCGGGAGGAATTCGACGCCGGGCGCGCCGACGAGACCGAAACCAATGCCGCGATCCGCGCCGCCTGGCGCGAGGCCGGCGATCTCGTCGATCCCCATACCGCGGTGGCGCTCGCGGTGGCCGATCGCGACACCGCGGATTCGAAGATTCCCAACATCGTGCTGTCGACCGCGCATGCCGCGAAATTTCCCGATGCGGTGGAGATCGCCTGCGGCGTGCGGCCAGCACTGCCGCCCTGGCTCGAGGGGCTGATGACCCGGCCCGAGCACATCAAGGTCATGAAGAACGATCAGGTTGAAGTCGAGCGGTTCGTGCGATCGGTCAGCCGGGCCGCGAAGCAGGGAGTTGCCGGATGAGCGTCGACGTTACCAAGCTTCCTTCCGGCCTCACTGTCATCACCGATACCATGCCGCATCTCGAAACCGCGGCGCTCGGGGTGTGGGCCGGCGTCGGCGGCCGCGACGAAAAGCCGAACGAGCACGGCATCTCGCATTTGCTCGAGCACATGGCGTTCAAGGGCACCACGCGGCGCACCTCGCGCGAAATCGTCGAGGAGATCGAGGCGGTCGGCGGCGATCTCAACGCCGGCACGTCTACCGAAACCACCGCCTATTATGCGCGGGTGATGAAGGCCGACGTGCCGCTGGCGCTCGACGTGCTGTCCGACATTCTCGCCAATCCCTCCTTCGTGCCGGACGAACTGGAGCGCGAAAAGGGCGTCATCGTGCAGGAGATCGGCGCGGCGCAGGATACGCCCGACGACGTGGTGTTCGAGCACCTCAACGAGCTGTGTTTTCCGGATCAGCCGATGGGACGCTCCCTGCTGGGGACGGCAAAAACCCTGAAGGGGTTCAACCGCGATATGTTGCGCGGCTATCTTTCGACGCATTATCGCGGCCCGGACATGGTGGTGGCGGCCGCCGGCGCGGTCGATCACAAGCGGGTGGTGGAGGAGGTGGCGTGGCGGTTCGCAAGCTTCGACGGCGGACCCGCGCCGAAGCCGCAGGCGGCGATGTTCGGCAAGGGCGGCTCCCGCGTGGTGCATCGCGAGCTTGAGCAGGCGCATCTGACGCTGGCGCTGGAAGGCGTGCCGCAGACCGATCTGTCGCTGTTCTCCCTGCAGGTTTTCACCAACACGCTTGGCGGCGGGATGTCGTCGCGGCTGTTTCAGGAGGTGCGTGAAAAGCGCGGGCTGTGCTATTCGATCTACACCTTCCATGCGCCCTACAGCGATACCGGCTTTTTCGGACTCTATACCGGCACCGATCCCGCCGATGCGCCGGAGATGATGGAGGTGATCGTCGATGTCATCAACGATGCCGTGGAGACCCTGACCGAGGCCGAGATTGCGCGCGCCAAGGCGCAAATGAAGGCGGGACTGCTGATGGCGCTGGAAAGCTGCAGTTCCCGCGCCGAACAGCTGGCGCGCCACATGCTGGCCTATGGACGCCCTTTGACGGTGGAGGAGCTGGTGGCCAGGATTGACGCCGTCAGCGTGGAATCGACGCGGAACGCGGCGCGGGTATTATTGTCGCGCAGCCGACCAGCGGTTGTCGCGCTTGGCAGCGGAAGAGGTCTGGACACGGCGGTGTCTTTTGCGGAAGGATTGACCAGATCCAGGGCGAAGTCGCTGCTTCATTGAAGGCGGTCAGCGCGCTGAATCGAATTCGGGTAGCATGGGGTATCAAACATGGCCCTGTTTCGGCTTCCATCCAGCGGACCGGCCGCGCTGGCCCCGCGCGGGCATGGCCTGCTGCTGCGCGCGCCGCAGATGTCCGATTTTCTGCAATGGGCGCATTTGCGCGAATGCAGCCGGGAATATCTGACGCCATGGGAGCCGATCTGGCCGTCCGACGACCTGACCCGTTCGGGATTCCGGCGGCGGTTGCGCCGCTATGCCGAGGACATTGCCGCCGACCGGTCCTATCCGTTCATCGTGTTCCGGGAAGCCGACGGGGCGATGATCGGCGGCATCACGCTGGCGAACGTCCGCCGCGGAATCGTGCAGGCCGGCACCATCGGGTACTGGGTCGGGCAGCCCCATGCGCATCGCGGCCACATGACGGCGGCGCTGCGTGTACTGCTGCCGTCGCTGTTCGGCGAGCTCAATCTTCACCGCATCGAGGCCGCCTGCATTCCCTCCAACACGCCGTCGATCCGGGTGCTGGAGAAATGCGGATTCACGCGCGAGGGGATGGCGCGGCGCTATCTCTGCATCAACGGCGTCTGGCAGGATCACCTGCTGTTCGGTCTGCTGCATGAGGATTTTCGCGGCTAACCTTGTTGCGGAAATAACGACAGATGCCTTGGGCTCGCCGCCATTGCCTTGCTATAAGGCGGCGTGATGCGGGCAACGGCGGCTGCAGGCCAGGGACATCAGATGGGCGACAAGCGTGCGATCATGACGGCGGTCCGACCGAACCGGTGGCACAGCATTGCGGTGCTTTCCGTGATCATGACAGCAATGGCTTGCAGCATGCTGGCTTCGCCGGCATCGGCGCAGTCGATCACCGACCGTTTCAAGAGCCTTTTCGGCGGCAAGTCGGAGCCCGCCGAGGGAGCTCCGCCGCCGGCGGCGTCCGAAAGCCAAACCGAGCTGACGTGTCCCCCGGTCAGCATTCGCGCCGGCGCCTCCACCTATGCGGTGGCCGCTCCAGGCAAGGAGCCGGTCGGCAACGACCTGCGTTTTCAAGCCACGATCACGCGCACCGCGCGTGACTGTACGGTAAATGGCGACCAGATCACCGCGCGGATCGGCATTCTCGGCCGCGTCATCGCCGGGCCCGCCGGAAACCCGGCGACGGTCGAGATTCCGCTGCGGGTCGCCGTGGTGCAGGGCGGTGTGCAGGAGAAAACCATCGCCACCAAGGTCTACCGCACGAGGGTGTCGATGACCGAATCCGGCAGTATCCCGTTCAGCCTGGTGGCAGAGGACATGGTCTATCCGGTGCCGCAAGGCGCTGCCGGCGATTCCTACATCTTCTATATAGGCTTTGATCCACAGGCGCTGACGCCGGAGCCGAAGCCGAAGGCGGCGAGGAAGAAGAAGTAGCAGCCGTGCCGCCATGACGGCAGGTGGCAAGAAACGCATCATCCCCGGCGCGTTCCAGTGCGCAAACAAAAGACCGCCGCGATGATCCCGCGGCGGCCTTTGGTCTTGCGATCAGAATCCGTCAGTTCAGCTTTTCGCGAACTTCCGCAATGCCCTTGGCCAGCAGTTCATCGCCGACCGATCCCTTTACCGATTGCGACAGGACGGTGGAAGCCGCGGTCACCGCGGCGTCGGCCGCGGCCGCGCGGACGTCGTCGAGCGCCTGCGCTTCGGCCAGCGCGATCTTGCTCTCGGCGGTCTTGGTGCGCCGCACGACAAAATCCTCCATCTTGGTCTTGGCCTCGGATGCGATGCGCTCGGCCTCGGCCCTGGCGGACGCGATGATGTCCTGGGCCTCGCGTTCGGCGCTGGCGTGACGGGCCTTGTATTCGGCCAGCAGTTTGGCTGCCTCTTCCTTGAGGCGGCGCGCGTCGTCGAGCTCGGCCTTGATACGGTCGCGGCGATGATCGAGCGTCTTCAGCACCGTGCGGTGGACGCCCAAATAGGCGAACACGCCCATCAGGATGACGAAGGCGACGGCGACCCAGAATTCCGGTTCGGCGAACATCGTGGTTATCCCTTCAAGGACGCGTCAACGGCGCTGTCGACGGACTTGCCGTCGGGCGACATGCCGGTGAGCCGCTGCACGATCGCGGCGGCCGCCTCCGCGGCGATGCCGCGGACGTTGCGCATCGCGGCCTCGCGTGTCGACGCAATGGTTTTTTCGGCTTCGGCGAGTTTCACCGCCAGCCGCTGTTCCAGCTGCTTGCGCTCGGCTTCGGACGCTGCGCTCAGCTTTTCGCGGGTCTCGGTGCCGATCGCATGCGCGCGGGAGCGCGCGGCGGCGAGTTCGCTTTCATAGGCTTTCAGCGCTTCGTCGGAGGCGTCCTTCAGCTTCTGCGCCTCGGCCAGATCGCCCTCGATCGCGTTCTGACGCGCGTCGAGCAGGCCGCCGACGCGCGGCAGCGCAATTTTCGAGACGATCAGATAGAGAGCGACGAACGCGATCAGCAGCGACACCAGTTGCGAGGCAAAGGTGTCCTTCTCGAACGGCGGGAAGGGGGCTTTGTGGCCGCCATCCGCCTCGGTATGGGCCGTCGTGCCCTTTTCGTTGCCATGACTCTCAGCCACGGGCTTCTCCTGTTCTGCCGATCGAGGTCCGGGTCGCGGACCTCATCGGCCGGATCGGTGAAAAGATCAGAGCGCGAACAAGAGCAAGAGCGCGATCAGCAGCGAGAAGATGCCGAGCGCTTCGGTCACGGCGAAGCCGAAGATCAGGTTGCCGAACTGACCCTGGGCTGCCGAAGGATTGCGCACCGCGGCGGCGAGATAGTTGCCGAAGATGATGCCCACGCCTGCGCCGGCGCCACCCATGCCAATGCAGGCAATACCAGCGCCAATGTATTTCGCGGCAATTGGATCCATGAAACGAACTCCTTCTTGAGGTTTGTTATAGAGGCCGGATCAGTGGCCCGGATGGAGAGCATCGTTGAGGTAGATGCAGGTGAGGATGGCGAAGACGTAGGCCTGCAGGAACGCGACCAGCAGTTCGAGCGCAGTGAGCGCGATGGTCAGCCCGAGCGGCAGCACGGCGCCGGCCCAGCCAAGAATTCCGAGCGCACCTAGCATGGCGACGAAGCTCGCGAACACTTTCAGCGCGATGTGGCCCGCCAGCATGTTGGCGAAAAGTCGTACCGAATGCGAAACCGGCTTCAGGAGGAACGAGATGACCTCGATAAACACCACCAGCGGCAGGATGTAGATCGGGACACCCGACGGCACGAACAGCTTGAAGAATTTCAGGCCGTTCCTGTAGAGGCCGTAAAATAGCACGATGAAGAACACCAGCAGCGCCATCGCCGCGGTGACGATGATGTGGCTTGAAACCGTGAAGGCGTAGGGAATGATCCCGATCACGTTCGAGACGCAGATGAACATGAACAGCGAGAACACCAGCGGGAAGAATCTCATGCCTTCCGAACCGGCGGTGCTTCTGATCATGCTCGCCACGAATTCGTAACTGAGTTCAGCCACCGATTGAATGCGGCCCGGAACAAGTTGCCGTCCGGCGGAGCCGCCGATCATGATTAGCGAGATCACCGCCACCGCAAGAAACATGTAGGCCGACGAACTGGTGAACGCGATTTCCTGTCCGCCGATGTGACCGATGGTGAAGATCTTGTGGATCTGGAACTGATGGATGGGATCGGCGGCCATTCGCTTCTCGGTCTATCGGTTTCGCGATCTCTCGCGGATCGTGTCGAACGTTCGCCCGCGTCAGAGCCGCTCAGACTGCTTCGCCATCACGCCCGCCGACCGCATCACATTGATCACCCCGGCGGCAAAGCCAAGCAGCAAGAATACGATGAGGCCCCAGGGCGAAGTCGACAGCAGGCGATCGAACCCCCAGCCGAGAGCCGCCCCGGCAAGAACACCCGCAACCAGTTCGGAAGAGAGGCGAAGCCCGACGGCCATGGCGGATGCCTTGGCCTGAGCCGCGTCCTGCTCGTTCCCGGACAGGTTAGTCCGGATTTTCCGGCTGCCCTCAATTTCGGACAACCGGTGATCCAGACTTCCGAGCCTTGCGGAAAGCGCAGCTTCTTCGGACGACGATTGATCGCGCTTCCCATTTTCGCCGTCATCCGTGTCTTCAGCCATGCTGTGGAGACCCGAAACGAAGCCGCGTTGATGGAATTGACGCTGCGTCACCCTTAAAAGTCGCGCGGACCATACTGACCGTATCTGGGCAAGTCAAGATTGCGCCATTACCATCCAGGCCATTGATCTAGATCAATATATTCCAACGATAATGATCCCCGGGTAGCTCGCTCGCCGTAGTGCGGCAGCCGGATCGAACCATGACCGATCTTGCACGCTACCGGCGGGTCTGCTGGGATGACCGCAACATCGAAATTCCGCGCCGGGGAGCCCGCATGCCACGTCAGGTCGACTACTATTTTTCGTTTCAATCCCCGTGGGCCTATATCGGGCACAATTTGTTCCGGGAGATCGCAAGAACCCACGATCTCAAGGTGAATTACAAGCCGGTCGTGCTGGTCGATCTGTTTTCGGAGACCGGCGGCCTGCCGCTGATGAAGCGCCATCCGGTGCGGCAGCGTTATCGGATGGTCGAACTGCAGCGCTGGCGCGACAAGCGTGGGCTGAAATTCCATCTTCAGCCGGCGAACTGGCCGTTCAATGCGCGGCTGGCCGATGGCGTGGTGATCGCGGCGATTGAAGCCGGCCTCGATCCGGAGCCATTCATGCGGCGGGCGTTTGCGGCGGTGTGGGAAGACCAGCTCAATATGGCCGATCCGGCGACCTTGATTGAACTGGCCGACGCATCCGGGCTTCCCGGCAAGCAACTGGTCGAACGATCGGGATCCGACGAGATCAGCGCGGCCTACGAGAAAAATCGCCAGGATGCGTTGGCCGCCGATGTGTTCGGCTCGCCGGGCTATGTGCTCGACGGCGAGGTATTCTGGGGACAGGATCGGATCGAATTGCTCGCCGATGCGTTGAAATCAGGCCGCGCGCCCTACCGCTCGCAGGTGTAGGATGAGGGAAACCTGATCGGTTTTGAGGCGGAGTTCTGCCATGATGAAAATGACATCGCCCTCGAAATTCTTCCTCGCTATCGCCGCCGCGGCTGCGTTACTCGGTCTCGGCGGAAGTGGTACTGCAGGCGCACAACAGATGCCGGACCGCGAGAACGGCCGTTACGTGCTGTCGCCGGTCACCGACGGCGTGATCAGGCTCGATACCCGCACCGGCGATGTTTCGACCTGCGCCAATACCGGCACCGGCTGGGCCTGCTATGCCGTCCCCGACGAACGCGCGGCGCTCGATGCGGAAATCGGCCGGCTGCAGGCTGACAATGAAAAGCTCAAGGCGGAACTGGCGGCGCGCGAACCGACGATCGCCGGCAAGATCGACGAACCGCTGCCGAAGACGAACTCGCTGAAAAAGCCCGAACCGAAGGTGGCCGAGGGCGAGCGCAAGATTGAAATTCCGCTGCCAAGCGACCGCGACCTGGACCGCGTGATGTCGTTTCTGGAGCAGACGTGGCGACGGCTGGTCGAGATGGCCAACCGGATGCAGAAGGACGTCACCGGCAAGATTTGAAGTGCCTTCCGCAGAGTCGTCCCGGCGAACGCCGGGACCCATAACCATCGGCGTTGGTTATTGCGGAAGGTATCAACTTCTACTGCCTAAAATGGAGAGGCCGCGGAGTATGGGTCCGGGCGTTCGCCGGGACGACCATGTTGAGAGATTGTTCATGACCCCTCCCAAATCACTGTCCCGCACCGCGCTCTCGACCGTCAGCGCCACCGCCATCGTGACCTCGCTCCTGACCGTTCAAACCTCCGGCCGTGGCTTTGTCGATTTCACCGCCGCGGTCGCAAAATTCCTGGAGGACGCCGGAGCGAAGGAGGGCGCGGTGACGCTGTTCGTCCGCCATACCTCGGCGTCGCTGACGATCCAGGAAAACGCCGATCCGGCGGTGCTCGACGATTTGATGACAGCACTCGATCGCCTCGCGCCCGAGGACTCCGGATGGAGCCACGACAGCGAAGGCCCCGACGACATGCCCGCGCATGTCAGGACCATGCTGACGTCGACCTCCCTGCAGATCCCCGTGCTCAAGGGCGAACTCGCGCTGGGAATATGGCAGGCAATCTACCTGATCGAGCATCGCCGCCGCCCGCATCGCCGCGAGATCGTATTGCAATTTGCGGGCGTTACCCGCTGATCAGCCGATGGCGATCGTTCACTTCCGAGCGCCTTGTCCTCGATGCAAGATGCCGGCAATGACGACCACCAGAGTCGCGATCCACACCATTCGCGCGCCATAGCGGTCATGCGGCCCGGAGAGCACGCCACAGAGAAGGGCGTTGCCGAACAGCGCAAGCGCTACCGTTCCCGCCATCAGCGCAACATCGTCCAGCTTGCGGCGCCACGCCGCGCCGGCGAGGATACCAACCAGCAAAAGCTCGGAAAGCAACGCGATGGGGACGTGAACCAGATTGATCGTAGTGAAATCAAATTCCCAATGCTGCTGGTGAGCATTTCGTACTGCTGCGAATTCCTGTGGCAGGTAGCGCTGTATGATGCCGTAGGTGTGGGCCAGCCAGTTGTTGGAGCCTTCACCGGTTGCGACGGAAACAAGCTGTTTGGCGGTTGCCTCGATGGCGGCTTCTGATTGGGCGCCTGGATAAGCGATAACAGAGTGCCACGCGATATAGGCCATCTCGTCGCCAAGGCCTTTGAATCGGCCGAGGTCATTGAACACGCTCTTTCCCCACAAGAAGTCGTCACCCGTTTGCGGCAACTCATTGCGGTAGGGACACAGTTTGAGGTGTTCTTTGGAGCAATGATCGTCGAGATAACGCTTGACGAGCCCATCCTGAAGCATTCGACCGAACGCAACGCCCGAACCTCCCGGCGTCCAGGCCAGTTGGCCCGACAGCGCGAAGTTGCAGGCAAGCAGTATCGCTGCTCCACACACGATCGTCAGGCTACCCCGGATGAGCCCGCGAGCGCCGAGCCGCACGGGTAGCCAATGGCGCAGAATCGCAGCCGACGCAGCAAACGCCGAGCAATACTCCCAGCGTGGCACTGTGGGTCGACGCCGCAAATGAAGTAAACAAGAACAGAAACAGGTTTTCCAGTTTCGAAAAATGGTCGCCATGAACGACGAGCAGAAAGAGTGTCAGCACGGACAGGCCCGAGAATATATCAGTCAGCAGCAGGCTGGTCAGAACTGGCAGCGCCGTCGTGGCGGACAGGCCGAGAACAATGGCGGCAATCTGAATGGGGCGCACGATGCCGAACACGCGCAGCGTCGCCTGAACGATCCACATGACCGAGAGGGCCTGAACTCCCAAAATGAGCCAGAAGTGCGAGGCTTCCCCCAGATGCAGGTATATGCCGTAGGCCGTTGAGCGGCTGGGAACCAGGTATCCCTCGTACCAGCGCGCAAGGTAGCCGCCGGTGTCGTATTGCAGCAGTGGATAGCCGTTCCACAGCGCGGGCGCGATCAACACCAGCGGAATGGCGATCGCGATGCTCCAGGCCAGAGCCAGGTCGGTTCGTCGCGCGCGCAGGGTCTGCGTATCGATACTTATATTAGTCCCCCGAATATCGGGCCGGTGAATTCTCGGGGCCCGGAGCCTCTCGACGGTTCGTCGGAAGGCTACTCCACAGGAACCGGCCGCGGAGCGACCCCGCGGCCGGTTTGTTGCGTCAGACTTGTCGGCGCGGCGTTGCCGCGGGCCTGGTCGTCAGTTCGTCTTGATATCGACGTCCTTGGTTTCCGGCAGGAAGAAGAAGCCGACGACCGCGGTGATCGACGCGAAGATGATCGGATACCATAGACCGGCATAGATATCGCCGGTCGAGGCCACGATCGCGAATGCGGTCGCGGGCAACAACCCGCCGAACCAGCCGTTGCCGATGTGATAGGGCAGCGACATCGAAGTATAGCGGATCTTGGTCGGGAACAGTTCGACCAGCATCGCCGCGATCGGGCCATACACCATGGTGACGAAGATCACCAGGATGAACAAAAGCCCGATCACCGCGGCAACCTGCGGCCTGAAGATATCGAACGGGTTCGACATTTTCACGATGGCTGCATCGCCCGCCTTCGGATAGCCCGCTGCGGCAACGGCCGCGGCCACCGCCGGGTTGCCGGTTTTCGCGTCGGTGTAGGCCACGTCCTTGCCATTCACCATCACCTTCACGCCGGAACCCGCCGGTCCATACGAGGTCGAATACTTGACCGAGGATTGGGCCAGGAAGGCGCGCGCGGTGTCGCAGGGAGCGCTGAAGACGCGGGTGCCGACCGGGTTGAACAGATCGCCGCAGCCCTTCGGATCAGCCACGACCTCCACTTTGGTCGCCTCAATGGCCTTTTCCAGCGCCGGGTTGGCGTTGCTCGAGATCATGCGGAAGATCGGGAAGAAGGTCAGCGCCGCGATCAGGCAACCTGCGAGTATGATCGGCTTGCGGCCGATCCTGTCGGAGAGCGCGCCGAACACGATGAAGAAGCCGGTGCCGAACACCAGCGACCAGGCGATCAAGAGGTTGGCGGTATAGCCATCGACCTTCAGGATCGATTGCAGGAAGAACAGTGCGTAGAACTGGCCGGTGTACCAGACCACGCCCTGACCCATGGTGCCGCCGAGCAGCGCGAGTATGACGATCTTGGCATTGCTCCAGTTGGCGAAGGCTTCGGTCAGCGGCGCCTTCGAGCCCTTGCCCTCGTCCTTCATCTTCTGGAAGATAGGCGATTCATTGAGGCGCAGCCGGATCCAGACCGAGATCGCCAGCAGCACGATCGAGACCAGGAACGGAATACGCCAGCCCCAGGCGGCGAACGCGTCTTCGCCGATCGCCGTACGGGTGAACAGGATCACCAGCAGCGACAGGAACAGGCCCAATGTCGCGGTGGTCTGGATGAACGAGGTGTAGTAGCCGCGCTTGCCCTGCGGCGAATGCTCGGCCACATAGGTCGCGGCTCCGCCGTATTCGCCGCCGAGCGCCAGACCTTGCGCCAGACGCAACGCGATCAGGATCACCGGCGCGGCAAAGCCGATCGTCGCCGCGTTGGGCAACAGGCCGACGATGAAGGTCGACATACCCATGATCATGATGGTGACGAGGAAGGTGTATTTGCGTCCGACGATGTCGCCGATGCGCCCGAAAACGATGGCGCCGAAGGGGCGCACCAGGAAGCCGGCGGCGAAGGCGAGCAGCGCGAAGATATCGCGGGTTGCCGGCGGATAGGCCGAGAAGAACTGCGCGCCGATGATGCTGGCGAGCGAACCGTAAAGGTAGAAGTCATACCATTCGAAAACGGTACCGAGCGATGAAGCGAGAATGACGAAACGTTCGTCATTCGTCATGCCTCCGGTTCGAGCCGTCGCAGCCATTGTTGACATTTTGGATCGCTCCCCGAGATCGTTGATGCAAGGATCTTCCTCCCGACCCGCGACACCGAGGCAGGAGGTTACCTTTCAAGGTAACATCGCCGTGAAACCTCGCCCAATAAGACTTTTGGCCCGCTGTACAGTCATGCGCGCGCGTTCGAACGTTCTTGACATTCGCGATCAGGACGTAGGCACCGGGGCGTGTTGCGGCGCACAAACCGGAACCATTAACCGCCTTGCCGCGCGGCAATATTGTGCGCTTGCATGCGAGCGCCCATCAGGGGACAATTGTGGAGAAAAACTCGCTTGATACGCCTGAAAAGCGGTCACGGGTTTGCCGCAACCCTCTTGCAAGAAATAAATGACTGCCCCCGTCAGCACACGCCTTGTCATCGCCGATGACCATCCGCTGTTTCGCGATGCCTTGCGACAGGCGGTCGCAAGCGTCGTCAGTCAGGCGAAGGTCGATGAAGCCGGGTCATTCGAGGACCTGACCGCGCTGCTTGAGCAGGATTCCGATGTCGATCTGATCCTGCTCGATCTGACGATGCCGGGAATCTCGGGCTTCTCCGGCCTGATCTATCTGCGCGCGCAGTATCCGGCGATCCCCGTGGTGATTGTGTCGGCAAGCGACGATGTCGGCACGATCCGCCGGTCGCTGGATTTCGGCGCCTCGGGCTTCATTCCCAAGCGATTCGGGGTCGAGACGCTGCGCGATGCGATCGTGAAGGTGATGGATGGCGACGTCTGGATACCGCCGGACACCGACCTCTCCGCCGCGGCCGATCCGGACATGACGCGCCTGCGCGATCGGCTGGTGACGCTGACCCCGCAGCAGGTGAGGGTGCTCATGATGCTGTCGGAGGGCCTGCTCAACAAGCAAATCGCCTATGAGCTCGGCGTATCGGAAGCGACGATCAAGGCCCATGTCTCGGCGATCTTGCAAAAGCTCGGCGTCGAGAGCCGGACCCAGGCGGTGATCGCGGCGGCGAAGATCGCCGGCGGCCAGTGGCGGCAAGGCACGCCCTCGGCGCAATAAAGCAGATCGCGGAACAAGACCGCACCTATTCCGCCGCCACCAGCTGCTGGGTGCGCCACTGACCCAACAAGGCCCGCAAGCTTGCCGGTTTGACCGGCTTGTTGAGCACCGCGATATTTTCCTCCCGCGCGGCTGCCCGCACATGCGGACTGCGGTCCGCGGTGATCAGGATCGCGGGAATGTTTTCGCCGAACCGGCGGCGAATCTCCCGGATCGCGGCGACCCCGTTGCCGCGATCGAGATGATAGTCGACCAGCAGACCGGTTACCGGCCGGCCGGCGGCTTCGATCCCCTCGATGGCGGCATCGGGATCGGCGACCGCGATGACCTCGGCATCCCACGCCGTCAGCAGCGTCTTCATGCCATCCAGAATCGCCGCGTCGTTCTCGATACAAACGATCAGGGAGCCACTCATCGGCGTCCTGGAAAGCGGAGTCGCGGTGGTGACCGCCGCGGTATAGTTGATCGCTTTCGCGGTCGGCACCGTCACTGAAAACACCGAACCGCCGCCGGCATTGGCGTCGAGCGCGATGCCGTGGTTGAGCACGCGCGCGAGGCGTTCGACGATCGACAGTCCCAACCCCAGGCCGCGCGCGATGCGGGCGCCCTGCTCCAGCCGGTGAAATTCCTTGAAGATCTCGCCGCGCTTGAGAACGGGAATGCCGACACCGGTGTCATAAACGCCGATCTGCAAGCTTTCGCCGCGGCGCCGGCAACCGACCAGCACGCGCCCGCGCGGGGTATACTTGATGGCGTTGGAGATCAGGTTCTGCAGCAGCCGCCGCAGCAGCAGGCGATCGGATTCCACCGGCAGCGAGCAGGGCACGAAGGTCAGCTCCAGCCCCTTGGCGCGTGCGATCGGCGCGAATTCGATTTCCAGCGAACGCATCAGGTCGCTCATCTTGAAACTGGTGATCGCCGTTGTCATGACGCCGGCATCCAGCCGCGAAATATCCAGGAGAGCCCCGAGGATTTCCTCGATCGCCTCCAGCGAATTGTCGATGTTGTCGACCAGCCGGGAATTCTCGCCGCCGTTCTGGCGCTCGACGAGGCTCGTCACATAGAGCCGCGCCGCGTTCAGCGGCTGCAGGATGTCGTGGCTGGCGGCGGCAAGGAAACGCGTCTTCGAGATGTTGGCGTCCTCGGCCGTGCTCTTGGCCCGCGCCAGTTCCGAATTGAGGCGCGTCAGTTCCTCGGTGCGATCGCGCACCCGCTTTTCCAGGGTGGCATTGGCGCGCTCCAGCGCTTCGGCGGCCTCGAAGGAGGGGGTAACGTCGGAAAAGGTGATGACCAGTCCGCCGCCGGGCATCCGGTTTGAGCGCACCTCGATCACCATGTGCCGATCCGGCAGACGCTCCAGATACGGCTCGCCTTCGGTGGTATAGGCGGCCAGGCGCATTTCCAGCAGCGAGTCGCGGTCGCCGAAGCCGGGAGGGCTGATCGCTTCCATGAATTCGAGGATTTCCCTCAAGGGAATTCCGAGCTGGACGAGGTGCAGCGGCAACCCGAGAATTTCGCCGAACTGCCGGTTCGAACAGATCAGCTGCAGATCCGCGTCGAACACGGCGATACCCTGCCGCACATGGTTCAGCGCGGTCTGCAATATCTCGCGATTGAAATGCAGCGCGGCGTGGGAGTTGTCGAGCAGTTTCAGCGCCGCCTTGGCCGAGACGGTACGCTTGCGCAACAGCAGCGACATCACCAGCCGCGAGGACGCCGCCCCGATCGAGGAGGCGATCAGATGTTCGGCATGCTGCAGCAACTCGAAATCGGCCGGCGCGGCCGCTTCGAGACGGCCGTTGCGGGTAGTAGCGAAGGCCTCGAACGAATGGCGGGCCCGCTCGGGACCCAGATACTGCGCCACCGTGCTCTGAATGTCCTGCACCGTCACCGTGGTGCGCCAGCGCCGGAACGTCGGCGTCGTCGGCGCGAGCGCATTCGGCACAAACAGGTCCGCCTGCAGGCGCTCGATCGAGGACGGCTGGCGCGCAAGCGACAGCACCACATAGGTCAGCAGGTTCAACGAAAGCGACCAGAGGACGCCGTGCAGAAGCGGCGGCAAATCGGCGCCGAACAGGCCTTGCGGACGCAGCGCCTCGATGCCGAACGGCCCGTGCTGCAGCAGCAGCAGGCCGGCGGTATGGCTGTCCAGGAAGCTCGGAAGAAAAAGCGTGTAGGCCCACGCCGCGCCGCCAGCCAGCATGCCGCCGATGGCGCCCCGCGCGGTCGCGCGCCGCCAGAACAGGCCGCCGAAAAACGCCGGCGCCAGCTGCGCGACGGCCGCGAAGGACAACAGGCCAATCGCCGCCAACTGGGTGTTGCCGAGCGCTCGATAATAAAGATACGCCATCGCCATGATGGCGACGATCGCCAGGCGGCGAACCCTGAGCAGGAAGTCGCCGAAGTCCTTCTGACCCGCGGGCGATTGCGGGCCTCGCTGCAGCACCAGCGGCACCACGATATCGTTCGAGACCATGATCGAAAGCGCGACGCATTCCACGATCACCATGGCGGTCGCCGCCGACAGGCCTCCGACGAAGACGCCGACGCTGAGCAGGGGAGCATTTCCCTCCATCGGCAACGCCAGTACATACATGTCGCTGTCGGCCGCGCCGAACGGAAAGGTGATGAGCCCGGCGAGCGCGATCGGAATCACGAACAGGTTGATGGCGAGCAGATAAAGCGGAAACAGCCAGCGCGCCCGGCCCACCTCGGCATCGCTGGAATTCTCGACCACGCTGACGTGAAACTGGCGCGGCAGCAGCATGATCGCGCAAAACGACAGCAGTGTCATGGTCAGGAAATTGCCGATCGACGGCACGTAGTCGATCGCGCGCACCGCTTCCGGAGTCTTCATCGCGCGTTCGATCAGTTCATGCGGGCTGAACATCCAGAACGTGACAAAGGCGCCTGCCGCGAGAAAGGCCACCAGTTTGACGATGGATTTGGTGGCGACCGCCAGCATCAGGCCGTGCTGATGTTCGGTCGCGTCGGTCTGGCGGGTTCCGAACAGCACCGCGAATGCCGCCATCGCCAGCGTCACCATCAGCGCGATATCGCCGATGATCGGAATGCTGGAAAAGGCCTGGTCCTCGCTCAGAATCGTTTCAAGCGACGACGCCACGGCCTTGAGCTGCAGCGCGATGTAGGGCACCGATCCGATGATCGCGATCAGGGCGACGGTTGCGGCCACGGCCTGGCTCTTGCCGTAGCGCGCGCCGATGAAATCGGCGATCGAGGTGATGTTCTGCGATTTCGCCAGCTTGATCACACGGCGAAGCAACGGCGTGCCGAGCGCGATCATCAGGATCGGGCCGATATAGATCGCCAGAAAATCCACGCTGGTGCGGGTGGCGAATCCGACCGATCCGAAAAACGTCCAGGAGGTGCAATAGATCGCCAGCGACAGCGGATAGATCAGCGCGCTGGCGCGGCCGCGCTGCTTCGGCGACAGGCGATCGCCATGGCTCGCCACTAGAAACAGGAACCCGATGTAGCCGAAGGCGGCTGCGATCACGCCCCAGTCGTGCAGCATCGCTGCTTACTCCCTTCACATCAGGCGCGCGCTTTGACCGGCGCTCGCACATTTCAAGTTCGGTGGCTTCATCCTTCGAGACGTCCGCCTCCGGCAGGCTCCTCAGGATGAGGTCTTAAACCCTCATGGTGAGGAGCGCGGCAACGCCGCGCGTCTCGAACCACGAGGCCGCATCCTGCGGAAGTATAGCCGGATTGGCCCGGCAAAGCACGGTGCCTCGCCGCCCGGAACCGGGATTTCGCCGCTGGGAAGTGAGGATTAACGCTATTCCGCCGCCTGCGATTTTTCCTGCAGCGGCAGGCCGAGACGCTCCCAGACCTGCAGCAGCGCTTCGGCGAGCTGATCGATCAATCCGTCGTCGTGATAGGGCGAAGGCGTGATCCGCAGCCGCTCGGTGCCTTTGGCGACGGTCGGATAGTTGATCGGCTGGATATAGATGTCGTGCTCTTCGAGCAGGATATCGCTGGCCCGCTTGCAGAGTTCGGGATCGCCGACGAACAGCGGCACGATATGGGTGTCGCTCGACATCACCGGCAGGCCTGCCGCAGTCAGGATCGCCTTGACGCGGGCGGCGCGATCCTGATGACGCTCACGTTCCCAGGTCGAGGTCTTGAGGTGCCGGATCGCAGCCGTCGCCGCCGAACAGATCGCCGGCGGCAGCGCGGTCGTGAAGATAAAGCCGGGCGCGTAGGAACGGACCGCATCGACAATATCGGTACTTGCCGCGATATAGCCGCCGAGACAGCCGAACGCCTTGGCGAGCGTGCCTTCCAGAATATCGATGCGGTGCATGACGCCGTCGCGCTCGGCAACGCCGCCGCCGCGCGGGCCGTACATGCCGACGGCGTGAACCTCGTCGACATAGGTCATCGCGCCATGGCGCTCGGCGAGATCGCAGATCCTGGCCAGCGGCGCGATATCGCCGTCCATCGAATAAAGGCTCTCGCAGGCGATCAGTTTCGGCCGGTCCGGCCCTGCCGCGCGCAGCAATTCCTCGAGATGGGCCATGTCGCTGTGGCGGAACACCTGGCGCTCGCAGCCGGCCTGCCGGATGCCCTCGATCATCGAATTGTGGTTGAGCGCGTCCGACAGGATCAGGCAGTTCGGGATCAGTTTCGCGATGGTCGAAATGCCGGTCTGGTTGGAGACATAGCCGGAGGTGAACAGCAGCGCGGCTTGCTTGCCGTGCAGGTCGGCGAGTTCAGCTTCGAGCTGGACCAGCGGGTGATGGGTGCCGGCGATGTTGCGGGTGCCGCCGGCGCCGGTGCCTACCCGGGTCGCGGTCTCGACCATGGCGCCGACCACTTTCGGGTGTTGCCCCATGCCGAGATAGTCGTTGGAGCACCAGATCACGACATTGCGCGCGCCCTTCGGCGAGTGCCACACCGCGTGCGGGAACCGGCCGGCGATGCGCTCGAGGTCGGCGAAGACCCGGTAACGCCGCTCGTCATGCAGGCGGTTGAGGGCGGCACTGAAAAACTGGCTGTAATCCATCGCGAAACTGCCTGTCAGGGAAGCTGGGCCGGGTGGCTTCGGCCTTTTTAGAGCGTTTCCAGGATTGCTGTCGAGCCGAATCCGGCCTCGGGCCTCGCAATCGGCGCGGGCCGGCTTGCTTGCGGCGCGGACCGAAACTTGATCCGGATCAATACGCAGGCCCGTACTTCAAGGGGGGCGGCGCGGCGGGTCATAAGACCTGGTGCGGGAGGGCAACCTCGTCCAAAGCCGTACAGCGGGCAGGCCGGAACCATGTTACCTTGAGCCCGGTGCTCCCGCGGCCTGACGCTTACCGGCAGATCGACCGCCCGGCACGCCCAAACAAAAACAATAAACAACAAAGCAACCGTGGAGGAAACAGATGAAACCATTTTGTGTGCTCCTGGCCGCTGCAACCATGGTTGCAGCACCGGCGCTTGCGGCAGATACCGACACGATCACCATTGGCTTCACGGCTTCGCGGACCGGCCCGCTCAATGTCGATTCGACGGGCCAGGAGCGCGGCTACGAATTCTGGCGCGACGAGGTCAACGCCAAGGGCGGCATCGCGGCCGGCGGCAAGCACTACCAGGTGAAGTTCGTCAGCTACGACGACCAGTCGGTGGGCGGCCGCGTGCAGCAGCTCTACACGCGCCTCGTCAATCAGGACAAGGCGCAATTTCTGTTCAGTCCCTACTCGTCGGGACTGACGGCCGCGGCGGCCGTCGTCAGCGAGCAGTACGGCAAGATCATGGTCGTCAGCGGCGGCGCCGAGGAGAAGCCCTTCGAGCTTGGCAACAAGCACCTGTTCATGGTGATCACCTCGGCGGGCCACTACCTCTCGGGCGCAATTGAAGCGCTGAAGCAGAAGGATCCGCATGCCAAGATCGCGATGGTCTATTCCGACGATCCGTTCTCCAAGACGGTGCTGACCGCAGCCAAGGAGCAGGCGAAGCAGGCGGGCCTCGAGATCGTGATGGATGAATCCTACGCGCCCTCGACCACGGATTTCGGACCGATCGTCAACAAGATCATTTCCTCGAATGCCGATGCGTTCTTGGGCGGCGGCCACTATTCGGATGGCGCCACGCTGGCGCGGCAGATGCACGACCAAAAGGCAAGCCTGAAGTGGGTATCGATCCTGGTGGCGCCGGCCGACGACAAGTTCGGCGAGCTGGGACCCGCCGCGCAGGGCGTGACCGTACCGTCGCAGTGGGAACTGCAGGTCTCCTACAAGCCGGATTTCGGGCCTACCACGGCCGAATTCGCCAAGGCGTTCGAGGCCAAGTTCAACCACAAGGCGGACTATCATGCCGCTTCAGGCTACACCGCCGGTGTGATCCTCCAGCGTGCAATCGAGAAAGCCGGCTCGCTCGACGCCGATAAGATAGCTGAAGCGCTGAACGCGACGGACGTCACCACCTTTTTCGGCCATATCAAATTCGCCACCGACCCGGCGCATCATGGCCTGCAGGTCGCGCATGAGATGGTGCTGGCGCAATGGCAAAAGGAAGGGGGCAAACTCGGTCGGCAAGTGGTCTGGCCCAAGGCGGCGCAATCGGCCAATCTCCTTTACCCAGTCACCGAAAATACGCAGTGATGGGCGCGGGCCCGGCGCCGCCGGGCCCGACCGTCCGTTCCGGCCATGCTGGGAATTCTCGCTTCGATCATCGATGGGGTGCTTGTTGGCCTGGTCTACGGACTAGCCGCCATGGGACTGACGCTGATCTGGGGCGTCATGGACGTTATCAACCTGACTCATGGCGCGATGATCGTCGCCGGCATGTTCTCGCTCTATCTGCTCACCAGCACGCTCGGTATCTCCCCCTATGCTGCTCTGCCGCCGGTGCTGATCGGCGGCTTTTTCGTTGGCGTCCTGCTTTATTGGATCGCCGTCCATCGCATGATCGGCCGTCCGCCGCTGATGAGCCTGTTGTCGACATTTTCGGTGAATCTCGTGCTGATCGGGGTCGGCACCGCCGTCTGGGGCACCGCGCTGTTCAACGTCGAGGTATCGGTGCCGGGGCTCAGCGTGGGGCGCTATACGTTTCCCGGCGCCCACATCCTGGCTGCGGCCGTGGCCGCGGTGATTGCCTGCTCGCTCTATCTGTTCCTGCACTACACCCGCATCGGCAAGGCGATCCGTGCGGTTGCCAACAACCGTGAGGCCGCCGAACTCGTCGCCATTCCGACCACCCGCGTACTCGCGGCTTCGGTCGGCGTCGGCGTGGCGCTGGCGGGCGTATCCGGCGTGCTGATCGGCACGCTGTTTCCGTTCACCGTGCTGTCGGGAGACGGCTACCAGCTCAAGGGCTTTATCGTGACGGTGCTCGGCGGTCTCGGCAATCCCGTCGGCGCGCTGATCGGCGGCGTGGCGCTCGGATTGCTCGAAGGGCTGGTCGCGCCCTTCGTCCCGGTGAGCTGGACCCTGGTGATCGAATTCACGCTGTTCGTCGTGGTGCTGATCGCGTTTCCAGGCGGCGTCTTCGCGTCAAGACGCGGAGCGCTCTGATGCTGCGCAGGCCGTTCTTCTGGATCATCATGGCGGCGATCGCGGTCTTCGCGATTGCGCCGGTCCTCGGCGACAATGTCGAGCTTCGCGAAAGCCTGATCCTGGCGGCGCTGTACATCACGCTTGCGAGCAATCTCAATCTGATGCTCGGCTATGCCGGCTACATCAATTTCGGCAGCATCGTCTTCTTCGGGCTTGGCGGCTACATCTGCGTCTGGCTGGTCGACGCGCACGCCTGGCCGCTTCCCGCCAGCCTGCTGGCCGCCGGCGTCTTTGTCAGCATTCTGGCGCTTATTTTCGGGCTTGGCATCCTGCGGCTGCGCGGTGCCTTCTTCGCGCTGGCGACGATCGGCATCAACGAAGCGGTACAGGCCTTCGTCGAGAATTTCGGGCCCTGGGGCGGCTCCTCGGGCATCTATTTGTCGCCCGCGATCTTCAATCCGCTGGGCGGGCCGGCACAGGCGCTCTGGGTCATTTATTTCCTGATGGTCGCGGTGATGGGGCTCTCGCTCTTTCTGAGCTACGCCATCAAGAGTTCGAAGTTCGGCCTCGGCCTGCTCGCCATCGGCCAGAACGAGGACGCGGCCGCGATCCTGGGCGTCCCGACCCCGCTTTACAAGGCCCTGGTCTACAGCGCTTCGGCCTTTTTGCCGGCGCTCGCCGGCGGCCTGTATTTCCTGAAGAGCGCCTTCATCCAGCCTCCCGACGCGTTCGATCTGACGCTTTCGACCGAGGTCATCGTGATCGCGATGCTCGGCGGGCAAGGCACGGTCACCGGCGTCGCGCTCGGTGCCTATCTGTACGAAGAGCTGCGCGGCTTTCTGCTCACGTCCGAGACTTTCTCACACTTTCAGCTGGTGGTCGCCGGCGTGCTGCTGCTCCTCATCGTGCTGTTCTTTCCGGGCGGGCTGATGGGCTACATCTACAAGCGCTTTCCACGCACCCAGAAGGTGCTCGAATGACGGCACTTCTCGAACTGGACAAGGTCAACAAGCGCTTCGGCGGACTGCAGGCGGTTCACGATCTGAGTTTCACCATTCGCAAGGGCGAAATCCTCGGCCTGATCGGTCCAAACGGGGCCGGCAAAACCACGCTCTTCAATCTGATCAACGGCGTGCACGTACCGGACGCCGGACGGATCGTATTCAACGGAACCAACATCACGGGCGAAAAGCCCTATCGTGTCGCCCGTTTCGGGCTGGCGCGCACGCATCAGATCGTGCAGCCGCTCGTGAACATGACGGTGCTGGAGAACTGCACGGTCGGCGCCTGCTTCGGCCGCGAGAACCTGCCGCTTGCGCAGGCGCGCGAGGCGGCGCGTGAGGCGATCAGCATCGTTGGGCTGGACGACCGCGCAGCCATGCTGGCCATGCATCTGACGATCGCCGCAAAGAAGCGCCTGGAACTGGCGCGCGCGCTTGCGGCGCGCCCCCTGCTGCTGCTGCTCGATGAGGTGCTGGCCGGACTCAATCCGACCGAAGTCGACCACATGATCGGCGTCGTTCGTCGCATCTGCGAGCGGGGAGTGACGATCCTGATCATCGAGCACCTGATGCAGGCCATCATGAGCCTCTCGGATCGCATCGTCGTGCTGAATTTCGGCGAGAAGCTCGCCGAGGGCGCGCCGGCCGAAGTCGCCAACCACGCCCAGGTGATCGAAGCCTATCTGGGCGATCCCAGGCTTGCCGCCGAACTGCAGAGGAGGGACTAGCAATGGCCGACCCGCTTCTCGCCGTCGAAGGGCTCGAGGCCGGCTATGGCGAGGTCCAGGTCTTGTGGGGCATTTCGCTCAGCGTGGGCCGCAGCCAGCTCACCGCAATCGTCGGCGCCAACGGCGCCGGCAAGACCACGATGTTGCGGGCGATCGCAGGCACCATCACGCCGTCGCGTGGACGGGTAACGTTCGAAGGCAGGAACGTGACGCGCGTCGCCACCCACGCCAAGGCGGCGCAAGGTTTCGCGCTGGTGCCGGAAGGGCGGCAGCTGTTCAGCGCCATGAGCGTCGATGAGAATCTCCAGCTAGGGGCGTTTTCGAAGCGGGCGACGCGCAGCTATGCCGATCGCCTCGACGGGGTTTTCGCCATGTTTCCCCGGCTCGCCGAGCGGCGGCGCCAGATCGCCGGCACGCTGTCCGGCGGCGAACAGCAGATGCTGGCGATCGCCCGCGGCCTGATGTCGGATCCGACGATCCTGATCATTGACGAAATGTCGCTCGGCCTTGCCCCGGTACTCACCTATCAGCTCTTCAAGACCCTGAAAAAACTGCGGGAGGCGGAACTCACCATCGTTCTGGTCGAGCAGAACGTGCATCTCGCTCTGGCCGTCAGCGACTATGTTTACGTCATCGCCGAGGGCCGTGTCTTTACCGAAGGGCAGCCCTCGGTGCTCGAAGCAAATCCGGAAATACGGCGCGCGTATCTCGGCCTGTAAGCTTGCCAGACGGGCGCGTCCGGGGTCCACGGGCTGCGGCGCAAACCGGCCTTCCGCGGGGTCAGGCCGGTGAAACCAAGGTTATCAGCCGCCTCGCGGGCGCTCAGGTCGTGCTGAAGCGGAGCACGCCATCGGCTGCCTCGGCGGTCAGGCGGCCCTCGACCAGCATGTAATTGACATGGGCGATCAATTCGCCGGCGGCAAAGCCCATCTGGTGCACGTCGAGCACGTGCTTGTGGAACACCACCGGTACCAGTTCCTTGGAGGTCTTCGGGGTTTCGCGGCAGGCCTCGGCGATCAGCCGGCAGCGGTCCTCGTGATGATCGGCCAGTTGCTTGATGCGTGTCTTCAATCCGTAGAACGGCACGCCGTGGCCGGGCAGCACGATGACGTCATAGGGCAGCGTCGTGGTCAGGCTCGCCAGCGAGGCCAGGTATTCGCCGAGCGAGTTCTGGTCGGGTTCGACCGCCCAGACGCTGACATTGGGCGAGATCTTGCTCAGCACCTGATCGGCGGACAGGAACAGTTTGTCGGCGGCGCAATACAGCATCACCTGATCCAGCGCGTGGCCGCCGCCGGTGATGACCTTGAAGCGCCGCGTGCCGATGGAAATTTCCTCGCCGTGGCTGATGCGGCGATAGGAAGGGGGCAGCACCGAAACCCGCTTCAGGTAATCCTGGCCGCGGCCGAGCAATTTGTCGGTCAGGTTCTCGTCCATGCCGTGGCGCCGGAAAAACAGCCGCTGCGCGTTGCGGCGCTCCTCGGTGCCGCGGTTCTGATGATAGACCGACTGCAGATATTCCACCTGCGACATGTAGAGCGGACAGTTGAAGCGCTCGACGATCCAGCCCGCCAGGCCGACGTGATCGGGATGCGAGTGGGTGACGATCAGCCGCGTGATCTTCACATGCTTGAGCGGGCCCTCGAACAGCGCGGTCCAGGCGGCGATCGATTCCTCATTGCCGAATCCGGAATCCACCATCGCCCAGCCGTCGCCGTCGGCGAGCAGGTAGATATTCACATGGTTGAGGCGGAACGGCAGCTTGAGCCGGACCCACAATACCCCGGGCCTGACCTCGACGACCTGATCCGCACCCGGGTGATTTTCCCAGGGGTACCGCAACGCCTCGGCCGAGGAGTGAACCGTGTCTGTTTTTGAATGCATCGTTTCGTATCGCAATGTCTTGTACCGACTTAGCCGCACAATCGGCGTGACGCCAGCCGAAAAGCAATTGCGATTCCGGCAAAACTCCGGGGATACCGGCGGTATCGCCCGCAAATCCGATCTAGACCGGGATGACTTTTCTTCGAATCGTCATCCCGCTCTATCTTTTTGTTTGAGCATGATCTTTTCGAAAAGCCGGTTCCCACTTTTCCGGATCATGCTCTATCGATGCATGGCCGTCAGCCCCAACAAAAAAAGGGCCGGCACAAGGCCGGCCCTTTCGTAGGATGGATCGGGTACGGATCAGTACCTCGCAACCACCGGGCCACCCCAGTTGAAGCGATAGTTGAGGCCGGCCTTCATGGTATGCTCGTCGTTGTGGGTGCTGCCGAAGGCCGTCAGGACGGCTGGCGTCACGAAGTTGGTCTTGCCGAAGTCGTAGAACTGATACTCGACCTTGGCCGACCAGTTCTGCGCGAACATGTATTCCAGGCCGGCGCCGACGGTGTAGCCGTCGTGATGGCTGCTGTTGAGCGCGAACGCCTGCGGCACCGTATTGAACGTCAAAGACTCGTTGTAGTCGGAGTAGGCATAGCCGCCCTTGACGTACAGCAGAGCCGGACCCCAGGTGTAGCCGAGGCGGCCGGTCACCGAGCCGAGGCCACGCTGGTTGTTGGTGTAGACGAAACCGCTGCCGGGACCGGTAAAGGCAACGCCGTTGTTGTTGTTGCCAAGCCAGCTGAACTGACCTTCGATACCGAGCACCCAGTTCGGAGCGAACTGATAGTCAGCGCCGGCCTGCAGGCCGCCGAGGAAGCGGCCGTTGTTGCTGTTGGTGACGCTGGCGAAGCCGTTGTCGCCGCCGAACGCGCCGCCGATGTGACCGCCGATGTAGAAGCCGGTCCAGTTGTAGATCGGCGCGGCGTAGACCGGCGCCTTGGTATAGGCGGGGCGAGCCCCGAGATCGGCTGCAAGTGCTGGCACGGTCGCGCCGAGAGCGACGAGCGCCACAGTACCGAGTAGAAACTTCTTCATTCGTTTTTTCTCCAACAGATCATTTTCGAAAGTGCCGCGTGCCGGCTCCATCATGGCGCGCACTTAGACAGCTTTCGACGAAAAAGCTGTCACTCATCGGCTACACCCGGAGAGTTCCAACCTGTTGGGGGAACAACGATTTTCCGCACTTAATGGAGTCTTAATCAAACCTGAAAGAAGCCTTAATTTTTTTAAGGCGCGGGGCTGCGTTGCGGCCCACGATCGATACGGGCGGGATATCGCTCCGGCTGGCTGCGCATCGCTCGAAAACCTCAGGGGATGCATCCGGTACAGCGCAGATGGCAGGTATGTCAGGCCCAGCATTCCCGTTAGCTCTCTGGTTTGCGCCAGATCGATATTGACAAAATCCAGTACGATGTTGTCGGGCGGCAGGCCGGGCAGCGCATCAGGTATCAATACCGGGTTCTGGTGAAAGAAGGTGATCGTGCGCGAGAGCAGGCGCAGACCGGTCGCGTAATCGCTGCCGCTGAAATTGGCTATTAGCATCACCAATGCGTTCAGATGCAGCGGCGGCGCGCCGCGCACGGCTGCTGGCGCGGTTGTCCCCGGCAAGGCGCCAGGCGTCGGATCACTCTGAAGGCCGACCAGTACCATGACCACCTTGTTGCGTGCGCTCTCCGCGACGCGCCCATCGGGATCGACAGGGTTGGTCAATGCGACCCACGGTTCGGCGCGCGCCTCGGAAATCTGCAAGGCCGCCTCCAGTCGCGCGCGCAGCTGATCGAGCGTGGTTTGCAGCATCGCCTTGGACCTCATGGCCAGTGCGAATAGGTGGCTGGTGCTGCCAGACAGGATTGAACTGTCGACCTCTCCATTACCAAACAAACGTTCGACAGTAAATAGTTGAAATCGTTGATCTATTTGAGACGATAAAACAATGTGAATGATTTGCGAAAGCTATTTCACATGTTACATGAGCCCGTGAGCCAAATGGCGCTCGTGGGAAGGCGGAGCAATTTGACCCCTACCAACGCCCTCTTTCCATGCCCCGCGGTTTAAACGCTGAAAGAAGGTTGTGCAGCTCGGTCCCGTATTCACCATGCGTCACGATAGGAAGAATTCGCAACCTAAGCGCTGCCCTGCTGTGGGTTGTTGAGGGGGTATCATTGCCGCTCCTCTTGACATTTGCAGTGCAACAATGGTGCGATGCGGTAGCTGACCATCTGTGTTGGGAGTGGGGTCGATGGATGACGCAGTTGATCGAGTAATGGCTTCCTACGAAAGTTTGCCCGCGCTCGAGCGTTTTGGGCGCGTGGAAATTCGAGTGAAAGTCGGTCAATATCTTGAGAAACTTTCATCCGCAGGTCACAGCGACACCGAAGAACTTACCTTTTATGGCTTAGCCTACCTGCGTATCCTGCACGAAGGTCCCGATCCTCGCTACACGGGCTGCTGAAGCAGAGAAATTTCCCATGTCGCACAGCTCGGTGCCACTCCTTCGCATGTATCCCACTGGCGGACCTAAAGAATCAAGCGTGCCCTGCTTGGGCGATTGCGGTAGCACCATTGACGCTTTGATCTAAATCATTGCGAAATCCCTCGTGGGAACCTCGACTGCAAAGCATTCCAAAAACACTCCCCGCTCTCAAAGCGGAAAACAAGAACGAACAACGGAGCTCGCCATGACTACGACATGTTTCAAATGTGGTGAGGCGCTGATTGCTCCTGATTGGTCGGAATTCGTAAGTGAACACCTGGTCATCAATCTTTGGTCCTGCACTGAATGCGGTGATCGGTTCGAAACCAAGGTGTGGATGCCTGCCAATACGGCACCAAAAATGAGCGATAAAGATTGGGAGCAAATGTTTCCAGCGCTGTTGGTGGCGTAGGGAAATCTTGATGGCGTGCAACGTCTAAGAAGAGCGGCACGAAGCCGTTCGTGTCAGGTTGCTTTGTGGTTCTTCACCATTCCCACCCTACTAACCTGCAAAATCAGGGAGGTGTCTTATGGACGACCTTATCAACTGCCACGCTATGGAGCTGTTGTGTTGCCAACGCGCCCTCCTAGACCCCGAGCATAGCTGGAATTGGCTTGCGCGAGCCGAGCGGTGGATAAATCTCGGGCATCGTAAGATTGCTTCGCGTTTCGAGTGGAGTAATTTGGAACAGCCAGATTTAGGTCCGATGGGAGCGTCTGAAATCGAAGCGCTGCCTGGCTGTGGGTGGCTGTGCGGCAATTTGTAACGCAAATTGAGACGGCTGAAAAAGAAACGCCACCGTTGAGGTTGAGATCAACGGTAGCTATAATACGTACTTCACACCAGAGCCCTTAGGTTGAAGCAGTTGGACTAGAAAATCCTTAGCGGGGCTTGAATTGCCACTGCCACTCGATGCCCAATCAAGCCGCATTGTTCTTCGCAATCAAATCTTGTAATGGCTTCGTCGTCTGCTTGAAGAAATCAGTGTAGAGTTCGGAGATCTTCTTCGATTCCAGTGCGAACGTTTCATATGCGTTCTTTGCGTATTCGCTCTGAAGCTCCATTACCTTGGCGGGCTCCTTGACGCTGCTCAGCTGAGAAATGAACTCAGAACCATGTTGCATCATTTTCTTGGCGAAGTCCGCATGGGCACTCGCTATTGTCTGAAACGAAGTAGCGAAGGTATGCACCGATGCCGTTGCCGCATCATTAAAGTCTTTGGTAGCATGCTGAATTTGTTCAACGTTGTTCATTTTACATTTCCTGTGAATGAAAGCCCACGCCTCTATGCTGCCCCCAACATCGGCGCAAGCGATTGTTAAGATTGTGATTTCTAAAACCGACAGGTCAAACAAGTCGATTCTATCGTCTTAGAATGCAGCACTTATGATAGTTGTGTGACGTTCGGTAGTGCTAACCTTGCGAAGCTGCCATGCTGGGGGCGTATAAGCGGTATTAGCGAACTAAAATTAGGTTTCAATTGATCCTGACAAACGCAAACGGACGCCCCTGGGTGTGAAATACCCAAAAGCGTCCGCTTTGCATTGAGAAAGTTCTTCGTGTCTCTCAGAGATACTTCCCTGTCATTACGATTGCGGAGAGAAGGTCGCACAGGTCGGCGACCTTCAGCAGGGTATAACCCTCGTGGATAACCTAAAAACCAAGGGCTGCGTTGCTGTGAGCGACGAGCGGTATTAGACGGGCGCGGTGGCTATAGCGATAGAAACTGCCACCGCATGGTGCATGAAAGCGACCGTGGCTCGATTGGAAAGATCGCGAAAGCTGTTCCGTGCGAAAAAAAGTAGACGATTGGCGAGGATTGGACCTTATTTTTCGGGGATGCCTTCAATTAGACTTACCAGCTTCTTCAACCAATGAAGCGCTACTTCTTCAAGAGTTGCCGTTTCTCGGATATTGATCTGTGGAAGCTTCCCCTTCGCGCGTTCGGGTCTGCCATGCAAGACCTCGCTTCCAAAATCGAAGAGCGCGTGGAGCTCAGTGTCTATTCCTTTTTGGCTAGCGATTGGATCTACTTTCGCGAGTTCAAATCGTTTCTTAATTTGTTTCTCGTCAGGAACGACACCATAGTGGTCTCGGATCAGTATGTCGCTAATTGCGCGGCACATTCCTATCGTTGCCAGCATGAGACCGAGGCGGAATGCTCGGTGTGCCTCCTGCAAAAAGCTGACTAGAGAAAGTGGGTCGTTTGCGTCCTTCGATGAGTGGGTCGGTACATGCACCGTACGTCGCAATCGCAGTTCGCGAAGGATCATTTTTTCAAAATCGAGACCCAAGCCCTCTACCTGACGGTTGAGAGCTATCTCTCCGTCGTAGAGCTTCCCCGAAAGTTCTTCCGTTAAGTGCTCGTGATTTCTCTCCCACGAGCCTAGCGCAAGTCTCAATCCTATTGTCTCACATTGCTCACGGGCGTCATCCAAATCAATTTCATAGTTCGCCTCTTCCGATATTTCTGGTGCCCTGGCTGCATCTGACAGGATACCGCGGGAGACCAGCACCTCGTGGGCGGGGGACACATTTCCAATGTAAGGGTGATAATCCTGCTCGTATTGTCTCCATTCTTCAATGAATTTTGGTTGGACGTTTTGGATCATCGTGTCGCCCGCGTCCCTGACTTTGAAATCAAGATAGAAGTGAAGTGTGTGCAACTCGCGACATAGGGCGTTAAAATCTTCGTCATTACGAGCGCGGATTGGAACCTGACCTGGATTTCCCGCCTGTTATCTCTTTGAATCTTTCAAAGAGCGCGATGAACTTGATGACGTCTGGGTGAGTTGACATGGCAACCGAAGGCTTATCAAACAGGACTGACGGCAGTATACGTTAAGAGCGATCTCTCCCACACTGAAAAAACTCACCAGTTCCTCAGCAGTAAGCCCTGCAATGCGGAGCAACGAAAGACTAATTGCGATATCCGCATTGGTTTTAATCAAAAGCGCCGAGCTCAGTTTCTTCTTTTTGGGATGGCTTTTCTACCTCGCACCAAGTGCTCATCGAGCTCGCCGTTTCGAACAGCGGCAATCAGCGTATCGATGATGGCAGGCAGCTTATATTCTGACAGCACAACAATCGCAGACTTACCTTTGTCAAACTCGATTGGCTTCCAGCCCGAGCGGATCGTAAGCAGATAGAGGCCTCCGTTAAGCCGAACCCACCATGGCGCAACACGCTGCTGCTTTTCAACAACGGACCGTTTGCCATCCTGGTCCTTCACCGTCGTCCGCACTGTTCGGGTGTAGTTGGGATTTGCGAAAAGCACTTTTTGTTCTTCAAGACGAGCAATGGTTTTGGTTCGCCGTTCTTGAACAGGATTGGCTTCGATCTTGGGAAGCGCCGCAAACGTCAGTGATTTTAAAGATTGTTGTTTGGGAGCAGTCATTGTCATCCTCCATCGAGTTGATTGAGGACGTGGGATTATAACGCTCGTGTAGGAAGTTGAAAACCGAGATGGCTGATACCAATCCCCAAACGGTCCGATCTGCGCTATTTCACCAAGGTCGCGACGGCTGTTGCGTTAGCAATCCTATTCTGAGCCAACTGAACGACGTCAGAAGGGAAATCGTTGGGAAACGAGATAATCAAATATTCCGCTGTATCTTCAATCCTGCCTTCTTGCACAAGCCACTTGAAACTGTCGGCTGGCAACTTACTCCGAGCACTATCGATCAGCGTCTGCTTTTCACTTTTGCCTTCTATCCTTCGCCACGTGTAGGTTGCTTTGGTCTTGCCTTCGTTCTTCTTGGTGAGGAAGTTCTCGTAGACCTTCACGATCCGCTGGAATTTAGTTCGTAGCTCCTCCCTCATCCCGTTATTGAGGTAGCCGATACGAGCCCGCGCCATCTCCGCATATTCGAAGTCACCAAGTCGGTCGGCATTCATGGCGATGCGCTCAAGCGCGCTGACATCATTGTATTGATCAGGCGTCTTGTTAGGGCGCTTCAACACGGTCGGCTTCGGTTTATCGAGCGTTTTGACCATGCAGCAATGGTCTGCGATCGTCAGAGCGTCGTCAAATAGTTTCGCTGTTCACGATAAATGGGCATGGTTAAGATGCCGCGGGGATCTGGTTCGGCGCCGCTAAAGTCATCGGACCGAGTTCGCAGGAAAGATCCCTTTACCAACTCCCTCGATAATTCGCTTTGCCAACTTCAATTTCTTGGCTGCTGCTACCGCCAGCACGTTCTTCTTGTTCACAGCAGTCCCGCTTCCCCTCCCACGAGCCGCTAACAGTTCATCGGGCTTAAGCTTGGTAGTTAGCCCGAGCTTTTGACCAATCTCCCACAGCGTCAAGTCGGGTTGTGAGTTTCGCAGGTCGTACGCCTCCAAGATGCCCTTTAGACTGCTGAGCTTAAACTTGGTGGCAATGGGATAGCGAGCCTGACTTGGGGTGGTCTTTCCACGCTCCCCTTTATGACGCTGGGCAAGAATCGAGGTCAGTCGCTGTTGAATGTGGCGTTTGCGGAGGTTCAAGGGTATCGCGACGATCAATAGTGACTGCGGCTCCCAATCGGCTGGTAGCGCTTTGATGTCCTCGGATGTCATCGCCATGACGCCCATCGGTAATCGGGGCTCTGCAAATAGGCGGGCTCCTCGATCCTCCTTGGTCCACCAATCTTTGAAACTTAGCCCATGCACGTTGCGGAAGTCAGCATAGAGCCCCGCGTATTTTCCGTTTCCGTCGTTCTCACAAGCCTTTTTGTACCCTTCGTGGCGGCGAAGAAATTCCCACCAAAAGTAATAGACGGTGTTGTCCCATCGATTTCCCTTTGCCGTCTTCGCAGCTTTGAACAAAGGGTGGTGGTACGCGAAGTGGCGCTGGAATGGCTGCTTCATTTGCTCCCCCAAAATGAGTGCTGAGTGTACCCAGTCCCAAGGACCATAAGTTACGAACAAAAACACAGTATTTACGTTGGTAAATCACACCATCAAATCAGCTAAACATTACCAACGTAAAGCGCTATTTCGAGTATCAATATATCGACGAACGCTTCTGTCATATAATCGGGTCATAAATTGAGAAATTGGTTCTCGATTATAGAAAAGGATCAAATTGCCATGTCGACAACTTCAATCACAAAAGCCTTAAAGGTGAAAAAAGCAAGAAGAAGCATTTACAATCCATTCGACACCGCTCGCGGTCTCGGAAGACGAAGATGCACATTATTTCGTAGCCCGCCGAGCGTCAAAAACGGACCTGCCCGACGGACCTTATGACGCAGTGGTTTGGCGAGATTTTGCGATTTCGATTGATGGTCACGAAATCAACATTTATCGAAAGGCGAAATCTCGCCTGTGGGTCAAAGACAACGAGTTCGTGCCATACACCGTCGATAACGTGTGCAGCGAATTGGTAGCATCTGACCCGCACCACTGTTTCCTCGAAGGCTTTCAGCTAATAAGCCCAACACGATTTGGGTGAAGCTCGGATCGTAGTGCCTTAGCAGACCTCGTGCGGCACTGATCCTGTCATTAGCACAGTAGCCCGCCGTCCGTCGCTGCCGTCTAAATCGGCGAGCACATGTGAAATTACATTACCAACGTAAAAGCAGCATTTTGACCGCCAAGAGATTGAAAAACGCAGTTGGCATATAATGATGTCTTGCGATCGAGAAATGGTTCTCGACTACAAAAATTGAAAGAACTGGTAAAACGCAATGGCACAATCATTTCGAGAACTAAAAAGAACTTCGGCTCAACGAACTCCAACGTCTACAATCCCTATCCGCCCAAATCTCGGCTCGCATAGGCGGACAAGACTCGAGAGTATGCGGTGAATCTGGGTCGTTGCTGCATGACAATGTAGCCGAGCATCACGCGACGTTGCTCTTTGAAGACTACCGAAAGAAGCTGGGAGTTCTGACGAGAGATGAAGCCCAGGAACGGCTGCGCTTCCTGACCGTCCTTCACTCCTAGCTCAGCCTAAACAAAAAGGACGTGATGCGAGCTGTGGTAAATATGGAGCAGCTCTGCGCCGCTGCTTCGATGGATCTGGTGCTTGGCTTCTCGGCGCCATAGAGATCGAAGTGGTGAATATAGCGCTACTGCGAAGGATAGGGTCATTAAAGAAGGATGAAACCCGAAAAGCTCGACGTACTTGAGCGGCTAGCCGATCGAAATGCAATAGATACTGCTGATAGCGGTGCGCTGGTGCATTTCCATGGGATAGTGGATCTTGGTAGTGGTAACTCATCACTGGTGAGGACACAGCTTCGTAGGAACTTCAAAAAGCTCTCTGTCTGGCAGCGTTCGTCGTATCAGATCGAGCTAAAGAGGCATTTCAAAAAGCGGACGGTCGCTCAAAATCTTAACGGTATCGCGAGTTACATCACGAAGGGCGGAAATGAGAAGCTGCGATACAATGCGGGTTTCGGGCGGGATCTGCCTGATGATCTACACGCCCAAGATGTGGCGAGCGGGAGAGGGGCGAGCCGATCAAGGTGCCGAGACCGTGACCGACGAGCGTGGGCTGTCTATTGGTGAGATCTCGTTCTTGGACAGTATTTGGCGAGAATTGATGGACCGAAGAAAGGACCAGCGCGGTTATCTTGTTCGGATCGGGTAAGAAAAGGTCCTTTTTTCCGGTGGATTTTGGCAGTACAGGGACCTAGTAATCAGTTACAATCACCAGAGCCCACCAGAGCCCACCGAGCCCACCAGAGCCAGAACAGCATATCCCAAGGTCGAGAGCCAACCAATCACCGTCTGTAAGATCTGGAAAGATATCTTGGAATCAATTTTGAGATTGTGGGTTTCTGACAATTCGTCGATATAAATACATTTGATAGACCACCCACATTTGAGAGCCAAACCTGTCGAAACTGCCGCTAAGACGCGTTGCCGTTCGGATTTCAGTTAGGGCTACATCCAATTTAGGTTATTGGGTCTGCCGCAAGCAGAGAGGCGTGGAAACACGTTTCAAAGCACAATGAGGGCAACGGGACACAACTCACGCCCCTCAAGCCCACAGGGTCGGCTGATTAGCTCTGTGGAAGCTGGCGTTTAAGACCGGACGTGAACGGGAGATCGCAAAACTGCGCCGTACTCGCAAGAGTGTTCCAAATCAGCGGTAAGCGATGGGACGTATCGCAGGACCCTGACCAGACCTTTGGCTGAGTAGCCAGAGGTATGGCTCCGAACATGCCGCAGTCACCTACTAACCAAACAATCTCAACACCAATGCAGATCTGAAACGTTGCGAGTGGTTGCTGGAGCAACCACTGAGCAAGATCGAACGAAGTGAGATCAGGTAGTTACATCATCTCTCAACCACAGGAAGATGCATCGCGTCTATCAATGCCCGTTAAACGTTGTCGGAACATAAATATATCGATCAAAACGATTAAACATAACAACGGGAGGAACTATGAACTCAAATAAATCCGATAATTTCAAAAGGTCGTTAGGAGCATTGCGACGAGCAACCAAGACCAAAACCCTGTCACCCGATATGACGGGACCAATGAAGCTGCAGCGTCATACTCTCGAAACTCTCGTTAAGCAGTTCCGTGATACCGACGGTGATGAGCTCACCTGCAATCTCGCAGCATGGAAAAATCACGACAGCAGCGGACGCTGATCCGTCTGTTCGAGTTGTCTCCACGTTATGTCTCAAAGCGAGTAATTGAAGAACCCGCGTCATCTTGCCCATTCGAATTCTTGTTCGAAAACGACGAGGAGACAATCAATTGAAACTGTACCGACAAAATCCACCCGATAAATCGACGGCGTTCCGATTGCCAAATGGACTGTTGACCGTGATCGACAAGATCTGCGAGCAGCAAGACATTACAAGATCACAGCTATACCGTCGGAGCATCCACGAGTTCGTAAAGAACCAGCAGATCGAACTTGAGCCAACCAAGGAATGGTCGCCGTCGCTGTACAAGCGGATCGGGCAGTAAGTGATGATTGGAAAGAAAACAGAGATTGCGACGATGCCTGATCTTATTAGGGCATTACAAAGCACCAAACACGACAAGATCAAGGTGTTGGAGCAAGCGACCGCGAAAGATGTGGAAGCTTATCTTCGACAAAACAGTCAGATGCTCAACGATGTGATCATTGTGAGCGGCAGGAAGCAGTAGGAGATAAAGTTCTCGAACTCTGCAATCAACCGAAGAAGCAAGCATGATCATCTTCTTCGACGGTCAGGAGGAAATCTTCGATAGCATCGACTTCTGGAAAAGAGGTTCATATCGATGCCATTTTAGATCAGCTCGCAACCAAAAAATCCTCCAACTGCGGTTGCGCTTGTTGTAGGTCGCCTTTGCAATCGGGTGTTCAATGGGCTTGCCCTTTCCCGTCCAATGGGCACGGACCTCAAATATCTCAACGCTCTGTCCTTTGATCCGAAATGCAAGATCAACTTCCTTACGAAGACGCAGAGGTGGTCGACGCCACTCAATAAACTCGGCGACTATTTCTGACATCGTTTAATTTCAAATTCGGTGGAGGAAGCTCATTCTACCATTGCTTCAACGGCTTTGCGGATGAGTGGAGTTGCTAACAGAACAAACGGTATCATTATCACCGAAGCCAAAATCCATGACTTGAACCAATAGCTGACAAAGAGCCCGTTGTGGATGAGTGGAGTGCTGGCGATTGCTGAGGCAATGGCGGTGGTGAAACGAGACTGAATTAATCCAAACAGGAAATGACTGTAGCATTTTGGAATAGCCATGGTTTATGTTTCAGAAAACTATTATCCCAGCTTCAAAATGTTAGGAGTCCATTTGCAACCTGCCCGACAAAGATCAGAAATATAAAGACTTCCACAAAAGAGGGAGAGCGCGAAGCCGACAGACCATCTGCGACGAACAAGCCTATTGTGAAATATCTGAAATAGAGGTGTAACGTGGGGTTGAGGTCTATGCTGCCCGGAAAATACGCACCATGCGAAAATGAAATGCCAGCAAGTACGTTCGGTGATGACCAAAAATCTTGAGAAAGCCCAGGCGATTGCTAACTATTTTCAGTTGGTCGAAAAGAACATTTCGGCTTTGCCTATGGGCGTGGGAGATTAGACCAAGACCTTCAGGAAGTATGTGGAGCAGAGTGTAGCGGCGAGTTTTGGGCTTTCGGACAAATTGCTACGCGCAGAAGATTTGCAAGATGTATTGCGTATCCAGACAGACCGAGGAGATTGAGGAGGCGCAGGTCCTGGCAGACCTTCATGAGGCTGGCCGCATGCGCTTTCAGCATCCCGTACTTCGACAAAGCAATCCGCGTTTGCAGTCTGGTCGACGGATTCTCCCCGCGTGCCAGGCCCATGCCCGTCACATCTCTCAGTTTCTCGATGACGAGGAAGATATAGCTTCGCGGGGCGCTGATGCCCGTGCCGACAGCCGTCCCGCCCAGGTTGACCGTGCGAAGCCGCTCTTCGCACTTGAAGGTCCTCCAGCGGTCCCGGCTGAACGCCTCCGCGAAGCCCGAGAACTCCGCCCCCAGCGTGATCGGTACGGCCTCCTGCAGCTCGGTCCTGCCGATTGCCACGATACCGGCGAACTCCTTCTCCTTCAGCTGGAACGCGCCCTGCAGCGCGGCAATCGACTGGGCGAGCCGCCGCAGTCCCGCGATGGCGCTCACCTTCAGGGCGGTGACACGAACTGAACCAAGGCATAAC
>CAVTNA010000020.1:0-9558 GCA_963735835.1 uncultured Alphaproteobacteria bacterium | reverse complement strand
GGTCGTGCTCCGGCCGGTTATGTAATCGGTTGCGGCGCGGCGCGCAACGCGCCACCCGGCCTCTGTACCCCACAATTGCCAAGCCGTTGGTGCTATGCTGACTGTGGCCCAAGGAGGCCGCGGACGGACGGGAATGACACAGTCTGCTGAAGACCTTGCGGCTGAAGACCTCGCGGCTGAAGACCTCGCGGCGGACGGCGCCGCAATCGTTCGGGGATTTCTGTCGCCCGAGGACGCGGCTAGTCTGCGCCGCACCGTCGACGAGATTTACGCCTTTCTCGGTTCCTGCGAGCATATCTCGAACCGCTTGCTCGACTTTCACTTCCACCTTTGGCATGGCGTATGGCTGCGGCCGTTGCCGGCGTTCCTGCGCAAAGCGCGCCCGGACCTGCAACAGCGCTACGAACAATCGCTCGGCGCAGTCGAAGCGCAAGTCAGGCGCAGGTTCGGGCCCGGCTGGCGGTTTTTTCCCAAGCGGTCCTATTTCCGCCGCCACTTCGGCCTGATCAGGAAAGTGCCCTGGCACATCGACGCCGACGCCGCCTCGATCTATCGGGTCGCTGGAGCCGCCATCAACGTCTGGATGCCGCTCGATCCTGTCGGCACCGATCTACCCTCGCTCGATTTCGTGCCGCGCTCGCACACGGTCATGCGCAACGTGCCTTTGCTGGCCGGCAAGGATAAATACCGGGACGATGCCTTTGTCGGCACCATCGGCGCGCCGTCGACGCCGCAGCTTGCGGTCGGCGACGCGCTGATCTTCGATCAGTTCGTCCTGCATCGCACCCAGAACGCCGGCTCCGCGAACGCGATCCGCACCGCCTGCGAGTTCCGCTTCGTCCGCCATGCCGCCCCGACATTGCAAGGCTTGAGCGGATGGCTGCGCTATAGTTTGAATGTCTTGTTTTCTCCGGATGGATATCTGGCGACCCGGGCAAAGGGACTCCTCGGCCTGAAGCAGAGAGATTCTTCGGTCTGACATGGGCGCGGCAATCTCGAAGCCTGCGCTGCTGACCACATCACTGTCGCTTGCGTCAAACGCGAGATTGACGTCGGCCTGAATTAGCGCGGCATCGCGCTTGCGATCGCGTCCGCGAAGATTTCACCGTAGACGCGGTTGCCCGCTGCGTTGAGATGGCCGATCCCCAGATTGGCGCCAAAACCGTAAAGTTCGGCATCGCGGTCGGCGCCGACCGCGGCCACTTCCCGCGCATCGAGATCGATGAAACGCAGACCGGCACCCTCTATCTGAGCACGGATCACATCGATGAGGGCGGCACGCCTGTCGGCGAAGCCGGGACGGCCTGCCTTGATGTTACGCGTCGCGACAATGATGGGGAGCTTGTTATCGCGATGAATGGCGGCGAGGTCGCGAATGAAGGCATCGAAAACGGCGCGCGCCCCGGCCGGCTCGCCTTTGATCCACAGAGCAACATACGGGTCGAGGCTATCAGCAGGATACATCGTGGTTTGCTCGTTGGCTTGCGATGCGGCCGACAGCGGAAGCTCGGCAAATATACCGACGTTCTTGCGGTCATTGATGATGCGCGCGACTTCGCTGTGGTCCAATAGCCAATAGAACGCACGACCCGCCCGCGAAGTGCGAAAGCGGTAGCCGGACGTGTTCCTGAAACCATATGACAGATGGAACTCGCCCGCTGCGTCCGGCCGGTAGCCGGTCAATTCCCGGTCTCCTGTCGTGGCCGGGTTGATGAAATCGCCGACGTCGACGACAACGATGGCGAGGTCGGGTGACATGGCCAGGCCCTGGGATTGCAGCCGCGCCACCTCAACGGCGGGCTTCGCTGCCGGAGCCCGAGATTGACGACCTCGGCATCGGACGCTTGCGCGCGACGATATGCTCCGCCACCGCCGACTGGTCTCGCGCCTCCACTTGCACCGCCTCGACGAACGAATTGCCGACGATGATCGCCCTGCGGACCGCGCCGTGGGCGAGCGCACGGTCGCGATCGCGCAGTCCGAGATTGGAGGTGCGGATGAAGTTGCGATTTTCCGTCACCCACATGCCGACGACGTTCGCGCGGTGGCGGTAGCCGGTCGCGAGATCCGGACCCTACAGAAGCGAGCCTGCGGCAAGCGGCAGCACCCAGCGCAGCGGCGTCGCGCATGGTCAGTCGAAAGAACAGCTCCGTGACCAGCGTCGCGGCATCGCGGCCAACCAGCAGAGATCCACGGCTCAATTTTCGGCACCATGATCAGAACCGGAAATAGATGAACGGATCTGGCCTGCACCTTCGGCAGCAGCAACAGCCACAGTGCGAGGCCGGCGAAGAGCGCGCGCAGTACCAGACCGTCGAAGCGACGCATCAACAGAATCGTTCGTCGCGTGTGAAGATAACCTTCCGTCCAGTGCAGCGCGAGCAAGCGCTGCGCAGCCTAGCGAGGATCAGAGCGCCGCCCGTGCCGTCGTCGGGTAACGGTGCCGTACCCGCGGCGCCGCCGCCGAACATCGTGGAGATATAGCGGAGTGCGGCGCCGACGTCGGCTCGACGGAAGAACGCCAGCAGGACGAGCCAAATGCGAAGGTCAAGCACCCATTGGGCGCGACCCAGCCGCGCGAGGTGGCGATCCGGCATCCGCCAGTCAGAATGGTCAGCGCCCAGCCGACGCCCCAAACGATGAATGTCCAGTTGGCGCCGTGCCAGAGCCCGGCCAACGCCATGGCGACGACAAGCGCGAAGCTGCCCACCGCCGCGAGCGCAGCGGCGAGCCAGCGGCGTAAAGAAGTAATCGCGGATCCAAAAGCTCAGCGTGATGTGCCAGCGGCGCCAAAACTCCTGGGGCGTCAGTGCCGCGAACGGCTGGCGAAAATTCACGGCAAGCCGAAGCCCGAACAGATAGCCTAAGCCCAGCGCGATGTCGGAATAGCCGGAAAAATCGAAGTACACCTGCGAGCTCGCACAGGAAGATGCCCAGCCACGCAGCCGCGGCGCTCGCCGGGCCGTTGTGGAAAATCGTTTCGACGAACGGCGCGAGCGCGTCGGCGAACACGACCTTCTTGATCAAGCCGACAAGGCAAAGCCCGAGCGCGATCCCGAGCAACCGGCGCTGCGGCAGGGTGCCGTCGAACAGGCGATGGATCTGCGGGCCGAACTGCCGCCAGCGCATGATCGGACCGGCCACGAGCTGGCCGAAGAACAACTTGAAAAGCGCAAAGCGCGGCAGCGAATAAAATGGCTTGGCGCGGCCGCGCGACAGATCGATCAGAAAGGCCGTCAGCTGGAAAATATAGAACGAGATGCCGAGCGGAATGACGAGATGCTGCGCGAACACGTCGAGGCCGGCGGCGGTCTCGAGAAATACGCGGTATTTGAAATAGGCGAGACAACCGATATTGAGAACGAGCGCGCCATAGAGCCAGCGCCGATCGCGCATGATCGCAAACTGAAAGGCATAATTGACGAGAATGACGGCGGCGGCCAAGAGACTGTCGCGCAATCCGGCGACCGCATAGAAGCCGATGCTGGCGAGCAACAGCACGTAGCCGCGCCATGGCAGCACCGCGAACGCAGCCCAGGTCACCGCCAGAAATAAGGCGAAATAGAAAGTGTCGTAACTCATCGCTGAGAGGCTTCAGAATTCGCGTGCGAGGTCCAGGCGCCGATAACAATGCCTTGGAACCGGGACTCCAGCCACGGGCCGCCGCGGCATCGTGAAGCCGGCGACTGCGCTGCTAATACGGCAGGTGCGGGTCGGCCGCTGAGTTTCGATCAAAGATCACTGCACCATCATGTACAGCCTCCTCATGTCCTTCAACCTCTATCATGATGAAACCGCAGTCGGTAAATCCATGGTCGTCTATCGGCCCCCACATCCATGGCGCTCACGTGCCGGCGGACAAGCAGTCCACAGCATCACAAACGGACATGTGTCGGCCTTGCCACCGTACCCACAAGCTGACTTATGACTTGATTCCTTTGGGCTGGAACGGTTCTTTATAAGCTTTGAGGCCGGGTTGGACCTGGAAGCCGTGGTGGCTCAGTTCCGCGGGAAAGTCCGCAAACACACGTTGTTGCCTATGAAAGCGATCTTCCCTCCCGAGTTAGAAGACGAGCTTAAACTAGAGTTTTTCAGCGGTTCGCTCAGCGGCTATTTCGTCGATATTGGCGCCAACGATCCAAGGGATGGTTCGCAGACTTGGCCCCTTGAACAACTTGGCTGGGAAGGCGTCCTAGTCGAACCGCAACACGATCTCGCCGAGCGATTGCGACAAGAACGGCGCGCCAAGGTCTATGCCGTGGCCTGTTCGTCGCCAAAAAATTCCGGCAAGTCGGCGACGCTCAACCTCGCCGGCATTCATACCTCACTAGATCCCGATTTCTTTGTCGCCGGCATGCGGCCAGTTGGTACTAGTCAAATCTGACATTTGAATCCCGGAAGGGATTCCCGGCGGACTCGACACGTGCGAGTCTGGCGCATGCGAACCGGAATTTCCATCACTCTCAAGCCCGCTGATCGCCGCCGTCTGGCCGCGCTCGCGCGGGATCGCAACGCACCGCATAAGCATGTCTGGCGGGCCGAGATCGTCCTGTTGAGCGCGGACGGCGTCGGCACCAATGAGATCATGCGCCAGACCGGCAAGTCGAAGACCTGTGTGTGGCGCTGGCAGGAACGCTTCATGCAGGCTGGTTACGACGGCCTGCTGCGCGACAAGACGCGACCGTCGCGCATCCCGCCACTTGGGTCGGATATCGCCGAGCGTGTCGTGGCGCTCACCCGGACCGATCCGCCCGTCGAGGCGACCCACTGGACTGCCGCGATGATGGCGAAAGCCGTCGGCATCAGCGCAAGTTCCGTCCAACGCATCTGGCGCGCGCATGGTCTTCAGCCGCACCGGGTCCAGCAGTTCAAGCTCTCCAACGACCCGAAGTTCATCGACAAGCTGCGCGATGTTGTCGGGCTCTATGTCGATCCGCCCGCCCATGCCATCGTCCTCTCGGTCGACGAAAAGTCGCAAATCCAGGCCCTCGACCGCACCCAGCCCGGCCTGCCGATGAAGAAGGGCCGCGCCGGCACGATGACCCATGACTACAAGCGCCACGGCACAACGACGCTGTTCGCTGCTCTCGACGTGCTCGAAGGCAAGGTCATTGGCCGATGTATGCAGCGCCATCGTCACCAGGAGTTCATCCGCTTCCTGAATGCTATTGAGGCGCAGGTGCCGGCCAGAAAGTTCGTGCACGTGATCCTCGACAACTACGCCGCCCACAAGCATCCGAAGGTGCGTCAATGGCTCGACCGGCACCCGCGCTTCGCCTTCCACTTCACGCCGACCTCGTGCTCGTGGCTCAACGCCGTCGAGGGGTTCTTCGCCAAACTTGCCAAGCAGCGACTGAAGCGCGGTGTCTTCCGATGCGTTGTCGATCTCCAAGCCACCATCAACCGCTTCGTCGCGGAGACCAACCATGATCCCAAACCCTTCACCTGGACCGCAGACCCAGACAAAATCATCGCCGCTGTCAGGCGTGGGCACCAAGTGTTAGATTCCATCCACTAGCAACGTGCTCCTTAGTACACTCGATGAAATCTTGATCGACGCCAAGGCGCCTGCGCCGCTCGATTTTGTTTCCATCGACGTGGAGGGCCACGAACTTGAAGTACTTGAAGGCTTCGACCTCGATCGATGGCGGCCAAGACTCATTATGATCGAGGATCTCGCGTTCAATCTTAGCACCCACCGTTATCTAACTCGCCGGGGCTACAAATGGGTGCGGCGCACTGGCATCAACGGCTGGTACGTACCCGCGGATTCGCCGATGACTATCAGCCCGATGGGACATTTGCAATTCTTCCGCAAACATTACCTCGGCGTTCCGTTCCGCAACCTTCGCGAAAGGAAGCGGCGTCTGACCGCAAAGTGGCGGGAAGGCTGATGTCTACGTTCACACTTGAAGCAACTCGCTCGCCGGCAATGGTCTCGGTTTCAGACATTGGCGTTCGCCAAAGCTACCGGCCGGACATCGACGGCTTGCGCGCGATTGCGGTTCTGGCGGTCGTTGCCTTTCACTTCAACGTTGGGCCGGTTCCGGGCGGCTTCACCGGCGTCGATATCTTCTTCGTCATTTCCGGCTATCTGATTACCGGCAACATCCTCGACAATCTGCGGGCAGGTTCGTTTACATTCTCGGATTTCTATCAGCGGCGCATCCGCCGAATTTTCCCCGCCCTGCTGGTCGTCCTCCTGTTCACGTTTGGCACGGCGCTCACGGTGCGCCGGGACGACGAGCTGTTTAGCGTGCTGCGGCCATTCGGTGCGACCTATCGTGGTATCGTTGCCGGCGCAGCCTTCGTCACCAATTTTACCTTGTTGCACGGCTCGAACTATTTCACTCAGACGGGGACCACCCAGCCGCTTCTGCATCTCTGGTCGTTGGCGATCGAGGAGCAGTTTTACATCGTGTGGCCGCTGTTCCTGTTCGGGCTGTTTCGCCTTAAGCTCATCTCCTTGCCGTTTGTGCTGGCGATCGCGGCCGTCTCGTTCAGCTTCAATGTCTTGACGGTGCAGACCAGCCCGGAGATGGCGTTTTACTCGCCACAGGCGAGAGCCTGGGAGCTGATGCTGGGCGCGGCCTTGGCTTGCGTCGGAGACTTCGGGGGCGGCAGCGGAGCGTTGTGGCCGCGCACCGCACACGCGCGCTCGGCGATCGGCATGGCGTCGATCGTGATCGGCTTGTTCGCGCTGACCCGCAACAGCACCTTTCCCGGATGGGCGGCGCTGCTGCCGGCGCTTGGCGCTGTCCTGATCATTTCCGCCGGTCCCGATGCGTTGCTCAACCGTTATGTGCTGGGCACCAGGCCTGCCGTTGCCGTCGGCCTGGCAAGCTATTCGCTCTATCTTTGGCATTGGCCGACGCTGCTGCTGTTCGAGAAGTACACACCACTATTCGCCGCAAGCTCGCTGCAACGGCAGCTCCTCAAGGCGGCCGCGCTATTATGCTGCGCCGGGGCGACCTGGCTGACGTTTCGCTTCGTCGAAACGCCGTTCCGGTTCGGCCCCTGGCGCAAGCCGCGCCACGCCGGGCTGCTCTTGCTGGCGATGCTTGCCGTCGGCTTGGCTGCAGCGGTCACGCCGACGCTCGTGATGCGCACGGCCGTGTTATCGCCCTACCAGCGCGAGACGATGCCGCTGTTGCGACGCGTGGCCAACCGTAGCGATTTTGTCGCCATGTTCGGCCAGCGGTCCTGCTTCAGCTATCTGGCGGGCGAATCCGCTGCGGTATTCACGCAAAACAAATGCCTCGATCTCAAATATCCGGGGGCGAAAACCGTGTTGCTCACCGGCGATTCGCACGCCGGCTCGTTGGCCCTCGGGCTCGGTCCGCTTCTGGAGCGCTTCAACGTCAATTTTCTTCAGCTTAGCGCCGGTGGCTGCGAGCCGATCGTAACCGATGAGAGTACGCAAAGGTGCAAAGAGATCAACGCTTTGGTGGCGCAGAGCATTGCGGCGGTGAAGCCCGACATCGTCATCGTCGATTCCTGGTGGACGGATGCGATGAAGCCGCCAGCCTTTCTCGGCGGCGATTTCAACGCGGTGCTGTCGGCAAAGCTGGACGATTTCCTGCAACGCGGCGCCAAGGCCATCTTCCTTGTCGGCGAAATTCCGGTGTGGTTTCCGTCGTTGCCGGAAAATCTCGCCCGCAATTTCGTACAAGGCAATCGCCCGATCCCACAGCGAGCGTTCGTCGGTCTTGATCCAGCCTCGCTCGCCGTGGATACGCTCATGAAGTCGTATCGCTATCCCGCGGGTGTGACGTATTTATCGATGCGAGACGTGCTATGCGATGCCGCAGGATGCCTGACCGCCGTCGGGCCTGATCTGGAACACGACATCGTGGTCTGGGACTATAGCCACCTGACGCCGGCGGCGGCGCGATACGTCAGCCACGTTCTCATCGAGCCGCGGCTACTGGACTCTTTGGCAAAGTGAGCTCGCGCTAGCTTCACGCAGCTTACCGTCCGTTTTCGCTTCCTTCCACCGTTCCGGTTATCTCCGTTGGAGCATGATCCCGAAAAGTCGAACGCAATGCTGGCGTCCGGAAGCATCGGGCCGCGCCGCGCGGCATCACGACGCCGACGATTGCGCGGCGTCTGCAAATGCGGCGGGTGCGGATCGCTTGCTCCCGCGCCGGCGCAGCCACGAGCGCGCCGGCGCCTCGTAATAGGCGTAGAGCAGCAGCGAAATTGCCACGACGATCGCCATCAGAACAATGAGCTTGACGACATTGTAGGCGGTGCCGTGCACGGCGCTTCCGGTCAGCTTGACGGCGCTGATCAGCACGATCGAGTGCACCAGGTATATCGAGTAGCTGGCCTCGCCGAGCGCAATGGCGGGACGCGACGTCAAGAGCCGCGACGCGGCGCTTTGATAGCGGGCGGCGCAGAACACAAGCAGCGCCACCGATGGCGCCAATGCGAAGTTCATGTTCATTTTGCGGAAGATCGTCATCGGAACGTCGGGACTGTATTCCAGATAAGTGACCAGGAGGACGCTCAATGCCGCCGCCCAAAACATGGCGCCGCCCAGCGTATTTTCCCCACGCGTGACGTCGCGCCTTTGCAGTGCGATGTAGAGCTGAGCGGTCATGGCACCAAGCACGAACTCGCCGATGCGCAGATAGGGCGATACATATAATAGCCATCGCACGAACGAATCCTCATGGTTTTGCACCCCGGCAATGGGGCCGAAATGGCCTACCGCCCAGGCGTCAATCTGCGGGCTGTGATCGTAGAGACCCGTCGAAAACGAGGTCCACAACACGCACCATAGGCCGACGACGAGCAGAATAATTGCGGGCGCGCGGGCGCGCAGAATGAACCAGGCGATGAGCGGATAGGCGAAGTAGAAAAACCATTCGGTAGAGATCGACCACGTCGGCGGCGAGCCGCCGCGAATGGCGTCGATCAGCGAGCCGCCGTCGATCAGCTTGTAGATCCAGCTTTGTATCGACAACAGGAAATACGGCAGCGCCTGAAAAATCGAGTTGATTTCCTCAGGCCGCCCGGTCCAGTACGCGACGTGCCTCTGGCTCACCAGCACGTAGACAAGCATCATCAGCAGAAACAGTGGATAGAGGCGAGCAAAGCGCGCCCAGAGGAAGGCAGCGATGCCGCGCCACCGACCGTCGGTCACCAGGCCGGCGTAGTTGTAATGGATCACAAAGCCGCTGAGCACGAAGAACAGCGTCATGCCGAACCCGGACGACTGCATGAGCCAGAGAACGGCGCCTTGCGGCGGCTCGTTGTTGGCGACGGTCGCAGCCAGGCCGTGCGCCAGCAGCACGGAGAAGGCGGCGAGAAAGCGCAGCCCGGTGAGCGTCGGTACGTCTTGGCGCCGGCCCGCGCCTTCACCGGTGGTCATCGCTTGCAGTCTCTGGCTGGTGCCTCAGATCCCCACCCCAAGGGTGCGCCTCACCCGCGGTTCGTTGCAGTGAATGCGCGGGCGAGAACTCATGTCATCCTGGAAGGGAACACAACCCCCGTGAGGAAGCATAACCGCTGGAAGGCTCGCTGCACCAAGCCTAATACAGGCCGCCAGTG
>CAVTNA010000019.1:0-82789 GCA_963735835.1 uncultured Alphaproteobacteria bacterium | reverse complement strand
TCATCGGCGTGATCGGCGGCCGCCTGGTGGTGCTGGCGCTCAATCGCGTGGCGCTGCCGCAGGGCCTGCACGCGCCGTTCGTCGCCACCGCCGCGCTGGTGATTTTCGGCGCGGCGCAGATCGGGCACGCCTCGGGGTTTCTGGCGGTTTATCTCGCCGGCATCATCATCGGCAACCGGCCGACGCGGGCGCATAATTCGGTGGTGACGTTTCTCGACGCCGCGACCTGGCTGGCGCAGATCGTGATGTTCGTGCTGCTCGGGCTCCTGGTCTCGCCGCAGCGGCTGGTCGTCAGCATCATCCCTGCCGTGATCGTGGCGCTGGTGCTGATGCTGGTGGCGCGCCCGCTAGCGGTGTTTTTCTGTCTGGCGCCGTTTCGTTTCAACTGGCGGGAGAAGATTTTCATCGCCTGGACCGGCCTGCGCGGCGCGGTCGCGATCTTTCTGGCGTCGATCCCGATGCTGGTCGGACTGTCGAAGGCCTACCTCTATTTCGACGTCGCCTTTGTGGTCGTCATCATCTCGCTATTACTGCAGGGCTGGACGCTGGCCGCCGCCGCCCGCCGGCTGCATGTGGCGCTGCCGCGCGCCGATCGCGGGCCGCGACGCGTCGAGCTCGATCTGCCCGGCCAGCTCGAGCAGCAGCTGGTCGGCTATTCCGTGCGCCCCAAGAGCCTGTATTTTCGGCGCGGCCTCATTCCCTCCTGGTCGAAGCCGACATTGGTGATCCGCAACGAGCACATTCTCTCGCCCACGGAGGCCGATCCCGTGCTCCCCGGCGATTACATCTATCTGCTCGCGCCACCGGAAAAAGCCGAGGCGCTAGACCGTTTCTTTGTCGACATGCAGCCCGGCTCGGCGCCCGATCCGCATCTGCTCGGGGATTTCGTCGTCTCCGGCGAGCACACGCTCGGCGAGCTTGCCGAGATCTACGGCGTGGCGGTAGGTGAAGAGCAGGCAAGACTGACGCTATCAGATTATTTCGACGTTCATCTCGACCATGCGCCGAAAGAGGGCGCGACGCTGGAGCTCGACACCATCGTGCTGGTGGCGCGCAGCATCTCGGGCGGCCGGGTCAATGTCGTCGGCTTGCGGCTGCCGGAGGAGGAAGAAGAGGCCGCGCCCTTGACGCGGATAGGCTCGCTCAGGCGCAGGCTGTCGGAGTTTTGGCGTTCGGTCGCCGGGATTTGATCTAATGCATGATCCCCAAGACTGGGAACAGGCCGCGCCTATCTGATCAATCCCGCCAGACGCGGCAGCGTCAGGCTGATCTCGGGGATGCAGATGATGAGCAACAGCCCGGCAAACAGCGCCAGCATGTACGGCACGTAGGTGCGGAAGTGCTGCCCGACGCTGAGGTTCGCGAACCGCAGCGCCATCAACAGCCCGACGCCCATCGGCGGCAGGAACAGCCCGATGCCGACGGCTGCGGTCTGCACGATGTTGAAGTGGATCGGGTCGATGCCCATGGCTTCGGAGATCGGAAACACCACCGGGATCAGCACGACCGCGGCGGGCAGGCCCTCCAGCAGCATCCCGAACAGGCAAGTCATGACGGCGGTTCCGATCAGAAACAGCCACGGGTGGGTCTTGAGCGGCCCGAGCAACTCGCCGAGCAACTGCGGCACCCCGCTGACGCCCATCAAATATTGATAGACCGAGGCGACCGCGAGCAGGAACACCACCGCCGCGGTCAGGATCGCGCTGTCGTAGGCGATCTTGGCCATCTCGCGCCACGAGACGTTGCGGTAGTAAAGTTTTGCCGCGAGGAAGGCGTAACCGGCGACCACGGCGCCGGCCTCGGTCGCGGTGATGATGCCGAGGATGAAGCCGGCGAGGATCACGAACGGCACCACCATCGGCACGGCGGCGTGCAGCGCCGCGTGGCCGAGGCGCGCAAGACTAGGCCTGGTATCGACCGGCCAGTCGTTCTGGCGCGCGCGGATGTAGACCACCGCCATCAGGCACAGCATGATGACCATGGCCGGAACGAAGCCGGCGACGAACAGCGCCACCGCCGAGGTGTTGGTGACCTGGGCGATCACGATCATGAAGATCGCGGGCGGCACCAGCATGCCCATCGCGGTGCCGGCGGCGATCAGCGAGGCCGAATCCCGCCGGTCATAGCCGGCCTTGGTCAGCGGCGGCATCAGGGCTGAGCCGAGCGCGGAGACCTCGGCCATTTTCGATCCGCAGATGTCGGAGAAGAAATACGCCACCACGATCACCGACATGCCGAGTCCGCCCTTGACCCAGCCGATCAGGGCGCGCGCCAGTTCGACCAGCGCGTGGCTCATGCCGCAGCGTTCCATCAGATTGCCGGCGAACACGAAGGCGGGGATTGCCAGCAGCACCCAGCTCTGCGATCCCGACACCAGCGCCGAGGAAAGCTGGTGCATCGGGTAGCCGCCGATCCACAGGCCCGCGATCCCGGCCACACCGAGCGCGAACACGATCGGCATCGAGAGCAGGATCAGCACGGCAAAGATGATGGCGACAGTCGCAAGCAGCATGAATGGTCTGTCTCAGTGCTGGGGATCGCCTTGCGGCGGCGGCGAGATCATGACAGCCAAGCCGTAAATGGCGATCAGGACGCCGCCGACCACGGAAGAGGCGTAGAGCCAGGCGAGATTGATCTGGAGGCCGGGCGTCGTCAGCGTGCGGTTGAGCAGGCAGAGCTTGAAGCCATACCACGCGGCCAGCAGGCCGACGCCGATGATCAATGCGTGATTGAAACGGTGGATCCAGAGCTGCGCGGTCTCCGGCAGCCGATGCACGAATATGGTGAGCGTGAAATGCGAGCGTGACTGGATGCCGATCGCGGCGCCGATCAGCGTCAGCCAGGCCAGCGACAGCTCGCCCACTTCCTCGACCCAGGTGAACGGCACCGGGTCGACATCGAGCCAGTCGGTGATGGCGCCGACGAAATAGCGCAGGATCACGCCGACCAGCAGGTTGACGATGGCAAGGATGATCAGCGCCGTGACCGTGATTTTGGGGACGGCTGAGAGGATACGCAGCATGCGCGACGGATTTCGGCGGCTCAAGGGACGGACAAAGGGGGCTGAAGAACTGGCTTCGGCCCCCGCTCTCAACTCAAGCCTTGAAGCCCTCGATCTGGTCCCACAGCGCGCCGTACTGGCTCTTGTAGGCCGGCCAGATCTTCGCTTGCGCGACTTTGCGGAATTCCTCGACCTTGGCTTCCACCACGGTCATGCCGATCGGCTCCAGCTCCGATTTCGCCTTGGCGAAATTGTCGACCGACTCGGTCGCCTCGCGGATCTTCTCCTGCGCGGCGCGCGACAGGTCCATGCATCAGCTTCTGCTGATCGGGCGCGAGCGAGTTCCAGATCTCGAGGTTCATCACCGCGTTGGTCGGGCCGTAATTGTGATAGGTCATCGAGGCATATTTCGACACGTCGTAGATCTTCAGCGCCTTCATGTTGACGATCGGCAGGTCGCCGCCGTCGATCACGCCCTGCTTGGCCGCGGTGATCACCTCGCCACACGCCATCGGCACGGCGTTGCCGCCGAGCCCGTTGATGGTGTCGCCGAACACCTTGGCCTGCTGCACCCGGATCTTCATGCCGCGCAGGTCCTTCGGTTCGACGATCGGCTTCTTCGCGGTCCAGAAATGGCGGAAGCCGTAATCGAAATAACAGAGCACCTTGAGCTTGTAGTTGTCCTCGATCTGCTTGCTGATCGTGTCGCCGATCTTGCCGTTGAGCATGGCGTAGGCAGAGGCATAGTCCTTCACCAGATAGGGCACCAGCAGCGCGCCCATTTCCGGAAACACGGTCGCGGCGGCGCCGGCCGGGCTGCCCATCGCGACGCTGCCCGACTTGACGGCGTTCATGATCTCCAGTTCCTGCGGGATCAGGGTCTTGCCGAAGAACTGCATCTCGAGCGCGCCTTTGGATCGCGCGGTGACTTCCTTGGCCATCCAGTCGAACGCGACCGCCGCCGATTCCGGGATGGCGTTGATATGCGCGAACACGAGTTTCTTGGGCTGGGTCTGCGCGAATGCCGGGGCGCGGCCGGTGGCGAGAATGCCGGCCATGCCGGCGCCCGCACGCAAAAGCGTGCGGCGATTGAACGAGACGCGGCTCCTGGGAGCTGACATGGGATTCCTCCAAGCTTTGCTTTTCTTGTTGCGGTCCGGCGGCCTGGGTGTGAGCCAGTCCGGCGGCAAGCTTACAGGATAGTGGACGCGCTGCCAGCGGGATGTTGGGCCCGTGGCGGCGGGTTACAGGCGGGCTACAGTAGGACGCGCCGTCAACGGTTGGACGTCGGATTGGCATAGAGCCTGAGGAATGCCTCTGTTGCATCCCGCGACCGGCGCTCGATCTCGGCGGGCCTCGGCGGGCCGGTGCCGCCCAGCAGCCGGTTCAGCAGGAGATCGCCCCATAGCAGGCCGAAGAACTGCTCCATCATCTGCTGCGGGTTGCCGTCGCCCAGAATTCCAGCCGTCTGCGCCTTGGCAAGCAGATCGGCCAGCGCGTCGCGATTGACGAAGCGGCTGGCATTGAGGGTTTTGGCCGCCTCGGGTGAGCGCTCGGCTTCAGTGACCGCCAGCCGATAGATCGCCGTGACGGCCGGTTCGCAGACTTCCCGAAGCACGGTCTGTCCGAGCGCCGTCAGCGTTGCGGCAAGCATTTCGCGGTTGCGCGGCGTGGGCAGGTCCGGCGGCAGCCGCATCCGTGCGGCCCGGTTGGCGATGCACGCCAGAAGCACCGCCTGCTTGCTGGAGAAGTTGGCATAGAGATCGCGTTTCGAGACTTTAGCCCGTGTCGCGATCTCGAGCATGGTGGTGTTGCCGTAGCCGTTCTCCATGAACGCGGTGAACGCGGCACCTATGATGCGATCGCACAGCGGCGTCTCAGGCGCGTTTTTTTCCATCGCCACAAAATTTCCCTTGCATGGTACGAATTCGTACCGTATATCAACGCGATGTGGTACGGATTCGTACCACAAATGTGCATCGGCCTCTGCCCAATGTCCAGAGCTTTTACCGGCCTGGCAGCCGCAAGCCACCGCCGCCACCGCAATTTCGAGGAGCAATCGCGATGACGCCTTCCAGCAAACCCCAAACAGATATCGCCCGCCGCGACGTTCTCACTCTCTTGGGAACGGCGGCCGCCGGATTTGCCGCCACCGGCCCCGCGCTCGCCCAATCGGCGCCGCCGGCAAGCGGCGCGGCGCCGGCTCAACCGCAAGGCAAGGGCACCGTTAGCCTCGAGCGTCTGCCCAATGGCGTGCTTTTGATCGGCATCGATCGGGCGGAGGCGCAGAACCGCATCGATATTCCGACTTTCAGCGCCCTGGGCCAGGCCTATTACGAGTTCGAGCACGACAACGACCTTCGCGTTGCCGTGCTCCACGGCAAGGGAGCGGATTTTTCGCAAGGCCTCGACCTTCAATCCTGGGGCGCCGCCTTGCGATCCGGGCCGTTTCAGGCTCCGCCGAATTTCATCGACCCGGTCGCGACCGCCGGGCCGGAGCGCACCAAGCCTCTGATTGTCGCCGTGCAAGGACGCGTGACGCGGGTGGCGCATGAACTTTTCCTGGCCGCCGATGTGAGGGGCGCGGCGCGGGATGCGGTTTTCAACCAGGGGGAAGCCACCGCCGCGTCGTTTCCGGGCGGTGGCGCGACCATCCGCTTTGTCCGCGATGCCGGATGGGGCAACGCGATGCGCTACATGCTGAGCGGCCAGGACTGGCGCGCCGATGACGCCTACCGCATGGGACTCGTGCAGGAGCTAACCGCACCCGGTCAGCAGCTCGACCGCGCCGTCGAATTTGCAAAGCAGATCGCCGCTGCCGCGCGGCTCGGCGTGCAGGCGCTGCTGGCCTCGGCCCATCGTGCGCTCAGCGAAGGTGAAAGGCTGGCGCTCGTGACGTTGCAATTCGAATTCGGCCGTCTGCTGCGAAGCGAGGATCGTCAGGAATACATCCGCCGCTCGCTGCGCGAAAACCGCGCGCCCGTCTACGTCGGGCGATAGCAATGACTGTTCGCATAGGGGAGACAACCATGCGGGTCATGTTTCTGACGCTTGCCTTGCTCGCCTTCGCCACCAGCGCCGGGGCGGGCGAAGTCGACCGGCTGTATGTCATCGACTGCGGCTGGGCGCATGCAACCGACCAGTCGCTGTGGTCGCCCGGCGCCAACGCCGGTGTGCCGATCGACTATTCCGACAATTGCTACCTCATTCGCCACACAACCGAGGGGTATCTGCTGTGGGATACCGGGATCACCGACCGGCTCGCGGCGGTTCCGGATGGCATAACTGTCCCGGCGCTCAGCCAGACCTGGCACCGCAGCCAAACCCTGGTGGCGGCGCTCGCCGCGCTCGGCGTCACGCCCGCGGACATACGTTACGTTGCGATCTCGCATGTCCACCCCGATCATGTCGGCAAACAATGTCGACGAATTTCCCGCCGCAACCCTGATCATTCAGAAGGCGGAGTGGGAGTATGGCCAAAAGCTGCCGCCGAAGCCCTTCAGCCCGAACAACAAGCTACAGCTGATCGAGGGCGACAAGGACCTGTTCGGTGACGGCAGCCTGACCGTGCTGTCGACGCCCGGTCACACGCCGGGACACCAGTCGCTGCTCGTCCACCTCAGCCAGACCGGCAATGTCGTGCTGTCGGGCGACGCCGTGCATTTCCAGTCCAACTGGGACAATCGTCGCGTTCCCGGCTTCAACGCCGACAGGGCACAGTCGATCGCGTCGATGGAAAAGCTCGCGCGTGTCCTCGCCGACAAGCACGCGCAACTCTGGATCAATCACGACAAACCGTCGAGTGACGCGCGCCGCCATTCGCCGGAATTTTACGACTAGCGATCTCTGGGAAGACGGGTTGCGACTAAACCGACGGCGATGCCGCACCGGGTAACACTTCAACGCCGCCGAAAGCGGTCACCCGCCCGTGCCGGAGCATCACGATTTGCGTTGCCAGTTGCCGCATCTCGCCGGCGTCGTGGCTGACATAGACCATGGGCACGCCGGCCTCGTCGCGCAGCCGCACCAGATAGGGCAGGATCTCCACCTTGCGCTCCTCGTCCAGCGATCCCAGCGGCTCGTCCAGCAGCAACAGCCTCGGCTGCGCCAGCAGCGCGCGGCCCAAAGCCACGCGCTGGCGCTCGCCGCCGGAGAGTTTTCCGGGGCGGCGGTCCAAAAGCCCGCCGATATCGAGCAGATCGGTGACGCGCGCGCGCTGCGCGGGATCGTCGGCAAGACCGTTCATGCGCCGTCCGTAGTCGAGGTTCTGCCTGACATCGAGATGCGGAAACAGCCGGGCATCCTGGAATACGTAGCCGATGCGGCGGCGATGCGCCGGGACATGCAGGCGCGCCCCGGTGTCGTCGAGCACTTCGCCGTCGACCACGATGATGCCGCGATCGGGCCGCAGCAGGCCCGCGATCATGTTGATCAGCGAGGTCTTGCCGGCACCCGAGGCGCCGAACAGCCCGGTGACCCGGCCCTCGCTGGCGAAGCTCGCTTCGATCTCGAATTCGCCGAGCCGTTTTGTGACGTCTACGCGCAGCATGATCAATTCCCGTGCAGGCGTCTTGTGGCACGCCGCGCGAACCATTCGGAGCCGACCAGCGCGGCAAGCGCGATGACAATGGAAACCGCCACCAGCCGCAGCGCCGCGCTGTCGCCATCGGGGGTCTGGATCAGCGAATAGATCGCCGAGGAAATGGTCTGGGTTTCGCCCGGGATATTCGACACGAAGGTAATGGTCGCGCCGAACTCGCCGATTGCCTTGGCAAAGCCGAGCACCATCCCGGCCAGCACGCCCGGCAGCGCCAGCGGCAGCGTGATGGTCAGGAACACCCGGAACGATCCGGCGCCCAACGTTGCCGCGGCCTGCTCCAGCCGCCGGTCCACCGCCTCGATCGACAGCCGGATCGGCCGCACCAGCAGCGGAAACGACATGATGCCGCAGGCCAGCGCCGCGCCGGTCCAGCGGAACGCGAACACGATGCCGAGATGGTCGGCGAGCCATGCGCCGACGAGGCCGCGCCTGCCGAGCGTCAGCAGCAGGAGATAGCCGGTAACGACCGGCGGCAGCACCAGCGGCAAATGGATCAACGCATCCAGCGTCGACTTGCCCCAGAAGTCGCGCCGCGCCAAGAGCCAGGCCATGGCGATCCCGAGCGGCGTCGCCACCAGGGTGGCCACCGTGGCGACCCGCAGCGAAAGCTGGATCGCCGTACATTCCGTGGGCGAGATCTCGAACACGCGGTTCAGGTTGTCGGACTGACGAGGAACGAGAACCCGTATTTCTCGAAGATCGCCTTGGCGGCCGACGAGCGCAGGAAAGCAAGATAATCGGCGGCCTCCGCTTTCGCGGTGGTGGTCGCCGCCACCGGATAGATGATCGGGGGGTGGGAATCCGCCGGGAAGGTGCCGACGATCCTGACACCGGGCTCGACCTTGGCGTCGGTCGAATAGACGATCCCAAGTGGCGCTTCGCCCCGCGCCACCAGTGCGAGCGCGGCGCGTACATTCTCGGTCATGGCGAATTTAGGCTCCGCGGCGGTCCAGACGCCAAGTTTCTCCAGCGACGCCTTGGCATATTTGCCGACCGGCACGGATTTTACGTCGGCGGTCGCGATCTTGCCGTCGCCGGCGAGTTTTGCCAGATCGAAGCCCGGCGCGATCGCGACATTGCCGATCCTGGAATCCTTCGGCGCGATCAACGCGATGCTGTTGCCGAGCAGATTGATCCGCGTCCGCTCGTTGATGGTTCTCTTGCCGATCGAGTAATCCATCCAGTCGGTGTCGGCGGAAAGGAAAATATCCGCGGGAGCGCCCTGCTCGATCTGTTTTGCGAGGGCCGGGCTTGCGGCATAGCTGGCGACGATCTTGACGCCGGTCCTGGCGGTGAAGGCGTTATCGACGTCGTCGAGCGCGTTCTTCATCGAAGCCGCGGCAAACACCGTGAGGCTCCTGTCCCGGGCGAGCGCAGGCGACAAAGCCAATCCGCACAGGATAACGAAGGCGGCGAAATGTCCGGCAAGACGATACATCGTGGCGCTCCATGCGTGGTCGCGGGCGCTGCTCGCGCGCGCAACTCAGGCGTTGGTTGTGATGGAATGCGACAGGCGGAAGCGCCGTTCCGGCAGTCCGAAAGGATTTACGATCCGTCCGGACATCGCGCCGGCAAGCTTACAGCATTGCTGGGGCTGAGCAAAGGCTCCGCGCTGTCCACTTCTATTGCTTCGCGTCCGGCGCCGCCAGGACCTGGCGGCAGACGGGCGGCAGTTGCGCCATGGTCATCGGCGGCCGCGGCTTCGGCGGCTCTTTCGGCGGCTTGGGGTGGATAATCGAATCCTTGAACCAGAAGGCCAGATCGGCAGGCTTGCAGCCTTCGCTTTCCGCGGGCTCGGGCTGGGTTTCGCATTCGCCGCTGCCGAGGGGACATTTGATGCGGATATGGAAGTGATAGTCGTGGCCGTACATCGGCCTGACCTTGGAGAGCCAGCTGCGGTCACCCCTGGCTTCGCGGCACAGCGCCTTCTTGATCGCGGCGTTGACGAAGATGCGCTGCACGCTCGGCTCCTGCGCGGCGTCGCGGATCACCGCGAGATGGCCCGGCGTGAAGACTTGCGGATCGACGTCGAGCCGGTCGGGGCGCACCATCATGACCGCGGACATTTCCTCGCGTTCCTCGCGTGACAATCTTCGATTTGGCATCGGCGTCAGCCAGACGTCGGCATCGAGCCCGACCTGATGGCTGGCATGCCCGGTGATCATCGGTCCGCCGCGCGGCTGCGACATGTCGCCGACCAGGATCCCCGGCCAGCCCGCGTCTTTATGAGCCTTGGCCGATAACCGTTCCAGCAGCGCGACCATCTGGGGATGCGCCCAGTTGCGATTGCGCGACAACCGCATCACCTGCCAGGTGTCGCCGTTGATAGGCAGCGCTTCCGCGCCCGCGATGCAGCCATGAGCATAGAATCCGATCACGCGCGTCGGCATCGCCGCCGGCAGCAACTTGCGGCCGAACAGTTCCTTTGCGCCCAGTTTGGGATCGTTTGGATTGGCCAGCGGCGGCAGCGGCTTTGGATCGAGGCTGCCCTTGTCCTGCGCCAGCGCGGCAGTGGCACCGACAACAGCGGCGGACAGCAGCAGGAGGGTGATAATCAGGCGGGACTTCATCGGGTCACTCGATATGACGCAAAGCGTACCACGGATTCCGCAACGAGCGACAAGGCGCCGCCGACCTTGCCGATGCGCTTTGCGTGCGCGTCGCGGCGTCCTTGCAAGGTGGTCAATCGCGCCCCAAGCCGCGTGAGACCGTAGCGGTGCCCAGGATCGCCTTGCCGACGTCCTCGTAATGGGTGTCGCGGGCCTGGATCTGCTGCGCGATGGCGTGCATGTCGCGGAAGCGGCGTTCGAACTTGTTGGCGCTGAACACGGCGGTGGCGCCGGCCATGTGATAGGCGGCATCGACCACCGAAGCCGACTGATGGATGGTCCAGGTCGAGGCGAGACGAAGCGCTGCGCGGTGGTGCTCGGTGAGTTCTCCCGTGCGAGTGAGATCGCGCCAGGCCTCGGTGGCCGCCGCATAGAGATAGGCACGGGCTGCGCGCAAATTGCCTTCGGTGCGGCCGATCGCCGCTTGAACCGCGTTATTTTCGCGCATGGCCTTGAGACCGACCGATTCCTTGCCCCGCGCCAGATCGATGGCCGCATCCAGCGTGGCGCGGGCGACGCCGAGCGCGATCGCGGCGAAGCCCAGTCCAAACATGGTGTAGGTGGTGATCCCGTAAAGCGGTCCCTTTTCGCGCAGCGCCGAGGGATCGTCGCGCAGCGCCACGAATTTTTCAGGGATGAACAAATTGTCGACCGAATAGGAGTTGGTGCCGGTGCCGTTCAGCCCGATCACGTCCCAGACGTCGTACATCGTGGCGCTGGTCGCCGGAAACAGGATGGTGCGCACTTCCGGGGCGCCGTTGGCCTTGCGCCGCGGCGTGCCGTCGGCCTCGACGATCCTGACATGGGCGCCAAGCCAGCTCGCCTGGCGGCAGCCAGAGGCGAAATCCCAGCGCGCGGTGGCGCGATAGCCGCCGGGGACCACCTGCACCTCGTGGGCGATCGCGCCCCAGGCGAGGATGCCGGGCGGCGTATTGAAAATCTCGTTCGCCGCGTCGGGATCGAGATAGGCCGCGGTCATGGCGCAGACCGAGCACTGGCCGAGGCACCACGCCGTCGAGGCGTCGGCCTTTGCGACCTCCTCCAGCATCTGCATGAAGATTTCGGGCGCTGCCTCGGCGCCCCCAAGACTTTGCGGCAGCAGCACGCGATAAAGCCCGTTCTCGATCAGGGCGGAAACCACGGGCTCGGTGAGACGCCGGGTCCGCTCGATCTCGTCGGCTTCGCGCGCGATCAGCGGCGCCAGCGCCTGGGCGCGCTCGATCAGGCCGAAACCGGGGAGCTTGTTCATTGCGTTTCCTCGCCTCTTGTCGCGTCTTTTCTCGGGCTTTTGATTGGCGGCGGCGCAATGGTGGTCCATCTGGCGACGCCGATCAAGATAGGCAAGACGGCCCATCTCTGCGCTTTGTCGTCAGGCCGCCGCGCGCCCGAGGTCGAGCGAGGGCTGTGACGGCCGGTGCGCCGACGGGGAAGCTCAGCGCCACCGCGACCGCCGCTATACCGATGCCGAACGAGCCGACATAAAGCCAGCCATAACTGCGGAAGGTGTCGAACACCCATCCGCCGGCCCATGGTCCGAGCGCCATGCCGAGGCTCGCAAACGCGGAAACCGCGCCGAACACGGTGCCCATGATGCGCGCGCCGAAAAATTCGCGCACCAGCACGGCATAGAGCGGCATCACCCCGCCATAGGCGAGGCCGAAGATGACGGAGAGTGCATAGAATTCGCCGAGCTGGCCGACGGCGAGATAGGCCGCCACGCACAGCGCCTGCACGAACAGCCCGCCGACCAGCACGGGCTTGGCGCCGATGCGGTCCGCCATCGCGCCGAGCGCAAGGCGGCCGCCAAGTCCGGAGAACCCGGCCAGGCTGTAGACGGTGACCGCGGTCATCGGCGCGATGCCGCAGATCATGGCATAACTCACCATGTGGAAGATCGGGCCCGAATGCGCCGCGCAGCAGCCGAAATGAGCCAGCGCCAGCGTGATGAATTGCGGCGTGCGGAACGCTCGCGCCGCGGTCCACTCGACGTCGGGCGCATCCGCGCCACCAGCGGCGGAAGGCGCCGATGCCTGCGGCGCCGGGCGCACCAGCAACGAGGCCGGAATCAGCAGCGCCCAGGCAACGATACCAATCACGAGCATGGCGGTGCGCCAGTCATAGGTCGCGATCAGCCAGCTCGCAAACGGCGCCACCGTGAGCGGCGCCACGCCCATGCCGGCGGACACCAGCGAAACCGCGAGGCTGCGATGGGTTTCGATCCAGGCGCTGGCGACGGCCATCATCGGCGCATAGAACGCGCCGGCGGCGACGCCGATCAGGATGCCGAACAGCAATTGAAACTGCCACAGGGAAGTAGCCTGGCTCGCGGTCACCAGGCCAAGACCGAGCAGCAGGCTGCCGGCGAGAACGACGATGCGGGTGCCGAACCGGTCGGACAGCGCGCCCCAGAAGAAGGCCGCGATGCCCATGCAGAGAAAATCAAGCGTCACCGCCGCCGAGACGCCGGCGCGCGACCAGCCCATCGCTTCCGAAATCGGCTGCAGGAACACCGCAAGCGACAGCATCGAGCCGAAGCCGACGCAGGTCATCAGCGCGCCCGCGCCGACGACGATCCAGCCGTAGTTGAAACCGGAGGGCTTGCTCATGCGCTTCCTCGCATTTTTTGCAAACTATGATGTGAGCAGGAACGATGGTGGCCCATCCGGAGCCACAGGGCAAGGCGCTGGCGAGGGGACGATCAGCTATCCACCTTCAACGCGGCGATAAAGGCTTCCTGCGGAATGTCGACCTTGCCGAACTGCCGCATCTTCTTCTTGCCTTCCTTCTGCTTCTCCAGAAGTTTGCGCTTGCGCGTGATGTCGCCGCCATAGCACTTTGGCGGTGACGTCCTTGCGCAACGCGCGCACGGTTTCGCGCGCGATTATCTTGCCGCCGATCGCGGCCTGGATCGGAATCTGGAACATGTGCGGCGGGATCAGTTCCTTCATCTTCTCGACCATGGCGCGGCCGCGGCCCTCCGCGCGCTGGCGGTGCACCAGCATCGACAGCGCGTCCACCGGCTCGTTGTTGACCAGGATCTGCATCTTGACGAGGTCGGCCGGCTTGTAGTCGGTGAGGTGATAGTCGAACGAGGCATAGCCCTTGGAGACCGATTTCAGGCGGTCGTAGAAATCGAACACCACCTCGTTGAGCGGCAGTTCGTATTTCACCATGGCGCGGTTGCCGACGTAGGTGAGCTCTTTCTGATTGCCGCGGCGGTCCTGGCACAGTTTCAGGACGCTGCCGAGATATTCGTCGGGGGTCAGAATCGTGGCCTCGATCCACGGCTCCTCGATCTCGGCGATCTTCACCACATCGGGCATGTCGATCGGATTGTGGATCTCGATCACCTGCCCGTCGGTCAGGTGCATCTTGTAGATCACCGACGGCGCGGTCGCGATCAGATTGAGATCGAACTCGCGGTGCAGCCGCTCCTGGATGATCTCCAGATGCAACAGCCCGAGGAAGCCGCAGCGGAAACCGAAGCCGAGCGCGGCGGAGGTTTCCATCTCGAACGAGAAGCTGGCGTCGTTCAGCCGCAACTTGCCCATCGCCGCGCGCAAGGTTTCAAAATCGTCGGCGTCGACCGGGAACAGGCCGCAGAACACCACGGGGATCGCCGGCTTGAAACCCGGCAGCATGTCGGTCACCGGCTTGCGGTCATCGGTGATGGTGTCGCCGACGCGGGTGTCGGCCACTTCCTTGATCGCGGCGGTGATGAAGCCGATCTCGCCGGGGCCGAGTTCGTCGATCTGCGTCATCTTCGGGGTGAAGAAGCCGACGCGCTCGACGTCGTAGGCGGCGTTGGTGCCCATCATCCGGATGCGCTGGCCCTTTTTCATCACGCCGTCGACGATCCGGACCAGCACCACGACGCCGAGATAGACGTCGTACCAGCTGTCGACCAGCAGCGCCTTCAGCGAGGCGTCGCGGTCGCCCTTCGGCGGCGGCAGCCGGTGCACGATGGCTTCCAGCACGTCGTCGATGCCGAGACCGGTTTTGGCCGAGATCATCACCGCGTCGGACGCGTCGATACCGATCACGTCCTCGATCTGCTGCTTGACCTGATCCGGTTCCGCCGCCGGCAGGTCGATCTTGTTGAGCACCGGCACGATCTCGTGGCCCGCGTCGAGCGCATGGTAGACGTTGGCGAGCGTCTGCGCCTCGACGCCCTGGCTGGCGTCGACCACCAGCAGCGAGCCCTCGCAGGCCGCCAGCGACCGCGAAACCTCATAGGCGAAGTCGACATGGCCGGGCGTGTCGATCAGATTGAGGATGTAGGTCTTGCCGTCCTTGGCCGGATAGGTCAGCCGCACCGTCTGCGCCTTGATGGTGATGCCGCGCTCGCGCTCGATATCCATGGAATCGAGCACCTGTTCCTTCATCTCGCGCGCCTGCAGGCCTCCCGTGGTCTGGATCAGACGGTCGGCCAGCGTCGATTTGCCATGGTCGATATGCGCAACAATGGCGAAGTTGCGGATGTTGGAAATAGGGATGGACGTCATGGGCGCGGGATAGCATTCGCGCTTCGGTGCGGCAACCATAATGCAGCATTTTAACGGCTTAACTTCACGCCAAGCTGATTCCACTCGCGTCGAAAACGCGCTACGCAATCGGGTATGTCAGGTGCTCAGGCTTTGCCCGCAAAAATGCATGCGCGCGATATCGTCGATGGTTCGGCGAATGGCGGCGTGGCTCGCGGCGTCGGCGTCGGATCCCAAGGCCGCCCCTCGGCTGGTGATCGGCTTTGCGTTGGCCCATGCCGTGCTCTGGACCTTCATCCTGATCAATCTCAAGGCGGCGCAGGACGTCCATATGGACGTCGCGGAAGCTTTTGCCTGGGGCCAGAAATTCCAGCTCGGCTACGGCAAGCATCCGCCGCTGGCGGGCTGGATCGCCGGCCTCTGGTTCCGGATCTTTCCGGTCGCCGACTGGGCCACTTATGCGCTGGCGATGACGACGCTCGGCTGCGGGCTGGTGATCTCCTGGCTGATCGCGTTGCGCGTGGTCGATCGCCGCCGCGCCTTCTTCGTCGTGGTGATGCTCGCGCTCTATCCGATCTTCAATTTCAAGGGTTTTAAATACAACCCCGACCTGCTGCAGCTCGTGACCTTGCCGCTTCTGGTGCTGGCCTATCTAAACGCGTTCGAGAAGCGCAGCGTGAAATCGGGTCTCTGGCTCGGCCTCGCCGGCGCGCTGGCGCTTGATGACCAAATACTGGGTGCTGACCATGATCGGCGCCGTCGGGCTCGCCGCGCTGATCCATCCCGACCGCCTGAAATTCCTGGGTTCGCCGGCGCCGTGGGTCGCGATTGCCGCACTTGTCGTCGCGATGATCCCGCATCTGCTCTGGCTGAAGCAAGTCGACTTCGTGCCGCTGACCTATGCCGGCGATGTCTATGGGCTGTCGAGCCGCGCCCAGAGCGCTCAGCTTGTGCTTGGCTATGTCGGCCACAATCTGGCGCTGCTGCTGGCGCCGGCCGCGCTCGCCGCGCTCGCATTGGCATTGGTTCGGCCGCGGTGGACGACCTCGCGGTGGCAACTGCTGGCGCCGTTCAGGCGCGCATGGTCGGGCGGTGCGAATGCGGGCGTAAATATTTCGCAGGCCCTCAATATCTGGATCATCCAGATCGTGGTCGCGATCGGTCCGCCGCTCGGGGCCCTGATTTTCGCGGTCTATATGAAGACGGATTGGGGAATCTCGCTGTTCTTTCTGACGCCGCTGGCGCTGGTCGCGATTCCCGCGCTGCGCCTGCAACGGATGGCGCTGTTCAATATCGCCACGATCTGGCTCGTCGTCACGATTGCGGCGCTTGTCGCTGTCGCCGACCATTGCGGAGCGCGAGATGGCGGAAAATCCCAACGGCGCCCCAGGCTATGGCGCGCGCTCCCAACTGGCCCGCGAATTGACGGAGGCCTGGCATGCGCGTTTCCACACGCGATGGGCCGTGGTCGCCGGCACCACGGAAATCGGCGAGCCCATGACGTTCTATAGTCCCGACCACCCGGCGCCGTTCACCCCGGGTGAACTCTGGTCGTCGGGGCTGACCTCGCTGGAGGAAGCCAAGACGGCTCGGCTTCATCGGCATCTGCGATACGACGGACGGACGGCTGCCGGTCTGCGACGCCTGGATGGCGGCGAACGCCGCCAACGCCGAGCGTCTCACCATCACCACGCAGCGCTTCTTCCACGGCCGTCCCGGTCCGGCGATCGGCTGGCACGTCTATATCGCGCCGCCGGCGAAATAGGGTATCGCATCATGAATTTCGATCTGACCGGAAAACTTGCGCTTGTCACCGGCTCGACCCGTGGCATTGGGCTCGCCTCAGCCATCGGGCTCGCGCAAATGGGCGCTGAAGTCATTGTCAACGGGCGGCAAGCGACTGCGGTTGCCGACGCAATCGCAAAGATCAAGCAGGCAGCGCCGGCGGCAGCCAACGCGCATGCCGCGGTGTTCGATCTCGGCAGCGCCGATGGTTGCGCCGGGCTTGTGGCGCAGTTTCCCGAGGTCGATATCCTCGTCAACAATCTCGGGATCTACGAGCCCAAGACTTTCTTCGATATCGAGGACGCTGACTGGACGAAGATGTTCGAGGTCAACGTGATGAGCGGGGTCCGCCTCACGCGGCATTACCTGAAGCGGATGCTGGACCGCAAGGATTGGGGCCGCGTCGTGTTCGTCTCCAGCGAATCGGCGATCTACGTACCGAAGGAGATGGTCCATTACGGCTTCTCGAAAGCCGCGCAGCTTTATGTTGCGCGCGGCGCAGCCGAACAAACCAGAGCAACCAATATTACCGTCAATTCGGTTTTGCCCGGTCCGACCTGGGTCGAGATGGCGCCGGTCCGTCTTGCGGCTCGCGCCAAGGGGCTGGGAACGACCGTGGATGATCTCGAGTCGCGGATGTTCAGCGAACGCCGGCCGGCGTCGCTGCTGCAGCGCTACGCGACACCGGAAGAAGTGGCAAATCTGATCTGCTACGTCTGCTCGAAGGCCGCGAGCGCGACCAATGGCGCGGCCCTGCGCGTCGACGGCGGCATCGTCACCAATCCGTTCTGAGCGAGTGGGTCACGACCGTCACGATGGGGGATCAAGCTCCGGAGCGCCGGTCCCAGCCGGTCACGTGCCTTCTTCGTTGAACTTGCTGGCGACGAGCGCGGTGATCGCGTCGAGGGCGGTTTGCGCCTCCGGACCGGTCGCGGAGACCACGATCGATGTCCCCGGCCCCGCGGACAGCATCATCAGCCCCATGATCGAGGTGCCGCCGACGGTCTCATTGCCTTTTGTCACCCAGACTTCGGCATTGAACCGCTCGACCATCTGAACGAATTTGGCGGAAGCGCGCGCGTGAAGACCGCGTTTGTTGATGATGGGAAGTTCACGAGACAGCGCACCTGGCGGCACGCTCGGCCCGGCATCCTTTTCAGGCGACGGGTCGTCATCGCTCATTTGCCGGCGAGAACCCGGCTCGCGATGGTGACGTATTTGCGGCCGGCTTCCTGGGCCATGGCGATAGCGTCGGGAAGCGAGCGCTCCTCGCGAACCTTGGCAAGCTTGACCAGCATCGGAAGATTGATTCCTGCGAGCACTTCCACCTTCGGGCGGCTCATGCAGGAGATCGCGAGATTTGAAGGCGTGCCGCCGAACATGTCGGTGAGGATGGCCACGCCATCACCGCTGTCGACGCGATTGACCGCTTCGATAATATCACTGCGACACAAATCGGAGTCGTCTTCGGCTCCGATCGTGACGGCTTCGATTTGCTTTTGCGGACCCATGACATGTTCGAGCGCAGCCTTGAATTCGTCGGCAAGGCGCCCATGGGTCACGAGTACTAGACCAATCATCAGAAACTCCTCGCGGGTGCTTTTGGTGCACCGCACGAACGCGCCACTTTGACCATCCAGAGCCCCCGCGCAAGAGGGGATCATCGCGATTCTCCCGGAAAATATCTGCAGAGTGGGGGAATACGGCGCCGGTCTATTCGGTCGCGATAGTGGGACTTATATGGTTACCAAATTGCTTCGAACAATCAGCCGAGGGCTGAGGCGAAGCTGAACTTTCGGTCATGGTCAGTGCGGCGACAACCAGAGGCAGCGCTGCATAGCCGGGTTCGACGGGTATTCGCGGTATCTCAATACCGTAAATGCTGACCAGCAGAGCCTCCGGCGGCGGCAGGCGCGCCGCGTCCGCGGCGGACAAATCGACGACCAGGCCCACGACAGCCTCACCGGCAAAGTCGCAGCGGCGAATGCCAAGCCCGCGGATTTCGATCAGGCCGGCCAGTTCGCGCGCCGGCCGGACCACGAGCTGTCCCTTGCTGGCGTCCAAGATGCACGCGATCGTCGCCGATCAGCACGGCTGGAGGTATTTGCCCGGCGCGCCCGGCAAGGATGAGATCGAACGCAAGACGCGATTTGCCGGCCCCCGATGGCCCGCGGATCAGCACGGCGCGATTTCCCACCAGCACCGCGGAAGCGTGGACGCTCGCGCCGCCGGCATTCATGGCGCCGGCAGCCTGACCACAAAGCGCGCGCCCGCCACCGTCGCCTCGCCATCGGCGCCGGGCGGCCCCGGGCGATTTTCAGCCCAGATGCGCCCGCCATGTGCCTCGATGATCTGTTTCGAGATCGACAGCCCCAGTCCGGAATTCTGCCCAAAGCCCTGATGCGGCCGGTCGGTGTAGAAGCGCTCGAAGATTCGCTCCAGCGCATCCTCGCGAATGCCCGGCCCGTTGTCATCGATCACGATTTCAATTTCCGATCTGACGCGGCGGCAGGCGATGCGCACCTTGCCGCCGGGTTCGGAAAACGACTGGGCGTTGGAGAGCAGGTTGGAAATCACCTGGCCCAGCCGCGAATCGTGGCCCGGCACCGAGAAGGTGTCGGTCGGGACCGCGGCCTTCGAAGCGGACCTCGACGGCGACGTTGTTGCCGCGCCTGGTTTCGTTGGCCACCGTCGTCAGGGCGGTAAGCAGCCGGCGAAGATCGACCGATGTCATATCCTGCCGCTGCAGTTCGGCATCGAGCCGGCTGGCGTCGGAAATATCCGAGATCAGCCGGTCGAGCCGCTTGACGTCGTGCTCGATCACCGCCAGCAGCCGCGAGCGGCTGTTCTCGTTGCGCGCCAGCGGCAGCGTTTCGACCGCGGAGCGCAGCGACGTCAGCGGGTTCTTCAGTTCATGGGCGACGTCGGCGGCGAACATCTCGATCGCCTCGATGCGGTTATAGAGCGCATCCGTCATGTCGCGCAGCGCGCCCGAGAGATGTCCGATCTCGTCGCGGCGGCGGGTGAAATCGGGAATTTCGACGCGGGTACGGATGCGGCGGCGGACGCGCTCGGCGCTGTCGGCGAGCCGTCGCACCGGACCCGCGATGGTGCTCGCCAGCAGCAACGACAGCACGATCATCACGGCGGAGGCGACGCCGCCGACTTTCAGGATCGCAAGCCGCTCCGAGGTCACCATCTGATCGATGTCGTCGCCCTGGGTCGAAAGCATCAAGCGCGCCGTGGATCGCGCGGACGCGCTGCACCGGCACCGCGACCGAGACGATCACCTCGCCGCGCTGGTTGACCCGCACCATGCTGCGCTTCTGCCCCTTGAGCGAGTCCGCGACCTCCTCATAGCCGTTGCCGTTCTCCGGCCCGAGTTCGCGATAGAGCGGAAGGTCGCCGCGGTTGAGCCAGGTGCGGATTGCGATCATCGCGCGCTCGGCGATGCCCGGCTTTTGCCGAGGACGGCGGCGGCAGCTCGAAGCGCAGCACGTTCTCGAGATTGCGGCTGTCGAGAATGAGGCCGCCTTCGCGGTCGTAAATACGGGCGCGGGTCTTGGTGGGCGAAATCAGCGTGCGCAACACCGGCGCGACGCGCTCCGGATTGATCGGAAAAACCAGGCCGGAATATTCGTCAGGCGCGCCGTAGGTTTCGCCGGGCTTCAGATCGAGCAGCCGGTCGGGATCGATGGTGATGGTGTTGGTCTCGACGGTCGCGGACGCCGCGATCGCGCCGGCGATGATCTCGCCCTGCACCAGCAGGCTTTGCGCCCGCGCGTCGATCAGGCCGGCGCGGAACTGCGAGAGGTAAAGAATGCTCGCCACCAGCGCGACCAGACCGGCGAGGTTCAGCGAAACGATGCGGCGGGTGAGGCTGGAGAAGCTGAGCGCGAAAAAGAACTGACCGGCGCGGCGCAGCCAGCCGAGCGGCCGCTGCCAGCCCTGCACCGGCGGGTTTTCGACGGCAGCGCTATCGAGAGCGAGCGACGACGAGACGTCCTCGGCATTCAGGCTTGGATCAGGCTGCGTTCGATCAAGCAATGGCTAAAACTGCCGGTTGTTTCGATTGCGTCTTGCGGGACGTGTTGCCCTCGTCATTCTACCCCAGACCGACGGCGGCGTCAGTTAACAAACCGCGCCTGAACGCTTGGCAAATCAGGTTTCCTTGAAGCGGTAGCCCACCCCGTACAGGGTCTCGATCATCTCGAAATCGTCGTCGACGACCTTGAACTTCTTGCGCAGCCGCTTGATGTGGCTGTCGATGGTGCGATCGTCGACATAGACCTGATCGTCATAGGCCGCGTCCATCAGGGCGTTGCGGCTCTTCACCACGCCGGGGCGCGTGGCCAGCGCCTGCAGGATCAGAAATTCCGTCACCGTCAACGTCACCGGCTCGTTCTTCCAGGTGCAGGTGTGACGCTCCGGATCCATGCGCAACAGCCCGCGGTCCAGCGCCTTGGCGTCGGTTTCCTTGGGCACGGCGGTGGGATCCTTCGGCGCCGCGCGGCGCAGCACGGCCTTCACCCGCTCGACCAGCAGGCGCTGCGAGAACGGCTTGCGGATGAAATCGTCGGCACCCATTTTGAGGCCGAACAATTCGTCGATTTCCTCGTCCTTGGAGGTGAGGAAGATCACCGGCAGATCGGATTTCTGCCGCAGCCGCCGCAACGTCTCCATGCCGTCCATGCGCGGCATCTTGATGTCGAGGATCGCAAGGTCCGGCGGGCTGGTGCGGAAGCCGTCGAGCGCGGAGGCGCCATCCGTGTAGGTCATGATGCGATAGCCTTCGGCTTCGAGCGCGATCGAGACGGATGTGAGAATGTTGCGGTCGTCATCGACCAAAGCGATTGTGGGCATGAGCCTGCTTTCAGAGTACTAGGTGGCTGAAACGGCGAGCAATTCGGTGATGCGCCGTATAAGTGGGCTTCGAACCTGATCAACGAGCAATGCAAGCTGGGCTGAAGTGTGACCGAGTTCCGCAAAACGCCCGAGCTAAACCACGGGTTCCAGCCTATATAGATACGCGTTTTCGCCCGGAAAAGGCCCTTATTGCAATGAGATGATGCCGAGATAGACCGATGCAGCCTACCGCTGATTTCGATGCGCCCCGGCTTGGCCCGGTCGCTGCTGCGCCGCAGCCGGCAGGGGGCATTGGCGACCCTGATGGCCGGCAGCGGCGATCCCTATTGCTCGCTGGTCAATGTCGCAAGCCACCCCGACGGCTCGCCGATCCTGCTGATTTCGCGCCTGGCGGTGCACACGCAGAAACATCCTGGCCGATTCCAGGGTCTCCCTGATGCTGGACGAGCGCGCCGCGGGCGACCCGCTGGAGGGGTCGCGAATCATGCTGGCGGGCCGGGCCGAGGAGGCCGGCGCCGACCGATCTGGAGCTTCTGCGCCGACGCTACCTCAACGCCCATCCCTCCGCGGAAGTCTTTCGTAGATTTCAAGGATTTTTCTTTTTTCCGGATCCGGCCGCAGCGGCACCCATCTGGTGGCGGGTTTCGGGCGGATCGTGGACCTCAGCCCCGAGCAGTTCTTGACCGATATTTCCGATGCCGGCGCGCTGCTGGAAGCCGAGCAGGGCGCCATCGAGCACATGAACGCCGATCATCGCGACGCGATCGAGCCTCTATGCGACCAGGCTGCTCGGCGCGGAGCCTGCAGACTGGCGCTGCACCGGCTGCGATCCCGATGGGATCGACCTGCAGGCCGGAGCAATAACGCTGCGGCTGGATTTTCCGGAACGGGTGACCGGGCCGGGAGAACTGCGCAGGATGCTGGTCAGGCTGGCGGATGAGGCGCGGGCCAAGCGATAGCCGATGCGTCCCAGCGTCGCAGCGCGCTACGCGACAAGACCGTCATGCCGATGTCCGAGCCACTGCTCAAGCCAATTGTGCGCCGCAATAGCAATCGGGATCGGTCCGGCCGGGGATCGCGGCCGATTGTCGCGTCGAAAGCCCCCGGCGCGAATCGAGCCCCGCGATCAGGCCCGCGCTGCAGCAAGCGCATTTGAGCCGCATCGATGACCCGCCCTGGAATAAACCAAATATCGCGGGATCGGCTTGGCAAGCCCGGCGTTCATCAGTATTAGGTCGCCGGACCGGGGCCGGAAGGCTATATTGAAGGTCACCGCGACAGAGGCGCGTTTAGCGGCATTCGCGCTGGAGATACGCGGGTTCGAGGAGGATTCTTCCGTGCAAGAGACGGGTATACGCAACGGTGCCTTCGGCGCCGACAAATTCGGTTTAAAAAATCTCAAGAGGGTGCACTGGAATCTCGGAGCGCCGCAGCTCTATCAATATTCGCTGGCGGCGGGCGAGGCGGTGCTGTCCGCCGACGGCGCGTTGTGCGCCGATACCGGCGACTTCACCGGCCGCAGCCCGAAGGACAAGTTCACGGTTCGCGACGCCACCACCGACAAGAACATGTGGTGGGCCGGCAACCAGTCGATCACCTCGGAACAGTTCGAGGCGCTGTACGTCGACTTCCTCAAGCATGCCGAAGGCATGACGCTGTTCGCGCAGGACCTCTACGGCGGCGCCGATCCGTGCTTCCAGATCAAGACCCGGGTCTTTACCGAACTCGCCTGGCACTCGCTGTTCATCCGCACGCTGCTGATCCGGCCCGCAGCCGATCGAGCTCGCGACCTTCGTGCCCGAACTCACCATCATCGATCTGCCGAGCTTCCGGGCCGATCCCAAACGCCACGGCGTGCGCTCCGAGAACGTCGTCGCGATCGATTTCGCCCGCAAGATCGTCCTGATCGGCGGGTCTTATTATGCCGGCGAGATGAAGAAGTCGGTGTTCACCACGCTGAACTATTATCTGCCCGCGAAGGGCGTGATGCCGATGCACTGCTCGGCCAATGTCGGGCCCAAGGGCGACGCTGCGATCTTCTTCGGCCTGTCCGGCACCGGCAAGACCACGCTGTCGGCCGATCCGAAGCGCACGCTGATCGGCGACGACGAGCACGGCTGGGGCAGCGACGGCGTCTTCAATTTCGAGGGCGGCTGCTACGCCAAATGCATCAAGCTGTCGAAGGAAGCCGAGCCCGAGATCTACGCCGCCAGCAAGCGCTTTGGCGCGGTGCTGGAGAACGTGGTGCTCGACGAGGATACGCGCGTGCCGGATTTCGACGACGGCTCGAAGACCGAGAACACCCGCTCGGCCTATCCGCTCGATTTCATCCCCAACGCCTCGCGCACCGGCCGCGCCGGTCACCCGAAGAACGTGGTGATGCTGGCGGCCGATGCGTTCGGCGTGTTGCCGCCGATCGCCAAGCTGTCGCCGGCGCAGGCGATGTATCACTTCCTGTCCGGCTACACCGCCAAGGTGGCGGGCACCGAGCGCGGCCTCGGCAAGGAGCCGCAGCCGGAATTCTCCACCTGCTTCGGCTCGCCGTTCCTGCCGCTCGATCCTTCCGTCTACGGCAACATGCTGCGCGAGCTGATCGCCCAGCACAACGTCGATTGCTGGCTGGTCAACACCGGCTGGACCGGCGGCAAGTTCGGCACCGGCAGCCGGATGCCGATCAAGGTGACGCGCGCGCTGCTGACCGCGGCGCTCGACGGCTCGCTGCGCAACGTCGAATTCCGCACCGACAAATATTTCGGCTTTGCGGTGCCGACCGCGCTGCCGGGCGTGCCGAGCGAGATCCTCGATCCGGTCAACACCTGGAAGGACAAGGCCGAGTTCGACAAGACCGCGCGCGCGCTGGTCGGCATGTTCCAGAAGAACTTTGCCAAGTTCGAAGCCCAGGTCGACGCCGACGTCCGCGCCGCCGCGCCGGAAGTGAAGCTCGCGGCGGAGTGACCCGCCAGGTCATTCCGTGGCGCGGCGAGCGCGGGCCGGGAATCTCGATTTGGCAACCTCCGGATTCCGGGTGCGCCTGATGGTGCATCCCGAATGACGCGAAGGATCGGCTATTCGCCCAGTTTCATGCCTTGAAATACCCGATCTGCGTCGTGGTCGCGAGCAGGCGCCCGGAGGGCGACCACAGTTCGCCGGTCTGGTCGCCGTAACTCTTGTGGAAGATCTTGGCGTCGGCGACCGCGAGCACGCGGCTGATATCCTCGCGCGCCAGATCGTCCGCATCGGCGTGGAAATAGGTCGTCAGCGACACCGTGCCGAACGGCACCAGTTCGCGCCGCGCATGAAAGACGCGGGCGAAGAACGCATCCGACATCGACATCAGCGACAGCACGTCGATCTTGCGCGGCACGCGGTCGGCGATCCATAGTTTGGAGAAGGCGCTTCGCGGCGCATCCTGTTTCGCGCCGCTGAAATCCGGATCGCCCTCGACGAAGCGAAAATCATACTGCTTGGCCCAGGACGCCGCGACCTTGGGATAGGGCAGGATCTGCTCGAACGGTTTGGCTTGCGGAATGCTGCGCCTGCTGGTGCGACCATGACGGACGGCGCTCGGCGAATACGGCGGTCGCCAGCGTCGCCACGTCGCCGCCGCCCTGCGTCAGCTCGACACGACCAATGCTGCGTCGACCGGTTGGCCTTGACCAGGCGGACGTCGAGATCGAATGCGCCTTGCGCGATCGGCGCGCAGATAATTGACGGTCAGCGACAGCGGATCGCCCGCGCGCTCCGGATGATCGATCAGCGCCCGCAGGATGGTCGGCGGCGGTGGCGCCGCCGAACGGGCCGACGAACGCCCAGTAGTCGTCGCTGGTCTGCCCCTGCCAGCGGCTGTCGCCGGCGGTCACCCGCGTGGCGTCGTCGAAGAGGTGTTGGGTGCTTGGCAAGCATGGATTTCTCCCGGTTCGTGCCGCGCAGTATCACGGCTCGTCCGGGCCGAGTTCAATGACGTCGGCAGGTAATGGTTTCTCGATGATCGGCCTGGCGGAAGAGGTGGGCCGGTCGGTTCGGTGATCCAATTCAGCGGGTCGCGCCGCGCTGCACGCCCGGCTCCTGCGACGCCTGCGGCGGCGTCCCGCGCACCGGCACGTTCCAGATATCCTGGGCGTATTCGCGGATGGTGCGGTCGGAGGAGAACCACGGCATCCGCGCGACGTTGAGGATGGAGGCCCGCGTCCACGCCGGCACCACCTGCCAGCGCGCGTCGATGCCGCGCTGGGCCTCGTAATAGGAATCGAAATCCGCGCTCACCATGTAGTGGTCGAGATGGCGCAGCGCGTGCGCGATCGATTCGAACCGGCTCGCGATCGTCGGGCGAGAATTCGCCGCTGCCGATCGCGTTGATGGCGCGCGAAAGCTGCGGCGACCGCCGGATCACGTCGGTCGCATCCAGCCCCTGCTTGCGCCGCACCACCACGTCCAGCGCCTCCATGCCGAAGATCGCGATGTTTTCCGCGCCCACATGATCGCGGATTTCGATATTGGCGCCGTCGAGCGTGCCGATGGTCAGCGCGCCGTTCAGCGCCAGCTTCATGTTGCCGGTGCCGGAGGCTTCCATGCCCGCGGTCGAAATCTGTTCGGACAGGTCGGCGGCGGGAATGATCACCTCCGCGAGGCTGACATTGTAGTCCGGCAGGAACGCGACCTTCAGGCGCCCGGCGATCACCGGATCGTTGTTGACGATGTCGGCGACGTCGTTGATCAGCTTGATGATCAGCTTGGCGTAGCGATAGCTCGCCGCCGCCTTGCCGGCGAAGATTTTCACGCGCGGCACCCAGTCGCGCTGCGGCTCGTCCTTGATCGCGTGATACAGCGCGACGGTTTCAAGGATGTTGAGCAGCTGCCGCTTGTATTCGTGGATGCGCTTGATCTGGACGTCGAACAGCGCCGCCGGATCGACCTTGACGTCGAGGCGTTCGCCGATCAGCCGCGCCAGCACCGATCTTGTTGTGGTGCTTGACGTTGCGGAACTGCTGCTGGAACGCGTTGTCGCTGGCGTGGGCTTCGAGATTTTCAAGCAAGGCGGGATCGTCGAGCACGGCCTCGCCGCAGGCCTCGCGCAACAGGTCGGTCAGCTTCGGATTGGCCAGCATCAGCCAGCGGCGGAAGGTGATGCCATTGGTCTTGTTGGTGATGCGGCCGGGATAGAGATGATTGAGATCGTGGAACACGGTCTCCTTCATCAGGTCGGAATGCATCGCCGAGACGCCGTTGATGCGGTGCGAGCCGACGAACGCCAATTGCCCCATCCGCACCCTGCGGCCGGACTTCTCGTCGATCAGGGAAACCGAGGCCCGGAAATCGACGTCGCCGGGACAGCGCGCGTCCGCCAGCGCCAGATGCGCGACATTGATGCGGTAGATGATCTCCAGATGGCGCGGCAACAGCCGTTCGAACAGTTCGACCGGCCAGGTCTCGAGCGCTTCCGGCAGCAGCGTGTGGTTGGTGTAGGACAAGGTCGCCACCGTGATCTGCCACGCGTCATCCCAGCGGAAATTGTGCAGATCGACCAGAATCCGCATCAGCTCGGTGACGGCGAGGCTGGGATGGGTGTCGTTGAGCTGCACCGCGGCCTTGGACGCCAGACCGCGCAACTGCCCGTCGGAGGCGAGGTGGCGGTTGACCAGATCCTGCAACGAGGCCGAGACGAAGAAATATTCCTGGCGCAGCCGCAGCTCGCGGCCCGCCGGGCTCTCGTCGTTCGGATAGAGGAATTTGCAGATCGACTTCGGCGCGCGCCTCCTCGGCGCTGGCGCCGAGATAGTCGCCGGTATTGAAGACGTCGAGCTTCAGCGGGTCGGGCGAGCGCGCCGACCACAGCCGCAGCGCGTTGACGTGCTGGCCGCGCCAGCCGACGATCGGGGTGTCGTAGGCGACCGCCTGCACGGTCTCCGCCGGATGCCAGATCGCGAGGTCGCGTCCCTTCGCCTCGACGTGCTCGACGCCGCCGCCGAAATGCACGTGATAGACCACCTCCGGCCGCTGGAATTCCCAGGGGTTGCCGAAGCTGAGCCATTCGTCGGGATATTCCTGCTGCCAGCCCTGCGCGATGATCTGGCGGAACAGGCCGAAATCGTAACGGATGCCGTAGCCGATCGCGGGGATTGCCAGCGTCGCCATGCTTTCCATGAAGCATGCCGCCAGCCGTCCAAGACCGCCATTGCCGAGCGCTGCATCCGGCTCGCATTTGCGCAAGTCCGCAGAGGCCGACGCCGAGATCGCCAAGCGCTGCCTCGAAAACCGGCAACAGCCCCATATTGTTCAGCGCATCGGTGAACAGCCGGCCGATCAGAAATTCCAGCGAGAGGTAATAGACCCGCTTGGCGCCGGCGTCGTAGCTCTGCTTCTCCGATGTCAGCCAGCGGTGCACGATGCGGTCGCGCAGCGCCAGCGCCGCCGCCTTGTACCAGTCGTGCCGGGTCGCCATGCCGGCATCCTTGCCGATCGCCAGCCGCAGCTTGGTGAGGATCGCGCTCTTGATCTCGGCCAGCGCCAGTTCGTCGATGGGCTGGCCGGGCGCCGGGAAATTCGATGGGAACGGGTGATCGGGCAAACTGGGCATCCCTGTTACGCTGCAGTCTTCTTGAATGGTACGCGCTCTATGCCCCGATCGAAACCCGCCGGTGGGCTTCGATTGTGCAATGCATGCATGGTTTTTATGCAAGGACCGGGCCGATTTGTCACTCTCGGCGCGCGCTTGCTTTGGTGATAGAGTGAAATCCGTCAAAATCCGATGTCGCCATAATTTGGGAAGGACCGGACCATGAGACTGACCATCGAGATTGTCGCCGCCGCGCTTGCTGGTGTTCTGCATCAGCGCCGCCAAGCGCGGCCTTCGCCGCGGGCAAGGCGGGCAAGAGCGCCGACGGCCTCTCCTGCGCGTTCAGCGTGCCCGCCAACGCCTCCCCCGCGGCGCGCTGCGCCGCGATCAAGCGGCAATGCGGCGGAAAGTTTTTCGCCAATTATTGCGGCGACAAGCTGCTGTCGGCGATGTGAGGCGAAACCGAAAGAGGCCGCTATCTGCAGGCGGCCTCGCTTCGTCGATCATCCGATGACCGCGGACTGTCTAATGAGGAGCCAATGCGGCGACTGCCTGTGCGCGATCCCTGCCCGCGACGCAAACGCTCTCAGGACAAGGCCCTGCACGCGACTGACGAGTCGAGCTACCGTGCGATCTGATCGCCTAGCAGCACTGTTGCGACACCATCAGAGCGCCCGTGTTGCCGGCAGGCGAGATACGTCAGACGTAATACTGTCTCGTCATCTTCTGGTCTGGCAGCCTGCGCCGTCGTGATAGTCTCGGCTCGGCCGGGTCGAGACAATCGATGTCTGGAACAAATTAAGAACACTTTAGCAAGTCTTTGATATATCATAGTGATTCGGCACATCGCCGACACAACATCTATGGTCTATCCGAGCTTCCGAGGACTACATGTCCACCATCGCCTTCGATCAATTCGCGCTCACCCGCATCGCCGACTTCGCCACGCTCGCTGTCGCGGCTGCATCAGGCCTCGCGCCGGCAGCTCGTCGACGACGACGCGATCGACCGCGAGTTCAACGCCGTCTGCATGTCGGTGTGGGGCTACACCACCGACGATTTCAGCGACGATCTGTTTTCCGACGACGACCACGCCTTTCTCGATTCGCTCGACGAAGCGCATGCGCGCATCTTCGCCGCCGAGCAGGGCTACGACCTCGTCGACGACGAGGGCATGCTGACGGACTGGTGGGGCTATTGCTGGATGATCCTGGCCGAAAAGCGCGGGCTGCTGACGCCGGAAAACCGCGCCGCGGCGCGCGCGCAAATCGAGGAAAAATATCTGTCGGCGCCGAACGTGATCGGCGTCATCGTCGGGCGGTGATGGTGTTCGGCCTCGTCCTGAGCCGTGCTTGACCCGGCTCTCGCGCGGCGTCTCGATGTTGCTGCAGCATCGGACGTGGCATGTCCGGCGCGAGGCCGCGCGCATGACATGGTGAATCTGCAATGTCGCCTAATCCGCTTCCGCCCGCTTCGCCCTGGTCGAGACGATCTTCGGCACTGACGTCGTGGGCAGCGCGACGTCCCGGCTCGCTTCGGGCAACAGCGCATCGGGGCGATCATCTCCGCGCTACCGGCGCCACCTTCATCTCGCCGAGCCGCGCGCGGACCTCGGCGGTCAGGCCTGGATAGGACGCGATCGGCGTGAATTCGGCGGTCTGGCCGGCGCCGACCTTGACGCCGGAATAGGCCACCAGCCCGCTGGTGGTGGCGATCACGTCGCCGGGACGCAGCGAGGTGTCGAGCGTGAGATCGACCGGCGCCAGCCCCGCGGGATCGCGGCCGTTGCAGGTGCAGTCGGCGCGCAGCGCCTTGCGATAGGCGAAGGCGTTTTCGCTGTCGGCATAGCGCTCGCCATTCGCGGACGACGCGCCGTCGATATTGCTGCCGAAGAAGACCTTGGTCGGGCTCGCCGGACAAAACGCCTGGCACATCTGCACCGGGCGTCGCACCGCCGCGCGCCGTCAGCGGGAAATACCGGCCGTCGCAGCTGCGCACGCAGAAAGCGGGTCCGGAGCCTGATGCCATGGCGCGCGGCGGCGCGGCTGCTGGTTCTGACCGAACGGATCGGCGAAGAAATTCGCCTGCGGCGGGGCCGTTTGCTGCTGCTGTTTCTGCAGGCCGCCGAACAGGAAATCGAACAGGCCCTCGGCGCGACGCCACGCGCGGGGCCAGCGCAACCGGCGCCAGCGGGGCGACGCTGGCAACAGGCATCATGCGGCGCCGCATGCGCTGATAAGGCAACTCTGTACGCAACGCTTACTCCACCCCACGCAACAAACCGCTGGGGCAAGCCGTGCCTCAGCGCGACTCACCTTAGTGCGGGATGGTAAACGAGCGGTGACCGCGGGGGCCGATGGAGGAAAGAATATGGCCACCGCTAGATAGTCATGTCCGCCGGGCTTGACCCGGCACGACGACGGATGGAGTGGTGCAAAACGCTGCCGCTCAGCCCTTCAAGAATTCGCCGGCCTTGTAGAGCGAGCGAAAGGGAATGCCGGCTTCGGCGAAGGTTTCGGTCGCGCCTTCCTCGCGGTCCACCATGGTGAACACCAGCGCGATCTCGCCGCCGGCGTCGCGCACCGCCTCCACCGCCTTCAGCGCCGAGCCGCCGGTCGTGGTGACGTCCTCGACGATCACCACGCGCTTGCCTTGCAGGCTCTCGCCCTTGGCCAGTCCTTCGACCGCGAGCCGGGCGCCATGCTCCTTCGGCTTCTTGCGCACGAAGAACGCCGCGATCGGATGGCCCTTGATCCAGGAGAGCTGCGCGATCGCGCCGGCCAGCGGCACCGCGCCCATCTCCAGGCCGCCGACATAATCGAGACCATCGTCCTTCAGCGCCTCATAGGTCAGTTCCGCGAGCAATGCGGCGCCTTCGGGATCGAGCATGGTCGGCTTGAGATTGAAGTAGAAATCGCTCTTGCGGCCCGAGGCCAGCGTGATTTCGCCGCGGCCGAACGAGCGCTTGCGGATGATCTCGGCGAGGCGGGCGCGGGAGGCTGATTTGGACAAGGTGCTTTTCTCTTATTGAGGGCGGGCGCAATCTATCGGCGGAAGCGCGCACATTCCAGAGCGGATGTCGTGCCGTCAACAGCGTGTCGCAGCGGACGACCCGTGAAACGCGCGGTTGTAAGGCCTATCGGGTTCCGGGGTACTGGATAGCCCGCTTTCGCGGGGTATGACAGAAAATGACCATCGAACTTCACACCTGGAACACGCCGAACGGCCGCAAGATCAGCGTCGCGCTGGAGGAGATGGGGCTGCCGTACAAGGTCTTCCCGGTCGAACATCGGCAAGGGCGAGCAGATGGCGCCCGAGTTCCTCGCGATCAGCCCGAACAACAAGATTCCCGCGATCGTCGATCCCGACGGCCCCGGCGGCAAGCGCGTCAGCGTGTTCGAGTCCGGCGCGATCCTGCTCTATCTCGGCGAGAAGACCGGCAAGTTCCTGCCCGTCGCCGCTGATCGAGCGCATCCCCGTCTATGAATGGCTGATGTGGCAGATGGGCGGCTTCGGGCCGATGCCGGGCCAGGTGCATCACTTCATCGCGCTGGAGAACGAACAGGACCGCGCCTACGGCCTGAAGCGCTTCATGGCGGAGACGCGCCGGCTCTATGGCGTGCTGGATCGCCGCCTCGCGACCCGCGAGTTCGTCGCCGGCGCGCTGTCGGTCGCCGACTTTGCGATCCTCGGCTGGGCCTGGCGGCACCCGCGCCACAAGGTCGAGCTCTCGGATTTCCCCCATGTCGAGCGCTGGTACAACGCGCTGATGGCGCGCCCCGCCGTCAAGCGCGGCATGGAAGCGAAGCTGGATTGAGCATTTCCGCTCCCTCGCCCCGCTCTTGCGGAGAGAGGTGAAGAAAACGCGGAGTCTCGCTAATGCGCCTCGTCCCAATTATCGGCGGCCCGTGCGTCGACATGCAGCGGCACCGAGAGCAGCACCGCGGGGAAGGGCGCGTCCTGCATGGTGTGCTGGACCACCGGCAGCGTCGCGGCCACCTCGTCGTCGGGCACCTCGAAGATCAGTTCGTCGTGCACCTGCAACAGCATCTGCGCCGAGAGCTTCTTCTGCGGAAAGCGCGTCTTCCATCCGGATCATGGCGCGGCGGATGATGTCGGCGGCGGTGCCCTGCAGCCGTGCGTTGATCGCGGCGCGCTCGTTGAAGGAGCGGATCGAGGCGTTGGAGGCCTTGATGTCGGGGTAATGACATTTGCGGCCGAACAGGGTCTCGACATAGCCATGGGTGCGGCAGAAATCGCGCGTCGCGTCCATATAGGCGCGGATGCCGGGAAAACGTTCGAAATATTTCTTGATGTAGGCGGAGGCTTCCTCCCTGGCGATGCCGAGCTGGTTGGCCAGCCCAAACGCCGAGATGCCGTAGATGATGCCGAAATTGATCGCCTTCGCCCGGCGACGCACTTCGCCGGGCATATCCTTGACGGGAACGCCGAACATTTCCGACGCCGTCATGGCGTGAATGTCGAGCCCGTCGCGGAACGCCTGCTTCAGCACGGGAATGTCGGCGATCTCAGCCAATAGCCGCAGCTCGATCTGCGAATAGTCCGCCGACACCAGCTTGTGGCCGGGCGAGGCGATAAAGGCGCGGCGGATCTTGCGGCCGTCCTCGGTGCGCACCGGAATGTTCTGCAGGTTCGGCTCGTTCGACGACAGCCGCCCGGTGGTGGTCGCCGCCAGCGCGTAGGTGGTGTGGACGCGGTGGGTGTCGGGATGCACGTAGGTCGGCAGCGCATCGGTATAGGTCGATTTCAGTTTCGAAACCTGCCGCCATTCCAGGATCTTCTTCGGGAACTCGTGACCCTGCTCGGCGAGCTCATCGAGGATCTGGGCGGATGTCGACCATGCGCCGGTCTTGGTCTTGGTGCCGCCGGTTATGCCCATCTTGCCGAACAGGATGTCGCCGATCTGCCTGGGGCTGCCGACATTGATCGGCTCGCCGGCGATTTCCTGAAGCTCGGCCTCGACCCGCGCGGCGGTCTGGGCGAATTCGCCCGACAGTCGCGACAGCACCTGACGGTCGATCGAAATGCCGCGCCGTTCCATCCGCGCCAGCACGGAGATCAGCGGCCGCTCCAGCGTCTCATAGACCGCGGTCATGCGCTCGGCGACCAGGCGCGGCTTGAGCACGCGCCATAGCCGCAGGATCACATCGGCATCCTCGGCCGAATATGCGGTTGCCTTGTCGATCGCGACCTGGTCGAAGCTGAGCTTGCCCTTGCCGCTGCCGGTCAATTCGCCGTGGCTCATATTGGCATGACCGAGCCAGCTTTCGGCCAGCGCATCGAGCCCATGCGAATTGCGGCCGGCGTCGAGCGCGTAGCTCATCAGCTGTGCGTCGTCGTGGTTACGGATGGTGACGCCATGTTGCGCCAGCATCACGGCGTTGAACTTGATGTTGAAGCCGATCTTGAGGATGCCTGCCGATTCCAGCAGCGGCCGCAGCGCCTCGAGCGCGTCGCTGGCCTTGATCTGGTCCGGCGCAAGACCGGCCGCGAACAGGCCGGCGCCGTCGCCTGACTGTTTGTGGGCGAGCGGGATGTAGCAGGCGTCGTTGGGCGCGAGCGCCAGCGCAATGCCTGATATCTCCGCCTGCATCGGGTCGATCGAGTTTGCCTTGGCCTCGATGGCGAAATGACCGACATCGTGCACCCGGGCGATCCAGGCCTTGAGTTCGATCGAGGCTGCGGATGGTCTGGTACTTGCTGCGATCGATCCTGGTCTTGCGCGCCTCGTCGGTGCGCGCCGCGGCGAGCGCGATGGGAGTGCCCTTGAGGCTGCCCGCTTTGTCTTGCCGGTCACTTCCCGCCGGCTTGCTCGGTGCGCCCCCTCTCCCGCTTGCGGGGGAGGGCGGGGTGGGGGTGCCTCCACTTGCGAAGAGGTCGCCGCCCTGATCGAGAGCCCCACCCGCCGCGCTCTGGCGCGCAACTGCGCTGCCGAGCGCGTCGACCTCCCCCGCAAGCGGGAGCAGGCCAGAGAGCCACTTGCCGCGCTCTTGTTCCTGTCATCGGCTTCCACATCCGCCGGATCGATCTGCGAATACTCGGCGACGCGGCGGGTCAGGCGTGGAAAATTCCATCGCCTTCAGGAACGCGATCAGCTTGCGCGCATCCGGCTCGTGCACCGCGAGTTCGTCGAGCGGCACGTCGAGCTTGACCTTGTCGTCGAGCAGCACCAGTTTCCGCGAGATCCGCGCCTTCTCGGCATTCTCGATCAGCGCCTCGCGCCGCTTCGGCTGCTTGATCTCGCCGGCGCGCGCCAGCAGCGTCTCGAGATCGCCGTATTCGACGATCAGTTGCGCCGCGGTCTTGATGCCGATGCCGGGCACGCCCGGCACGTTGTCGGTGGAATCGCCGGCCAGCGCCTGCACCTCGACCACCTTTTCCGGCGGCACGCCGAATTTCTCGATCACCTCGGGGATGCCGATGCGGCGGTCCTTCATGGTGTCGTACATCGTCACCTTGTCGGTGACGAGCTGCATCAGGTCCTTGTCGGAGGAGACGATGGTCGCGGTGGCGCCGCGCTCGCCGGCCTCGCGCGCGTAGGTGGCGATCAGGTCGTCGGCCTCGAAGCCGCCCTGCTCGAGGCAGGGCAGATCGAACGCGCGGACGGCCTCGCGGATCAGCGCGAATTGCGGGATCAGATCGTCCGGCGCCGGCGGCCGGTGCGCCTTGTAGTCGGGGATAGAGCTTGTTGCGGAAGGTGACTTCCGACTTGTCGAAGACGATGGCCAGATGCGTCGGCCGGTTGTCCGGCGGCATGTCGCGCAACAGCTTCCACAGCATGTTGCAGAAGCCGAGCACGGCGTTGACCTGCAAGCCGTCGGATTTGCGGTTCAGCGGCGGCAGCGCGTGGTAGGCGCGGAAAATATAGGAGGAACCGTCGACCAGAAAGACGTGGTCGCCTTTGGCGGGGGCCTTGACGGCAACGGGTTTTGCAGCGGCTTTTTCGGATGTTTTCGGCATGGCCGCAACTTAGGGATTTTTCGCCGATTGACAGCCTTGCGGAGCAACGGTGCGCAAGATTTTTGTCGTGGCCGGCCTTGACCTGTACAAGCCCGGGCATGACGGCGAGAGCGTTGGATGCCGTCCTATTCCGCCGCCTGTAATGCGGGCGCGTTGTTCGGCGCGATCCAGAACGCGGCGGGACGTTCGAACAGGAACCTGGCGCCGGCCTGAAGCGCGATCCGCCACAGCGCCAGCGCTCCGACGACGCCGGCGAGGGTGACAATCAGCGAGATGGTCCCGACATCGTGGAACGGTCCGGGGCGCAGCAGCAGCGTCCGCGTCGCAGCCATCGGCAGGAAGAACGCGAGATAGATCACGATGGAATGCTCGCCGCAAAAGCGCAGGAAGTCGAGCCAATGCGCCCGCGCCAGCAGCGTCGCCATCGTGATGATGGCGCAGGCGCCCGCGATTCCAAGGATCAGCGAAATCAGCGGCCATTCGCTGCAACCTGCTATCACAAGGCCGCCGTCGATGATGGCCCACAGCGCCAGCGCCGCGAGCGCCAGCCCCGGATGTGCCCGCGCACGATCGGAGAGCGCAAACACGTAGTCGGCGAACAGATAGCCGGAATAGAAATAGACGAAGCGGGCGCAAAATTCATCGATCGCGGTCCAGCCGGTGCCGATGTGGGCCGTCTCCAGCAACGCCGCGATACCCCAGATGGCAAGTGGCGACATGCGTCGCGTGGCCTTGGTGACGACAAAGAATATCGGCAGCAGATAGATGAACCAGAGGGTACCGAACGGCTCGATGAAGGATTCAAGATAAAGGAAGCCGGCATGGGTCCAATTGCTCTCCGCGGCAAAGGCCGGCGCCTTGAAGCCGAACTGGATCGTCACCCACAGAAGGTAGAAATAGGCGAAGTGGACCACCTTGCGGTCAAGATAAGTGCGCCAGTCGCGGTCGATCACGATGGGCAGGAACAACCCCGAAATCAGAAAGAAATCCGGCATCCGGAACGGCTTGGCGAACGCCACCAGCAGGTGCATGAAACCGGTCTTGCCGGCGGCCAATTCGACGCCCAGCACCGAATGCATCATGACGACCATGATGATGCAGATGCCTTTGGCGTAGTCTACCCAGTCGACCCGTCCAGGCGTTAATGGCGTGGAACGCGTGGTCGCTGTGGATGTGCCGTTTGATGTCATCGATGTGTCTTTTTGGTGTGACATGGCAGCATCATCGGCCCGATCGGTTTCTTTCCTCTTTATTCATACAAATAGCATGCCGCTTTTTCGCGCTTTTCCGGTTTCCTCTCGGCTGTAAAATGTTTTAAGACCTGCCCACCGATCAGCTTGCGTTAACCATCATCGATAGGCTTTGAAAATGCGTATTGCCATGATCGGCACAGGCTATGTGGGGCTGGTGTCCGGCGCCTGCTTTGCGGATTTCGGCCACCAGGTTACCTGCGTGGACAAGGATGGCGACAAGATCGCGGCCTTGCGCCGGGGTGAGATCCCGATTTTCGAGCCGGGCCTCGATGCGCTGGTGGCCGCCAATGTCAAAGCCAGCCGTCTGGATTTTACCACCGATCTGGCGGCACCTGTCGCCGAAGCCGACGCCGTGTTCATCGCGGTCGGCACGCCGTCACGGCGTGGCGACGGTCATGCGGATCTGACTTATGTGCACGCCGCGGCGCGCGAGATTGCCGCGGTGCTGAAGGGGTTTACCGTCGTCGTTACCAAATCGACCGTTCCGGTCGGCACCGGCGACGAAGTCGAACGCCTGATTCGCGAGGTCAATCCCTCCGCCGATGTCGCGATCGCCTCCAATCCCGAATTCCTGCGCGAGGGTGCCGCGATCCGCGACTTCAAGTTCCCGGACCGCATCGTGGTCGGCACGTCGGACGAGCGCGCGCGCAAGGTTTTGGGTGATGTGTATCGGCCGTTGTCGCTTAATCAGGCGCCGCTGATGTACACGGCGCGGCGCACCGCGGAACTGATCAAATACGCCGCCAACGCGTTCCTCGCCACCAAGATCACCTTCATCAACGAGATCGCGGATCTGTCCGAAAAAGTCGGCGCCGACGTGCAGGAAGTCGCGCGCGGCATCGGGCTCGACAATCGTATCGGCTCGAAATTCCTGCATGCCGGGCCGGGCTTCGGCGGCTCGTGCTTCCCCAAGGATACCCGTGCGCTGGTGAAGATCGCGCTCGATCACGACGTACCGCTGCGGATCGTCGAAGCCGTGCTCGCGGTCAACGACAACCGCAAGCGCGCGATGGCGCGCAAGGTTTCGAACGCGCTCGGCGGCAAGCTGCGTGGCAAGACCATTGCCGTACTCGGCCTCACCTTCAAGCCCGATACCGACGACATGCGCGAGGCCCCGTCGATTCCGCTGGTGACCGGGCTGCTCGATCTCGGCGCAAAGGTGCGCGCCTACGATCCGGTCGGCATGGAACAGGCGCGCCGCGAATTGCCGGATATCGAATATAGCGACGACCCCTATGCCTGCGCGCGCGGCGCCGATGCACTGGTGATCGTGACCGAATGGGTCCAGTTCCGCGCGCTCGATCTCGAACGGCTGAAGCGCGAAATGGCGCAACCGGTTGTGGTCGACTTGCGCAATGTCTATCGCCGCGAGGACATGGTGGCGCTCGGCTTTACCTATGAGAGCGTCGGGCGCGGCCCGGTTGAGCCGAAGGGTTGATCCAAGTGAAGCTGTCATACCCCGCGGATGCGGGGTATCCAGTACCCCCGGTCCTTGCGGTCAGTAAGGCCGGCGTTTACTGGATCACCCGCCTTCGCGGGTGATGACGGAATAGAGATATTGCCCCGCAGCTTCGACACGCCTCTTCCAATCGACGCGGTGCTGGACGAACTCACCCGCACACTCGCGGGCCATACTGCTGCCGTACTGGTAGCGCCGCCGGGGGCGGGCAAGACCACGCGGGTGCCGCTGGCGCTGCTGGATGCACCATGGGTCGGACCCAAGAAAATCATCGTGCTGGAGCCGCGGCGGATCGCGGCCCGCGCCAGTGCCGAACGGATGGCGCAGACGATCGGCGAGCGTGTCGGCGAGACCGTGGGCTACCGTGTCCGGTTCGGCTCGAAGGTATCGCGCGCGACCCGGATCGAGGTTGTCACCGAGGGCATTTTCTCGCGGCAAATTCTCGATGATCCCGAATTGTCCGGGGTCGCAGCCGTGCTGTTCGACGAATTTCACGAGCGCTCGCTCGATGCGGATCTCGGCCTGGCGCTGGCGCGCGATGCGCAAATCGGACTGCGCGAGGATTTGCGCATCCTGGTGATGTCGGCGACGCTCGACGGGGCGCGGGTCGCCACCTTGCTGGGCGATGCGCCGGTGATCGCCAGCGAGGGCCGCGCGTTTCCGGTCGAGACGCGCTATCTCGGCAGAAAGGCCGATGCGCCGCTGGAACGGCAAATGGCCGATGCCATCGCGATGGCGCTGCGCGCCGATCCCGGTTCGGTGCTGGCGTTTCTGCCCGGGGCTGCTGAAATTCGCCGTACCCAGAATTTTCTCGCCGAACGCGTCCACGATGCATCGATCGAAATCGTGCCGCTGTTCGGCGCCCTCGATGCCGGCGTGCAGGATCGCGCCATTGCGCCCGCGCCGAAGGGGCATCGCAAGGTCGTGCTGGCGACCTCGATCGCCGAGACCTCGTTGACCATCGAAGGCGTTCGCATCGTGGTCGATTCCGGCGTGGCACGGGTGCCGCGCTATGAGCCCGATATCGGTCTGACGCGGCTGGAAACCGTGCGTGCCTCGCGCGCGGCGGTCGATCAGCGCCGCGGCCGCGCCGGACGCACCGAGCCCGGCGTCTGTTACCGGCTGTGGGACGAACCGCAGACCGCCTCGCTGGCGGCCTATACCCAGCCGGAAATCCTCAGCGCCGACCTGTCGTCGCTGGTGCTCGATCTCGCGCAATGGGGCGTGCGCGATCCCTCGACGCTGGCGTTTCTGGATCCGCCGCCCGTGCCTGCGTTGAAGGAGGCGCGCGGTCTTTTGTCGCGAACTCGGCGCGCTCGACGGCGATGGCCGGATCACGGCGGAAGGCCAGAGCCTGCGCGCGCTGGCGCTGCCGCCGCGGCTGGCGCGGATGATCGTGGATTCACATCGTTTGGGCGCGGGCGAGGAAGCCGCGGAGATTGCCGCTGTCATCACCGAGCGTGGCCTCGGCGGCGACAATGTCGATCTCGACGTCAGGCTCGATCAATTCCGCCGCGACCGCTCGCAACGCGCCACTAGCGCGCGCAGCCAGGCGCAGCGTTGGGCCGCGCAGGTGGCTGCGAGTGAAAAGGCCGGCGCGATCGTTTCTTCTGCGCAGGAAGAACCTACCATCGGCATGATGCTCGCTTTGGCGTTTCCCGATCGCGTCGCGCGTAATCGCGGCAATGGCAGCTTCGTGCTCGCCAATGGACGGGGCGCGGCGGTCGATCCGGCCTCTGCGCTGGCGCGCTCGCCTTATATCGCGGTCGGCGAATTGACGGGCACCGCCGCCCAGGGGCGCATTCTGCTGGCGGCGCGGATAACGCTGGAAGATATCGAACGGCACTTCGCCGATCAGATCGAGACCACGGATGAGATCACGTTCGATCGCGGCGCGATGGCATTGCGGGCACGCCGCAAGCGGGCGCTGCATGCGATCACATTGTCGGAGGCGCCGCTCGCTTTGTCGCCCTCGGCCGAAACCGCGCGGGTGCTGGCCGACGGCCTGATCGCCGCCGGCCTCGATCGATTGCCGTGGTCAAAACCTGCTGAAGCAGTGGCGCGACCGCGTGATGTTCCTGCGCAAGGCCGAGGCGGATCCGCTTGCGGGTTCATGGCCTGATTTGTCCGATGACGCACTCGCCGCACAGCGCGAAACATGGCTGGTGCCTGCGCTCTACGACAAGACTTCCCTGAAAGAGTTTTCGGCGGTCGATCTGTCGGAGGCGCTGATGACGCTATTGCCGTGGGAGTTGCGGGCGCGGCTGGAGCGCGAAGCGCCAACGCATTTCGAGGCGCCGACCGGCACCATGCTGGCGATCGACTACGAGGCCGAGCAGGGGCCGACCATTGCGGTCCGGTTGCAGGAATTATTCGGGCTCAACACCCATCCATCGATTGCCAAGGGCGCGATTCCGCTGGTGCTGGAACTATTGTCGCCGGCGCACCGGCCGGTGCAAGTGACGCGCGACCTGCCGGGTTTTTGGCGCGGCAGTTACGCCGGTGTGCGCTCCGATTTGCGCGGGCGCTATCCGAGGCATCCCTGGCCGGAGGATCCGGCGAGCGCCCTGCCGACCCGGCGCGTCAAGCCCCGTGGGACGTGATCTGCCCGATCGTCATTGCCGGGCATAGTAGTCTGCCCTGCGCAGACTACCTGTCTGCGCTCCCGGCAATCTATCGCCTGAGAGGGCTCTTTTTTGAAAATTGATGGATACGCGGGTCAAGCCCGCGCATGACGAACTCCCTTGTTAACACTTCGCTCATCCTTTTCGTCAAAATGGCAGCCGGCGGCGCCGCCATTGGTCGCAGTCTTGTCGCTGACATGGTGTTATCAGCGGGTCCTCAGATCGAGTGTGGCGTGATGCGTACCATAGTGATCTTTGCTGCGATCATGATCGGCCTTGGCACCGTCATGGCGCAGATCGCAGACAGGATGACCCCCGCGCTCGCCAATACCGCGCCCGCGGAAAGCTGCCGTTGTCGAGACGCCGGCGCCGAGCGGCCTGCGCACGCTCAGCATCGCGCACGACGCCCGTGGTCATTTTCAGACCGAAGGCCGGATCGATGGCCAGCGGATCGGCTTCATGGTCGACACCGGCGCATCGGTCATCGCGCTTGAACGAAACCTCCGCGGCACGGTTCGGGCTGCGTCCGTCGCGCGGCGATTACAAAGCGGCGGTCACGACCGCCAACGGCACCGTCAAGGCGGCGCCGACACGGCTGGCGATGGTCGACATCGGCGGCATCGTGGTGCGCGACGTCGATGCCATCGTGCTGCCGGACGAAGCGCTGTCGGAAAACCTGCTCGGCCTGTCGTTCCTGTCGAAGCTGAAGCGGTTCGAATACGCCAACGGCCAGATGGTGCTGGAGCAGTAAGGCTCCTTCGCTGCCAAACTCATATTTTGACGCGTTTTCTACCGCAGATAAGTCTATGCAATCTGCGTAAACTGTTGCTATGCGAACCGGTACCCACTTCGCTGGAAAACGCTTTAATCCGCCGCAATTAATCGCAACTACTATCCCGCCTTCCACCGCGCCCAGGCATTCGCTATGGCTGCGCTGTACCCTTATTCATTTTCGACGAGGCCTCTTGAATGTTTCCGAAGCCGAAATCCGTGCTGGTTCCGAACACCTATGCGTTATGAATCCGAGCCAATGGTGAAGGTGACTGGTTTTCGCGAATACGACGCCCGCTGGCTGTTCGGCAAGGAAATCAATCTGATGGGCATTCAGGCGCTGGGCATGGGGCTGGGCACGCTGATCGCGGAACTCGGCGTCAGGCAGGAAGTCGTCACCGGGCATGATTTCCGCGGCTATTCGGCCTCGATCAAATACGCGCTGATCTCGGGACTGATGGCTTCGGGCTGCAAGGTGCACGACATCGGCCTGTGCATGACGCCGATGGCCTATTTCGCGCAATTCGATCTCGACGTGCCCTGCGTCGCGATGGTGACGGCATCGCATAACGACAATGGCTGGACCGGCGTCAAAATGGGCGCCAACCGTCCGCTGACGTTTGGTCCCGATGAGATGACCCGCCTGAAGGAAATCGTGCTCAATGCCGACTTCAAGCAACAAGGTCGGCGGCTCATATCAGTTTCATGAAAATTTTCCGGCGCGCTACATCGCCGACCTGACCAAGCGTCCGAAGCTGAAGCGCAAGCTGAAAGTCGTGGTCGCCTGCGGCAACGGCACCGCGGGCGCCTTCGCGCCACAGGTGATGGAGGCGATCGGCTGCGAGGTGGTGCCGCTCGACACCGAGCTCGACCACACCTTTCCGAAATACAATCCGAATCCCGAAGACATGGAAATGCTGCACGCCATCCGCGACGCGGTGCTGGCGCACAAGGCCGATGTCGGTCTCGGTTTCGACGGCGACGGCGACCGCTGCGGCGTGGTCGACAATACCGGCGAGGAGATTTTCGCCGACAAGGTCGGCGTCATGCTGGCGCGCGACATGTCGGCGATCCACAGCAACGCGCAATTCGTGGTGGACGTGAAATCGACCGGGCTGTTTGCCACCGATCCGGTGCTGCAAAAGCAGGGCGCGAAAACCGCCTACTGGAAGACCGGCCACTCCTACATGAAGCGCCGCACCAACGAACTGGGCGCGCTGGCGGGGTTCGAGAAATCCGGTCACTTCTTTTTCAACGCGCCGTTCGGCCGCGGCTATGACGACGGCCTGATTTCGGCGATCGCGATCTGCGAGATGCTCGATCGCGCGCCCGGCAAGTCGATGGCGGATCTGAAGAACGCGCTGCCGAAAACCTGGTCGTCGCCGACAATGTCGCCGCATTGCGCCGACGAGACCAAATACGGCGTGGTCGATGCCGTGGTGAAGCATTTCGAGGCGATGCAGAAGCAAAGGCGAGAAGGTCGCGGGGCAGAAGATCCGCGACCTCGTCACCGTCAACGGCGTGCGCGTCACCGTCGAGGACGGCAGCTGGGGGCTGGTGCGGGCCTCCTCCAACAAGCCGGAACTGGTGGTGGTGGTCGAGAGCCCGGTCTCAGAGCAGCGGATGCGCGACATGTTCGAGGCGATGGACTTCGGTGCTGCGCACCCATCCCGAGGTCGGCGAATACAATCAGAAGATTTGAGTTTTCTTGACCTCGCCCCGCTTACGGGCGCAGAGGTCGAAATTCGAACGCTGCTCGAATTTCGGGTGAGGGGGATTTACCGCGAGTACGATATTCGTTGAGACGCCCCTTCACCCCAACCCTCTCCCCGCAAGAGCGGGCGAGGGAGCTTTCTTCATTACGCCGCCGGCACCGGCAACGCGGTGACCGACTTGATCTTCTCCATCGCAAAACGCGAGGTGACGTTCTTCAGCGGCACCGCGCCGATCAGCTTCTTGTAGAACACGTCGTAGCTCTGCATGTCCGCGACCACGACGCGCAGCATGTAATCGACGTCGCCCGCCATCCGGTAGAATTCCATCACCTCCGGCATCGCGCTGACGGCGTCGGCGAATTTCCGCAGCCACGCCTCCGAATGATCGGCGCTCTCGACCGAGACGAAAACCGAAATACCGAGCCCGATCTTGTTCTGGTCGACCAGCGCGACCCGGCGCAGGATCACGCCGTCGGCTTCCAGCCGCTGGATGCGCTTCCAGCACGGCGTCGAGGACAGCCCGACCCGGTCGCCGATCTCGGCGACCGACAGCGAGGCATCGTCCTGCAGCACGGTCAGGATCTTGCGGTCGATGGCGTCGAGGCGGCGATTGGGCTCGTGGATTTGAACGGCGAGATCGGTCATGAGAAGAACTTTGTTCCATTTATGAGCGTTATGACCCTCATATATAGAAAAATCTTCTAAGACAAGCCTCATTATTGGTCGGTCTGAGCCGCGCTGGCAGCCGGGCCGTGGCTCAAAAGCTCTTCAACTTCAGCACGTTGCGGGGCGGCAAAAGCGCCGCCGAAGCGGGTGCATTTCAGCGCCGCCGCGGCGGAGGCGAACCGCAGCGCCTCCGGCAGATCCTGCTTCTCGGTGATGGCGAGCGCGAACGCGCCATGGAACACGTCGCCGGCGCCCAGGGTATCCACGGTATGCACCGGAAAGGCCGGCGTCTGCTGCAGCTGGTCTGATGCTCGTCGAGCCAGATCGTGCCTTGCGCGCCGCGTGTGCCTGCCAGGAACGACGGCGTCAGTCTGGCAATCTTCTTCAGTGCCTCGCCGTCGTCGGCGACGTTCGGCGGTCTCCTGCAACGGTTCGCTCGAGAACACCAGATGCGACGACGCGGTCAGCAGCCCCTCCCGCAGCGACATCGCGCGATCGACATCGACGATCACGGGAATGCCGCGCCGGCGCGCTTCGGCGCAGAGATCGGTGCAGAATTCCGCGCAGCGACTCTCGGTCAGGATGGCGCTGCAATCCTCCAGCAGTTCGTCGGCGTCGGGCAGGCGGACTTTCCACAATTCCGGATCGCGGAACGTCACGATGGTGCGCTCGCCGCTCGGATCGATCATGATGGCCGAGATCGGCGTCACCAGTCCCGGCATGTGCACGATATGCCTGGTGTCGATGCCTTCATGGGCGAGCTTGTCGAAAATGTATCGGCTCGAGGTTTCGCGGGCGTCGCCCATCGGGCCGCAGATCGAGGCGCGGCCGCCGAGCCGGACGATGCCGATCGCCGCATTGAGCGCATTGCCGCCGCAGATTTCGTCGAAATGGCTGGCATTCTCCTTGGAGCCGCGCGCCGGCAACGCCGCCGACGCGGAATGTCAGGTCGCGCACCGGCATGCCGATGCAGAGAATGCGCGGAGGGATTTTCGGCGCGGCGGCGTGCAAGTTCATCGGCTCATCCATCACATCCGTCCTGCCATCTGACGGAACCATGACATCGCAGCGTTAATCGACGAGCCATCAGCGGGTTCCAGCTATGCGCGCGGCCGAGGTCTATCTGCAGCCAGCGGCCGACCAGATGATGCGCGATGGCAAACGGGTGCGGTCCGGCGAGGCCGTCGGGATGCTGCCGCTTCAGCATCAATGTCGCCTCGGCCCGGTCGAACCAGCGCGCGTCCTCCAGTTCCGTGCGATCGACCACGATATCCTCGTTGGTGGCGCGCGCGGTGCAGCCGATCATCAGCGACGACGGATAGGGCCAGGGCTGGCGTCATGTAATAATTCACGTCGGTGCAGCGAATTCCGGATTCCTCGAAGATCTCGCGCCGGACCGCGTCCTCGATGGTCTCGGCGGCCTCGACGAATCCGGCCAGGCACGACCACATGCCGGGCGGAAACTGCTTCTGCCGCCCGAGCAGGCATTTGTCGCCCGAGGTGACCAGCATGATCACGACCGGATCGGTGCGCGGAAAATGCTCGGCCTTGCAGTTGGGGCAGTCGCGCTTCCAGCCGCCTTCCCTCATCGCGGTGCGGGTTCCGCAATTGGCGCAATAGCCGTGGCGCTGATGCCAGTTCACCATCGATTTCGCCATCGCGATCGCCGAGAGCTGGTCCGGCGGCACCACGCCCTGCATCGCCATGCCGCGCAGTTCGCTCACGCGCGACATCGTTGCGCGGTCAGCAGTTTTTCCACCGCCGCGGCCGAAATGCCCATGCCGAACACCGCGGCGCCCTCGCGCAGGCCGAGGAAGATGGTGCCGGGGTTGGCGCCGAATTTCAGGGCTTCGTCGATGCTCAGCAGCGCGCGCGGACCATCCGCCTCCTGCTTCACCACCAGCGAGTCGCGATACACCACATAGGCACGGGCGTCGCGGTGGCCTTCCAGCGCCATCAGCTTGTCATCGTCGCTGCGCAGATGCGCGGCGCGATCGAGAATATTGGTGACGAAGGCCGGCTGCCCCAGGGGAAACGAATCGAATGCTGTCATGTCACTCAACCAAGCCAGATCTTGCGGCGAAGCGCGCTGATGAAATTCTGGACCTCCTCGGCGTCATGCGCGAGCGGCGGCATCACGCCCCAGACCGGACGCGGCCAGGCGACGTCGCTGGAGCGGCGCGCGATGACGTGGACGTGCAGTTGCGGCACCAGATTGCCGAGGGCGGCGATATTCAGCTTGTCGCATTTGGTGATTTCCTTCAGGGCGCGGGCGACGCGGCTGATCTCCGTCATCAACTGCGCCTGTTCGACCTCGTCGAGGTCGATGATCTCCACGGCCTCGTGCCGGCGCGGCACCAGCAACAGCCATGGGTAATGCGCATCCTTGATGACAAGCACCCGGCACAGCGGCAGGTCGCCGATGTCGATGGTGTCCTTCTTGAGCTGTGAATGCAGCGACCAGGCGGGGGTGTCAGAGGGCATGACGGCAACTAATGCCTTTCCGCGTTTCTGCACAAGTCCCGCAAACCGCCCTCGCCCCGCTTGCTTTCCGGCCCTTTTGGCCCCAAATAAGGACCGGGAGATTGGCGGTGGACGAGCCACTCGCCAACCGGGTCAGGTCCGGAAGGAAGCAGCCCTAACGAGGTCCGGATCGGGTCGCTCGTCAGTCTCCTACCTGTTTTTCGAGCGAATTGCGCAAAATGCGGTGATTCGCCCTGCGTTGGAATTCGCCGCCTTATTCCGCAAGCCGGCTTCGAGAGACAATCAATTGCGGATCGATCGATGACCGACGCTGGCGCTCCCTTAATGCCCCCCGACGAATCCGATGGCGCCGATCAGGGCGGTTTCGACCTCGGCGGCCTGCCGCAGGCCGGCAAGCATTATCGCGTGCTGGCGCGTAAATACCGCCCCTCCAGTTTCGACGATCTGATCGGCCAGGACGCCGTGGTCCGCACCGTATCGAACGCGTTCGAGACCGGGCGCATTCCGCAGGCCTGGATCCTGACCGGCGTGCGCGGCGTCGGCAAGACCACCACGGCGCGGATTCTCGCCCGCGCGCTGAACTACGAACTGCCGGACGGATCGGTGAAGGGACCGACCATCCACATGCCGGTGCCGGGCGTGCATTGCCAGGCGATCATGGAAAGCCGGCACATCGACGTGCTGGAAATGGACGCCGCTTCCCATACCGGCGTCGATGATGTGCGCCAGATCAACGACAGCGTGCGCTATGCGCCGGCGAGCGCGCGCTACAAGGTCTACATCATCGACGAAGTCCACATGCTCTCGACCGCGGCGTTCAACGCCTTCCTGAAGACGCTGGAAGAGCCGCCGGAGCACGCCAAATTCGTGTTCGCCACCACCGAAATTCGAAAGGTGCCGGTGACGGTGCTGTCGCGCTGCCAGCGCTTTGACCTGCGTCGGGTCGAGGCCGACGTGCTGATGGGCCATCTTTCCAATATCGCGGCCAAAGAAAAGCGTCGAGGTCGAGCCGGAAGCGCTCGGCATCATCGCCCGCGCCGCCGAAGGCTCGGTGCGCGATTCGCTGTCGCTGTTCGATCAGGCGATTGCGCATGCCGCCGGTGCGGTGCGCGCCGATGCGGTGCGCCAGATGCTCGGCCTTGCCGACCGCACGCGGGTCATCGATCTCTTCGAATTCGCTGGTGCGCGGCGATATTGCCAGCGCCTTCAAGGAATTTCGCGAGCAGTACGACACCGGCGCCGATCCGATCGTGGTGCTGTCGGATCTCGCCGAATTCGTCAATTTCGTCACCCGCGTCAAGATCGTGCCGGCGACTGCCGACAATGTCGCCTTCGGCGAAACCGAGCGGCTGCGCGCCCGCGACTTCGCTGCCAAAACTCTCGATGCGCGTGCTGTCGCGGATGTGGCAGATGCTGCTGAAGGGCATCACCGAAGCGCAGGCCGCGACACGGCCGGTCGCGGCCGCCGAAATGGTGCTGGTGCGCATCGCCTATGTCGCCGACATGCCGACGCCGGACGAAGCGATCAGGATGCTCGACCAGAATGGCGGTGCATCGCCGGTCGTCTACCGCAACGCCGCGCCGCGCAGCATGCCGGCCGCGATCCTGCCTCGATGCCAGCGTCGCCCGCGCGCGCGACCGCCGCGCCACGGTCCGACGCCGAGGCGTCCGCGCGCCCGCAAGATGGTCGCGCCGTCCCGGACGTGCAGGCCGCGCCGCGGCGCTGCGGATATCAAGCTTTCCGGCACTGGTCGCGCTCGCCGGCGAGAAACGCGATCTCCTGACCAAGGCCGCGCTCGAAGCCGATGTCCGGCTGGTCCGCATCGAGGACGGCCGGCTCGAGGTGGCGCTGGAGCGCAGCGCGGCGCGGACGCTGATCAACGACCTGTCGCGAAAATTGGAGCAATGGACCGGACGACGCTGGACCGTGATCGTATCCAACGAGGCCGGACAACCGACGCTGCGCTCGCAGAACGACGTGCAGAAAAGCCAGCGCGAGCGTGCCGCCGAAACCGACCCGAGGGTACAGGCGGTGCTGGCGCGATTTCCCGGCGCCAGGGTGGTAGAGGTGCGCAAGCTTGCCCCGGAGCCGCCGGAATCCGATGCTAGCGGTGAAGACCCCGTTGATCCCATCGACAGCGACGATCCGTAGCGACTTCAAAGGAAGCATTGATGGCTGATTTCCTCGGCATGATGAAGCAGGCGGCGCAGCTGCAATCGAAAATGCAGGCGATGCAGGAAGAACTCGGCAATGTCGAAGTCGAGGGCAGCTCGGGCGGCGGGCTCGTCAGCGTGCGCATGACCGCGAAGATGGAAGTGAAGGCGGTGAAAATCGACCCCAGCCTGATCAAGGCGGACGAGCGCGAAATCCTCGAAGACCTGCTGGTGACGGCGCATAATGACGCCCGGCGCAAGGCGGAAGCCGCGATGGCCGAAAAGATGCAGGCACTGACCGGCGGACTGGGCCTGCCGCCGGGTTTGGGCCTCACCTGATATGGCCACTGCGGTTGCCGGCCCCGAAATCGAACGCCTGATCCAGCTTCTCGCGAAGCTGCCGGGGCTCGGGCCGCGCTCGGCGCGGCGGGCGGCGCTGCATCTGATCAAGAAGAAGGACGAAGCTGCTGGTTCCCGCTCGCGCGGGCGATGGACGTGGCGGTCGAGAAGATCGTGGTCTGCTCGACCTGCGGCAATATCGACACCAGCGATCCCTGCACGATCTGCACCGATCCGCGGCGCGACGGCGCGATCATCGTCGTGGTCGAGGATGTCGCCGACCTCTGGGCGCTGGAGCGCGCCGGCGCGATCAACGCGCGCTATCACGTGCTCGGCGGCGTCGCTGTCGCCGCTCGACGGCGTCGGGCCGGAGGAACTCACCATCGAGCCGGCTGGTCGAGCGGGCGCACGATGCCGGCGGTGTCGGCGAGGTGATCCTTGCCGTCAACGCCACCGTCGACGGCCAGACCACCGCCCACTACATCACCGACCAGCTCGCCGGCAGCCGGGCGTGAAGGTCTCGCGGCTCGCCCACGGCGTGCCGGTCGGCGGCGAGCTCGACTATCTCGACGAAGGCACGCTCTCGGCCGCGATCCGGCAGCGCACGCCGTTCTAGCAACCGGATACGGAAATGATCGACATGACGAAACGACGATTCGCCATACGGCTGGCCTTGGGCGCGGTTCTCGCGGCGGTATCGGCCGCGCCTGGCGCCCTGGCGCAGCAGGCCGTGCCGGCGCCGAAGGCGGGCAAGCCGATCAATGCCGGCGATGTGCTTTCGGGAGAGCTCAATGCCATGCGCAGCCGCGCCAAGGGCAAGCGGATCAACACCTATCAGCTCGTCAGCGAGCCGCGCCGGCTGCCGCCGCCGAGCGGGCTGTGCGGGCTGGAAACCGGACCGGAGACGTTTCAGATCGTCACCAGCAGCGACGCCCAGGCGGCGCAGCTGAAGGGTTTTATCGGCAAGGAACTCATGCTGAAGATCGACGAAGTCGCCTGCGCGCAGGACGCCGGGCAGATGAGCGAAGCCGTGGTCACCAAATGGAGCGTGGTGACGAAGCATTGAGAAAGTCCATTTTGCGTCGTCCCTGCGAAAGCAGGGACCCATAACCACAGGGCTTCGTTGTCGCGCCTGGATGGGGCCGCAGCCTGCTCAACACGATCCACCGGTGGTTATGGGTCCCGGCTCGCGCTCGCTTCGCTCGCTTGGCCGGGACGACGAAGAAATTTAAACCTTCGCCGCCTCCAGCCCGGCAAAATGCCCGCGCCGCTGCAGCCAGGCCAACAGAATCAGGCTCGGCACCGCGACCACGACGCAGATCGCAAAAAACAGCGGCCAGCCCGTCGCCTTGGCCACGAACCCCGCGCCTGACGACAGATAGGTGCGCCCGACCGCGGCCAATGCCGTGAGCAGCGCGTATTGGGTCGCGGTGTGCAGCGGGTTCTGGCACAGCGCCGACAAATAGGCGACGAAGATCACGGTGCCGATGGCGCTGGTGAAATTCTCCGCGGTGATCGCAAATGCCAGCGCCCACTGGTTGACGCCGACCAGCGCCAGCCACGAGAACGACAGGTTGGCGACCGCCTGCAGCACGCCGCCGATCCACAGGCTGACGCCCAACGAATAGCGCCGCGCGACGAACCCGCCGGCAAAACCGCCGATCAGGGTCGCGGCGAGGCCCACGCCCTTGACGATGGCGGCATAGTCGTTGCGGGAGAAGCCGAGGTCGATCACGAACGGCGCGGTCATGGTGCCGGAGAATGCGTCGGTGAATTTGAACAGCACCACGAAGGCGAGCGCCGCGAGCGCATCCCTGCGGATCAGAAATTCGGAAAATGCGCCAACCGCGGCATGGATCACGCGCGCGAACGCGGTCTCGCTGCTGGTCGCGGCCTCCGCGCGCGCCGACTGCTCCGGCTCGGTCGCCGATAGCGCGGTAATGGTGCCGATCAGCACCATCGCCGCCATCGTCACATAGCCCCACATCCACGCCGAGGAGCGTGCGATGCCGGTTGATTCGTACCCGCTGACCAGGAACAGCGCGCCGGCGGTCGAGACCAGCATGCCGATGCGATAGGCCGCGACATAGGAGGCCATGCCGGCGGCCTGCTCGCTCTCGGGCAGGCTCTCGACGCGAAACGCGTCGACCACGATGTCCTGCGTCGATGACATTGCCGCCACCAGCAGCGCGCCGAGCGCCACGAACAGCGGCGAGCGCGCCGGGTCGGTCAGCGCCAGCAGCAGGATCGCTGCGATCAGCGCCAGTTGCGAGCACACCAGCCAGCCGCGCCGGCGGCCGAATCTGCGGGTGAAGAACGGCACATGCAGCGCATCGGTGAGCGGCGCCCAGAGAAATTTCAGGGTGTAGGGCGTGCCGACCAGCGCGAACAGGCCGATGGTGCCGAGATCGACGCCGGATTCGCGCATCCACACCAATAGCGTCGACCCCGACAGCGCCAGCGGCAGGCCGGAGGAAAAGCCGAGCAGCATCACGATCAGCACCCGGCGCTGCAGATAGACAGCAAGGCTCTCGCGCCAGGAGGCGCGGGCTCCGGCCTCGGCGTTTGTCGCAATCCGTGGCTTGGGCAGGGTGTCAGGGGCGCTCGTCATGCCGCAGTGCTAGCAGGATTCGGGCGGCGGTGCCTCTCTTCCCGGCCGCGCTAGCCCGCGTTGAAACCTCTTCAAGGGCGATTTCCTGCCGAAGTTCCTTCAATTCCTAGATGGCCGCGGCGGCCTGCCGATTGGACGCCGCCTTTGATATCGGCCGCCAGCGTCGCTTCGGCACGGTCGGCGTGTTCGCCGACCAAACGAGCCACCTCGACCGCATGGGTCGCGATCATGAAATGTGCAGCGCTTTCGATCGTTGCAAGCGTCGCCTCGACCATGCGTTCGCTGAGAATCTCGTTGACGCGTTGCATGGCGGGGTGACTTTTCCCGCCCCGGATGATCAGCGTCGGCACCTCAACTTGCGCAAGCGCCTCCGCCGTCAGCGGATAATCAAACGCGGTTTCCCAATCGAGAATGTTTACCGGCGTAGTTGCCATGGCATAGGCGCGAACCCGCGGCGGCCACGAGGCAAAGGTGCCAGGGCCGGCGAAAAAGTCTATCAGCGTCTCGATCGCGCCGGCGTCGCCGTCCTTGAAGGCGGCGAAATAGCTCGCGGTCATCTCGTCGAATGCGCGGATGTGCCGGGCTTCCCCGCTCCCGGCCAGCGTCATCACGGCAGGCGCCTCGATGATGGTAAGGCTTGCGAGCCTGGCCCGGCCGCGAAGGGCCACGGCGAGAGCCACCAGGCCGCCGAAGGAGTGGCCGACCAGATGGACGCGGCCACCCGCTTTTCGAATAACCGATTCGAGCGGCTCGGCTTCATGCGATACCGATGCATCGCCCGGTATCCGCCGCTCCGCGGTTCCGCCATACCCGGGCAGACTGGTGGTGACGCAGCGAAACCGGTTGCCCAAGGCGGCGATAACGGGTCGCCATGCCGCTCCGGTGCTGCATGATCCCGGCACAAGCACCATCGCCGGTCCGGCGCCTGATTCCTCGTAGTCGATGTTGCCGCGTTCCTCGATCATGGCATGTTCCTTTTTGGCGCTGCCGCCGAATCTCGGAATCTGTTCGATCGATCAATTCGATTTGCGCCAGGGCACCAGCATCGACACCCGGTCCCTGTAGCGGCGGTACTCGTCGCCGAAGAGGTCGACCAGATCGCGCTCCTCGAGCAGGATGCCGACCAAGATGTAGGCCGTCGTCACCGCCGCGAACAGCAGGTGCCCGACCGTCATCGTCGGCGCCGCCCAGAAGGCGATGATGAAGCCGAGATAGATCGGATGGCGCACGAACTTGTAGAAAAGCGGCGTCCGGAAGCGCGGCGCCGGCATCGGGCGGCCGGCGAGGTTGTTGGCGACCTGCTGCAGGCCGAACAGCTCGAAATGGTTGATCAGGAACGTGCTGGTGAACACGATCAGCCAGCCGAAGCAGCGACAGCCCGTCGACCGCCATGGCGATCTGCGGCTCGTCGATCTGCCAGACCACGGCCGGCATCGGCCGCCATTGCCAGAACAGCAGGATGAGCGCGAGGCTCGCGAACAGCACATAGGTGCTGCGCTCGATCGATTTCGGCACGATATTGCGTCCACCATTGCTTGAATTGCCTGCGCGCCATCACGCTGTGCTGCACGGCGAACAGCGACATCAGCAGCAGATTGACGATGAGCGCTTCCACCGTCGGCACGACCGGCCCGGTGTCGATGGTCTTGGGCACCACCAGGCCGGAGACGAAGCCGATGGCGTAGAGAAAGGTGCCGAAGAACACGAGATAGGCGACGAGTCCGTAGAGAAACACAACGACTTTGCCGATTGCACTGCTTCGGGTGTCAGGGCTGATTACTTGGGTCTGGGTCATGGCTTCCTCCGGTCGGGCGCGATCACGAAGATCGGCCTTGAATGGCCGGAGGATGACGGGTCCGCGAGCCGAAAGACTTTGCCTGACGCTTGATTTGTCCTTGAGAGGCCCTTGATTATTCCCTGAGGACGACGTCGTAGTCTGGATTTGGGGGTGCTGTGCAATTTCTTTTTGATAATCATACGCTTGATACCGACCGCCGCGAGCTTCGCCGGGGCTCCGCGCCGATAGCGGTCGAGCCCCAGGTATTCGATCTCCTGGTGTATCTGGTGCAGAACCGCGACCGTGTCGTCAGCAAGGACGAATCTCATCGCTTCGGTCTGGCGCGGTCGAATCGTGTCGAAATCGACGCTGACGAGCCGCATCAACGCCGCGCGCAAGGCGGTCGGCGACAGCGGCGAGGGCCAGAAGCTGATCCGCACCATCCCGCGCAAGGGCCTGCGCTTTGTCGGCGCCGTGCGAACGCAGCCGGTCGGCAACCAACCGGCCATCGGTCCGCCGCCGGATGCAATCCACGAGCCGTTTCGCCCGGGGTCGCCGCTGCCCGACCGGCCCGCCATCGCCGTGCTTCCCTTCACCAACATGAGCGGCGATCCGGAACAGGAGTATTTTTCCGACGGCATCAGCGAAGACATCATCACCGCGCTGTCCAAGCTTCGCTGGTTCTTCGTGATCGCGCGCAACTCTTCGTTCATCTACAAAGGCAAGGCCGTCCACATGAAACAGGTCGCCGAGGAACTCGGCGTCGGCTATGTGGTCGAAGGCAGCGTGCGCAAGGCCGGCGACCGCGTGCGCATCACCGTGCAGCTCAATGATGTCGCCACCGGCAGCCACATCTGGGCGGAACGCTACGACCGCAGTCTTGCCGATCTGTTCGCGGTGCAGGACGAGATCACCGAAGCCATCGTCGCCGCCATCGAACCGCAGATCTACGCCGCAGAGAACTTCCATGCCCAGCGCAAACCGCCCGACAGCCTGGACGCCTGGGATCTGGTGATGCGGGCGCTGTCGCACTATCTGGCGCGTAACGCGGCAGGATAATCTGGTGGCGCAGGCCTTGCTTGAGAAGGCGACGGCAATCGACCCCGGCTATGGACAGGCGCTTGGCGTGCTCGCCGCCAGCCATACGTTCAGCGCCCACATGGGCTGGGCGGATATGGCCGTGGCAGCACCAACCGCCGAGCGCTCGGCGCTTGCCGCGATCCTGGTCGACAGCGAGGATCCCTGGGCACACCTTGCTTTGGGCAGCGCTTATCTGTTCACACGTCGCTTCGAGGACTCGCTGGCCGAGTTTGAATTGGCGCTGCGGCTCAATCCAAACTTCTCGATGGCACAGGGTTACTACGGCCTGGCACTTTGCTATTCCGGACGCTGGGAAGAGGCGATCGCGGCCGCACACCGCGCATTGCGGCTGAGCCCGCGCGATCCGTTCTCGGCGGTTTATTGCGGGATTGCGGCCTACGCCCATTTTGTCGGGCGCGACTACGACGAGGCGATCCGGCTGGCGCGCGAAGGCATCCGCCAGCGCGGCGATTTCGTCGGCGCCCACCGGGTGCTGACGGCCGCCGCCGGCATGGCCGGTAAGGACGATATCGCCGGGGCAGCTCTGCAGGAACTTCGCCGCGCGCAACCCAATATTTCGCTCGCCTGGATCGCCCGCCAAATGCCGATCAAGCACGAGGCCGAACGGGAGCACTATCTGGAGGGCTTCCGCCGCGCGGGCCTGGACTAGCGGAGCGGGAATGAAGCCCGCTCGGGCGGCGCGATAACTGCAGCCTCACTCCCCTGCCTGCAGCTTGCGCGGCAGCGGAAACAGTTCGGGCGCGCCTGCCTTGACGATGCGCGGGGTTTCGGCGGGCACCTCGGCCTTGCTGAAATCCAGCTCCTCGATCCGTCCTGCCCGCTTTTCGATCTTGTCGGCGGAAATCAGGATCTGCCGGACATCCTCGTTGGCGTCGCTGAAATGCTTCTGCAGCTTCAGCACGCGCTCGCGCAGCCGCCCCAGATCGTCGCCGAGGTTGAGCACTTCGGTGCGAATCTGGTCGGCGGCGTCGCGCATCCGCGCGTCCTTGAGGATCTGCTGCATCACCTGGATCGCCAGCATCAGCAGCGAGGGCGACACCAGCACCACGCGGGCGCGGTAGGCCTTCTGGATCACGTCGTCAAAACCGTCGTGGATTTCCGCGTAGACCGATTCCGAGGGCACGAACATCAACGCGGTATCCTGGGTCTCGCCTGGAATCAGGTATTTTTCCGCGATATCGCTGACATGCTTCATCACGTCGGCGCGCAGCCGCTGGTTGGCGAATTTCTTTTCCTCATCGGTGCGCGCGTCATGCAGCGCGGTCATCGCTTCCAGCGGAAACTTGGCGTCGATGCAGAGCGGCCGCTGGTCGGGGAGAAACACCACGCAATCCGGCCGCTTGCCCGACGAGAGCGTGAACTGGAATTCGTAACTGCCCTTCGGCATGCCGTCCTGGACGATCGCCTCCATCCGCGCCTGGCCGAACGCGCCGCGCGATTGCTTGTTGGCAAGCACGTCGCGCAGCGTGGTCACCTGCGAGGTCAGGTCGGTGAGGTTCTTGTGGGCGTTGTCGATGATGCCGAGCCGTTCGTGCAGCACGCGCAGTGAGTCCATGGTGTTGCGCGTGGTCTGCTCCATCGACTGGCCGACGCGATGGGTCACGGTGTCCAGCCGCTCGGTGACCGCGCGGGCCATCTCGGCCTGGCGGCCCGCCAGCGCCTGCCCCATCGCATCGACGCGGCCGGTGGCCTCGCTCTGCGCGCGCAGCATTTCCGAGAGGCGTTCCTCCAACTCGTCGGCGCGGATGGCCTGGGCCATCGCCAGTTCGGCGCCGCGACGGCCGGATCGGGCGATCACGATGGTGATGGCCAGGAGCAGCAGCAGCGCCAGCGCGCCAAAGCCGATCAGCGCGTCGCCGGTGCGAACCGGCAGGTCGCCGATCATGAAAAGAATCTCGTTCATGGAGCCCTTGTAGCCGATTCGACGGCATACGCGAACGAAGAGGGAACATTTATGGTGAATGGCGGGTTAATTTTTATGGTTAACGCTTTCCCGGGATTCGCGCTTAAGCAGGGTTGACCGGGCGGCTCCGGCGCATTGACCCCGGCAAATCAACCGCTTAAATCGCCCGCCATGGCCATCAGAGAAATTATCATCCTGCCGGACAAGCAGTTGCGGCTCGTCTCCAAGCCGATCGAAAAAGTCACAGCGGAGGTGCGCAAACTCGCCGACGACATGTTCGAGACCATGTACGACGCGCCCGGGATCGGGCTCGCCGCGATCCAGGTCGCCCAGCCGCTGCGGCTGATCACGATGGACCTCGCCAAGAAGGAAGAGGACGGCGAGACCACGCCGCGGCCGCGCGTCTTCATCAATCCGGAGATCCTGTCGTCGTCGGAGGAAACGTCGGTCTACGAGGAAGGCTGCCTGTCGATCCCGGAATATTACGAGGAGGTGGAGCGGCCGGCGAAAGTGCGGGTGCGCTTCACCGACCTCGACGGCAAGCTGCATGAGGAAGACGCCGAGGGCCTGTTCGCCACCTGCATCCAGCACGAGATCGATCATCTCAACGGCGTGCTGTTTGTGGATTATCTGTCGAAACTGAAGCGCGACCGCGTGCTGAAGAAATTTGCCAAGGCCGCCAAGCGCGCGGCGGAGTAAGTCCGAAGCTTCCAGTCGCTGTGCGTCATGGCCGGCGACAAGCGCGGGCATCGACGCGTTAAGACATCGACGTCCTGCTCGCCAGACAGGCAAGAAAACTCCTGACACTGCATGCCGCTTCGCTTGATCTTCATGGGCACGCCGGATTTCGCGGTGCCGACGCTGCTTGAGCTGGTGGCCCATGGTCACGACATCGCTGCGGTCTATAGCCGCGCGCGCGAAACCCGCCGGGCGCGGCATGAAGCTGCAACCGACGCCGGTGGAGCAGTTGAAGCGCGGCGGCTCGGCATTCCGGTGCTGACGCCGACCACGCTGAAGACGCCGGAAGCGTTGGAGGAATTTCGCGCGCACCATGCCGATGCGGCCGTGGTGGTCGCCTACGGCATGATCCTGCCGCAAGCCATTCTCGACACCCCGAAGCTCGGCTGCTTCAACCTGCACGCGTCGCTGCTGCCGCGCTGGCGTGGCGCCGCGCCGATCAACCGCGCCATCATGGCCGGCGATGCCGAGACCGGCGTGATGGTGATGAAGATGGATGCCGGCCTCGATACCGGCGACGTGGCGATGGCCGAACGCATGGCGATTACGGATGCGATGACCGCAGGCGATCTGCACGACGTGCTGGCGCGGCTCGGGGCCGATCTGATGGTGCGCGCGATCGGAGCGCTGGAACGCGGCAAGCTGCAACTCACCAAGCAAGGCGATCAAGGCGTGACCTACGCCGCCAAGATCGACAAGGCCGAGGCGCGGATCGACTGGAGCAAGCCTGCGCGCGCGGTTCTGCGCCATATTCATGGACTGTCGCCGTTTCCCGGCGCGTGGTGTGAAATGCCAATCGAGGGCGAGGCTGTGCGCGTCAAAATCCTGCGCTGCGCCATGGCCGATGGCGTCCGGGACTGCCGGCCAATTGCTGGACGATCGTCTGACGGTTGCCTGCAAGCAGGGCGCATTGCGGATTCTCGAATTGCAGCGCGCCGGCAAGGCGCCGATGAAGGCGGAGGAGTTTCTGCGCGGCACGCAGCTCAAGCCGCCGATGCGGTTACTCTGATGCCCCGCTACAAACTGACCATCGAATATGACGGCGCGCCGTTCTGCGGCTGGCAGATCCAGGACAATGGCGCCTCGGTGCAGGGCGCGCTGGAGGACCGCGATCAAGGCGATCTGCGGCGAGCAGGTCCGCGTTCACGGCGCGGGCCGCACCGACGCCGGCGTGCATGCGATTGGCGCAGGTCGCGCATTGCGATATTGCCAGGCATTTCGTGCCGGGCCGCTTTCGCGACGGACTGAACGCGCATCTGCGTCCGCATCCGATCGGCGTGCTGTCAGCGGAAATCGTGCCGGATACATTCGATGCGCGGTTCTCCGCGAAGAAGCGGCATTATCTTTATCGCATCACCAACCGCCGCGCCAATCTCGCGCTCGATATCGGCCGCGCCTGGCGGCTGCCGCGGCCGCTCGATACCGAAGCGATGCACGCCGCGGCGCAAAGACTGGTCGGCAAGCACGACTTCACCACCTTTCGCGACACCGAATGCCAGGCGAAATCGCCGGAGAAAACACTGGATCAGCTCGACGTCATGCGAGAGACGGCGACGCCGTCCACATCGTGACCTCGGCGCGCTCGTTCCTGCACAGCCAGGTGCGCTCGATGGTGGGCTCGCTGGTCTGGGTCGGCGAGGGCCGCTGGAGCGCCGACGATCTTGCTGCCGCGCTGGCCGCGCGAGACCGCGCCGCCTGCGGCCCGGTCGCCCCGCCGGACGGGCTCTATCTGGTGCGGGTGGAGTATTGAGCCTCGATAGTCAGCCGTCATTGCCGGGTGCAATAGCACGATCTGAAGGACGCGCGCCGCGAATTCCGAATCTCGCCCGATAGCCTCGCATCCGGGTCCACGACGAAGACGCGTGGCCCGGAATGACGGTGCGTCAGCTCACCCGAAATACCGATCCAGAATGCCGCGATAGATTTTCGTCAGCTTCTCGAGATCGGCGACCGGCGTGCGCTCGTCGATCTGGTGCATGGTCTGGCCGACCAGGCCGAACTCGATCACCGGACAATAGCTCGCGATAAAGCGCGCATCCGAGGTGCCGCCGGAGGTGGTGAGTTCCGGCCGGCGGCCGGTGACCTCCTCGATCGCCGCGACCGCGAGATCGGTGAAGGCGCCGGGTTTTGTCACGAACACGTTGGCGTTGGAAGGCTCCCAGACGATGCGGGCGCGGATCCGGTTGCCGGCCGCTTTTGCCAGGCGCTGCTCGACCAGGATCCGCAGCGTCTCCTGGGTGTGGTGATCGTTGAAGCGGATGTTGAATTTCGCGCGCGCCTGGCCTGGGATCACATTGCTGGCGGTGTTGCCGACATCGACCGAGGTGAATTCGAGATTCGATGCCTGGAATTGCGCGCTGCCATGATCGAGCGGCTCGTCGCTGAGCGCCACGATCAATCGCGAAATGTCCGGCACCGGATTCGCCGCGCGATGCGGATAGGCGACGTGGCCCTGGATGCCGTCGACGTAGAGCGTGCCCGACTGCGAGCCGCGGCGGCCGACCTTGATGCAATCGCCGAGCTCCTCGACATTGCTGGGCTCGCCGAGCACGCAATGGTCGAATTTCTCGCCGCGCGCCGCGGCCCATTGCAACAGCTTGACGGTGCCGTTGACGGAGATGTCTTCCTCGTCGCCGGTGATCAGGAACGAGATCGAGCCCTTTGGCTTGCCGCCGTTGTCGGCCAGATATTCCAGCACCGCCGCGACGCTGCAGGCGATGCCGCCCTTCATGTCGACGGCGCCGCGGCCGTAGAGAAAGCCGTCCTTGACGTCGCCTGAGAACGCGCCATGGGTCCATGCGCTCTCGTCGCCCGGCGGCACCACGTCGGTATGTCCGGCAAAGGTGATGTGCGGCGCACTGTTGCCGATGCGGGCATAGAGATTGTCGATATCGGCGGTGCCGGGTTCGCCGAAGGTGACGCGATGCACCTCGAAGCCGGCGCCTTTAAGGATGTTTTCGAGAACGCCGAGCGCGCCGGCGTCGGCCGGGGTTACCGAAGGGCAGCGGAGGAGATCGCGGGCGATGGAGAGGGCATCAGTCATGCCCCCGCTTAACATGAGGTCCGGGCGGTGGGCCAGCGCTGTGCGGGACAAATTCCAGCTCGCCTTGCTGGTCCCACCGATGGATTCAGGTTCGAGCTAATCCCGCAACAGCTCGTTGATGCTGGTCTTGGCGCGGGTGCGCTCGTCGACGCGCTTGACGATGACGGCGCAGGCGGTGGAGGGGCCGGGCTGGCCGTTCTTCAGCGGTCGCGCCGGCAAGCGTCCCCGGCACCACCACGGCATATTCCGGGACCTCGCCGATGAAGGTCTCGCCGGTGTCGCGGTCGACGATCTTGGTCGAGGCGCCGAGGAACACGCCCATCGCCAGCACCGCGCCCTTGCGCACGATCACGCCCTCGGCGACTTCGCTATCGCGCGCCGATGAAGCAATCGTCCTCGACGATCACGGGTTCGGCCTGCAGCGGCTCCAGCACGCCGCCGATGCCGACGCCGCCGGAAATGTGCACGCGCTTGCCGATCTGGGCGCAGGAGCCGACCGTGGACCAGGTGTCGATCATGGTGCTCTCATCGACATAGGCGCCGAGATTGACGAAGGACGGCATCAGCACGACGTTCCTGGCGATGAAGGCCGAGCGGCGGACGATGGCGCCCGGCACCGCGCGAAAGCCGGCGTCGCGAAACCGGTTCTCGCCCCAGCCGTCGAACTTCGAGGGCACCTTGTCCCACCACGAGGCCTTGCCGGGGCCGCCGGAAATCGCGCTCATGTCGTTGAGGCGGAACGACAGCAGCACCGCCTTCTTCAGCCACTGATTGACCTTCCACTTGCCGCCGGTCTCGCGCTCGGCCACGCGCGCCTCGCCCTTGTCGAGCAGGTCGAGCGCGTGATCGACGGCGTCGCGGACCTCGCCCTTGGTCGCGCGTCGAGATGCCGTCGCGGGCATCGAACGCGGCGTTGATGGTGGATTCGAGGGCGGGCAGAGACATCGGGATTTCCTCGGGAATTTTGCAGGGCGGCGAGGGGCTTTGTCGGGATTTGGGGCGGGAGAGTCAAGAACTTGCTCGGCGATGTCGTCCTCGGCCGCGAACGCCGGGACCCATAACCGCAGATCTTGCGTTGCGTGACGATGGCCGGCACGCACTGTAACACCGTCGCGGAGTATGGGTCCCGGCGTTCGCCGGGACGACGAATTACCGCGCCGCGCTCAGCCTCTGCAAAAACCCCGTCAGATCGTCGGTGACGTGATCGACATGGGCGGCGTCGCGGCCTTCCAGCTCCCAGTCCTCGCGCACGACTTCCTTGGTGCCGTCGGGCACCACCAGCACCGTGGTCATGCCGAGCTGGTGCGGCACCACGAGGTTGCGCGCCAGATCCTCGAACATCGCCGAGCGTCTCGGGGTTCGACGCCGTGCAGCCCGAGGAATTTCTGATAGGTCTGCGGCGCCGGCTTCGGTTCGAGCTCGGCGGCGATGATGTCGAACACCGCCTCGAAATGTGCGGCCAGGCCGAGCCGCTCCAGCACCTTGTCGGCATGGTCGGTCGAGCCGTTGGTCAGGATCAGCTTGCGTCCGGGAAGTTTTGCGATCGCCGCGCCCATCGCCGGGATTCGGCTGCAGCGGCGAATGGTCGATCTGGTGCACATAGGCGAGATAGTCGTCGGCGCGCACGCCATGCTCGGTCATCATGCCGCGCATGGTGGTGCCATAGCGGCGGTAATAGTCCTTCTGGATCCTGCGCGCTTCCTCCGCGGATACCTTGAGCCAGGCGCTGACGAACTCGCCGATCCGCTGCATCGACCTGCTGCCACAGATTGACGTGATGCGGATACAGCGTGTTGTCGAGATCGAACACCCAGGTGTCGATGTCTGTGAAACGGCGAGAACTTTTCATCGCTCTCTCAACGCGTCGTCCCGGCGAACGCCGGGACCCAGACGCCGCGTCGGTTGTTGATGGGCACGATATGAGTTGCCTTCAATTGAGGCGCCTTAGTGGTCAAAACTCAGCTGGTGGTTATGGGTCCCGGCGTTCGCCGGGACGACGATAGAGAGGCGCTTCATCACGGCATCGCAAAGCGCAGCGTCTTGCCGCCGCTCGACATGTCGACGGCGGCAAAGCCGGTCGCGGCGAAACCGCGGGTGCCGCAGTCGCCCTGTTCGTTGATCTCGAACTTGCTCTCGCGGGTGCAGAGCTGGGTGGTGCCGCCCCAGTTCAGCGGCTTGTCCTTGACCTTGATGGTGCGGTTGTCGGCATCGACGGCCTCGGCGAAGCTGAAGATCTGCCTGGGCTGACCGGTGACGTCGGGATGCAGGCATTTGCCGGGATCGATGCGGTACCAGCCGCGGCTGATCACGGTCTTGCCGTCGTCGGTGGCGACCGCGGCCATGATCTTGTGCGGGGTGTCGTTGCACCAGGTCAGCCCGGTGGAAGACGGCGACTGCACCGCGTCGATCATCATCGTGAAGAAATTCGGCGCCTGCACGATATCGGGCGTCAGCCCGCGGCTTTTCAGGAACGCCGCCAATGCGGCTTGCGTCTTCGGGCCGTCGACGCCGTCGATCGGCGCGGCGTCATAGCCCGCGATCACCAGCAGCCGCTGGATGCCGGCGAGCCGCGCCTGTTCGTCGTCATATTCGCTGTCCTCGGCGAGATAGGCCACCAGATTGCCGTCGTCGGTCGGCGTCGGATTGATCTGGGTGAAGGGCGCCGGCGTCTGCCCGGCGCGGCACTGGCGCGCGGCGGCGATGACGAAATTGTCGGGCGCGATGCAAAGCGTGTCGCCGCCGTTCTGCGGGATCGGCGAGGAGCCGTAGACGCCGAGCGCGCGCGCGTTGAGCAGGATGCGGTCGGCGGTCAGCGTGCCCTGCGCGACGACGCGGCAGGCCGCCGGATCGATGCGAAACCATCCGCGCGTCGCGGTGGCGGCCTTGTCGTCGATGCCGATCGCGACCTCGACCACATAGCTCATGCGATTGCAGAGTTTCAGGTCGGCATGGGCGCGGCGCGGCGACCCGCGCAGCAGCGCGATGCGCCGGAACGAATCCCGGCCATGACGGCTCTCATTTGCGCTGCGCCGCATCGGGTCATCACTTGTGGATCAGCGTGCCGGTGCCCTGGTTGGTGAACAATTCGAGCAGGACCGCGTGCGGCGTCTTGCCGTCGATGATGACGACGCCCTGCACGCCCTGCTCGAGCGCGTAGATGCAGGTCTCGACCTTCGGGATCATGCCGCCGGAAATGGTGCCGTCGGCGATCAGCTTGCGCGCGTCCTTCACCGACAGTTCCGGAATCAGCTTCTTCGACTTGTCGAGCACGCCGGGAACGTCGGTCAGCAGCAACAGCCGCTTGGCCTTCAGCGCGCCCGCGACCGCGCCGGCAAAGGTGTCGGCGTTGACGTTGAAGGTCTGGCCCGTCTTCGAGGTCGCCAGCGGCGCCAGCACCGGGATCAGCTCGTGGCCGATCAACTGGTTCAGCAGCGTCAGATCGACCTTCTCGGGCTCGCCGACGAAGCCGAGATCGACCACCTTCTCGATGTTCGAATCCGGATCGACCATGGTGCGCGTCGCCTTCGACGCCGTCACCATGTTGCCGTCCTTGCCGCACAGGCCGACCGCCTTGCCGCCGGCCTCGTTGATGTAGCCGACCAGTTGCTTGTTGATCGAACCCGCCAGCACCATTTCGACGATCTCGATGGTCGCGGCGTCGGTGATGCGCAGGCCGGCGGCGAATTCCGACTTGATGCCGAGCCGCTTCAGCATGGTCGCGATCTGCGGCCCGCCGCCATGCACCACCACCGGATTGATGGCGGTCTGCTCCAACAGAACGATGTCGCGCGCGAACGCCTTGGCGAGATCTTCCGCGCCCATGGCATGGCCGCCATATTTGATGACGATGGTTTCCTCGTCATACTGCTGCATATGCGGCAGCGCCTCGGACAGGATGCGGGCCTGATCGAGCGGACTGATATATGGCGCGTCGGTCATGAAGCGGGTCTCACGGTCGGCAGGGTGGGGCGGTTTCTAGCTGATTGGCGGGCACGGCGCAAAGCAGTGCTTTTCCCTGCCGCAAGGGGAGTATCAGAGATCGGCCTCTACCCGCGCCGCGGCCATGCCGCCGCCACCGCGAGCACGAGCCAGCTCACGATCAGAAGCGTGCCGCCGGTCGGCGCGGCAAAAGGGAACAGGCTGTGGCCGGCATATTGCCGCAAGCGTCAGGTCGGTCGCGAACAGCGCCGCCGCGATGACGAAGCCGCATGCGGCGGCGATCCCGATCCGGAAATGGATAATGCCGCGCTCGGCCAGCGCCACCGCTGCCAAGCACGGCTGCGGCGTGAAACAGCAGCATCGATGAAGCCGCCGCCAGCCGCGTCGCATCGGCTGATGCGCGGATGCCGCCGCCAGGATGACGCCGTCGGCGCCCATGACGCCGGCCAGAATGATCAGAATGCGCAAACCGCGAGACTCCATCATCAACTGCGCTCCGCCGAGCAGGCGCACCATCGCGGCGCGCAATTCCGGCATCCCGGCGCCGGTGCGCGAGGACGTCACCAGAACTTCCGGAAAGGCGGCGGGATGTTTTGAAAGCGCGGCCTCGACGTCCGCGATGCGCTGCTCCAGCTCGGCAGGCTTCACCTGATCGGCCTTGGTGAGCACGACCTGATAGCTCACGGCCGATTTGTCGAGCGTCTTCAGCACGTCGAGATCGACCTCCTTGAGGCCATGGCGGGCGTCGATCAGCACATAGACCCGCGCCAGATTGCTGCGGCCGTGCAGGAATTTGTGGATCAGCGCGGTCCATGACGCGACCTTGGCCTTCGGGCGCGGAGGCGTAACCGTAGCCGGGCATGTCGACCAGCCGGAAGCCGGCATTGTCGGGGCCTTCGAAGAAGATCAGTTCCTGGGTGCGGCCCGGCGTATGCGAGGTCCGCGCCAGCGCGTTGCGCCCGGTCAGCGCGTTGATCAGGCTGGACTTGCCGACATTGGAGCGGCCGGCGAAGGCGACCTCGATGCCCGCCATCGGCGGCAGCGTCTCGATCGAGGGCGAGGCCCAGAAGAACTGCCAGTCGCCGGCGAACAGCTTTCGCCCCTGTTCGATCAGCTTCGCATCGGGGTCGGCGGTCATGCGAAGGCTTCCGGATGCGGTTCCTCATGGCGAGCGAGGCGCTCGCTTCAGCGCCGTCTCGAAGCCATCGAGGCCCGTGGCGCATCCTTCGAGACGCGCGTCAAGAGCGCGCTCCTCAGGATGAGGGCGAGTCGTCAGGTCTTCGATTCGGCCTTCTTCGGAGCGAACGTCGCCTTGAGATTGTCGAACAGTTCGACCTTCACGCCGTTGCGGCGCATGATGAAGCTCTGCTGCAGCACCGACAGCAGTGTTGTTCCAGGCCCAGTAGATCACCAGCCCCGCCGGGAAGCCCGCCAGCATGAAGGTGAAGATCAGCGGCATCCAGTCGAAGATCATCTTCTGGGTCGGATCCGGCGGCGTCGGATTGAGCTTCATCTGGAACCACATCGTGATGCCCATGATGATCGGCCAGACGCCGAGCGCGAGGTAGTGCCCGAACAGCGGCACGCTGGGTCGGATCGAAAGCAAAGCAGGCCGAACAGGTTGAACAGGTTGGTCGGGTCGGGCGCCGACAGGTCCTTGATCCAGCCGTAAGAACGGCGCGTGCCGCATTTCGATGGTGACGAACAGCACCTTGTAGAGCGAGAAGAACACCGGAATCTGCAAGGCGACGGGAAGACAACCGGCGATCGGGTTGATCTTCTCCTTCTTGTAGATTTCCATCATCTCCTGCTGCTGCTTCACCTTGTCGTCGGGATAGCGCTCCTTCAGCGCGGCCAGCTGCGGCTGCACCGATTTCATCTTCGCCATCGAGGCGTAGGACTTGTTGGCGAGCGGGAAGAACAACAGCTTCACCAGCACCGTCACCAGCAGGATGGCGATGCCGAAATTGCCGACCAGATGATAGAAGAAGTCCAGCGCCAGGAACATCGGCTTGGTGATGAAATAGAACCAGCCCCAGTCGATCAGCAGATCGAAGTGGTTGAGCGCGAGCTGCTTGTTGTAGCCGCCGAGACCGGCCGAGCGGGAAATTGATGCCGACGACGCTGGCTTCCTTGGCGCCGGCGAACAGCCGCGCATTGGCGCTGCCGGTGCCGCCGATCGCGATGGTCTGCGGATCCTCGCAGGTAGTCGGTCTGATAGGTCCGCACCGTGCCGACGAGATTGGACGAGAACCGCGCCTGCAGCTGCGCCGATGGTGTCGGGCAACAGCGCCGAGGCCCAGTATTTGTCGGTGATGCCGAGCCAGCCGTTGGTGACCTTGAAGCTGACCGCCTTGGCGTCGTCGATTTTCTTGTAGCCGTATTCCTGCAGGCCCTGGTCGCCGAGATAGCCGATCAGGCCTTCGTGCAGGATGTAATAGCCCGCGACCTGCGGGGTGCCGTGCCGCGAGATCAGCGCGAACGGATAGAGCGTGACCGGCGCATTGCCGACATTGGTGACGTCATCCTTGATGGTGAAGAGGTAGCGGTCGTCGATCGAAATGGTGCGGCGGAAGGTGAGGCCCTCGCCATTGTCATATTTCAGCGTCACCGGGCGTGTCGGGCGTCAGGCTGCCGGAGCCTTCCTGCTGCCACACCGTGTTCTGGTCGGGAATCTTCACCGTCGAGCCGGCGGCGGCGACCCAGCCGAATTCCGCGTAATAGGGGCTCGGCGGTGCCCGAGGGCGAGTACAGCACGATCGCGGGCGAGGCGGGATCGACGGTCTCGCGGAACTGCACCAGCGACAGATCGTCGATGCGCGCGCCCTTCAGCGAGATGCTGCCGGAAAGCCTGCGGGGTGTCGATCTTGACGCGCGGCGTCGCGGCAATCGCGGTATCGCGGCTCGACGACGGGCGCCGTGGAGGCCGGCTGGCGCCGGCGCATTGGCCGAGGCGCGGCGCCGCGCCGGTCTGTGGCGTGGTCGCGGGCGTCGGTCGTGCTTCCGGCCTGCGGCGCGGGTTTCGCCAGCTCGCTCTGGGCCTGCTGCGCGGCGCGCTGCTTCTCCATCTGCGGCACGTTGTAGAAATATTGCCAGCCGATCAGCACGAGGCCGGACAGAATGACGGCGAGGATGGTGTTGCGATTATCGGTCATCGTTCAAGGTCTCGTCATTCAATTCGGTTTGCGGCTGGCGCTATGGTCTGTTTCGACGCGTTTTCCTGACGCGAACCGGTGTGCCCGCTTCGCTCGAAAACGCTTTAGGCGGTCTCGACGCCTGCCGGTCGAGGCGATGCAGCGCCGAGCGGAGATCGTCGAGCATGGTCGCGAAGTCGCGGGTCAGTGCGGCCCGACGGCCGACTAGCACATAATCACTGTGCGGTCGCATTGATATGACGTCCAGCCGCTTCACCAATTCGCGAAGCCTGCGCCGGATGCGGTTGCGCTCGGTGGCGGTGCCATTCTTCTTGGTGACGGTGAAGCCGACCCGGATCGGGCCGTCATCGTCGCGGCGGCGGCTTTGCACCACGAAGGCAGCGCTGTTGACCCGCGCGCCATTGGCAACGGCGAGGAAGTCCGCCCGCTGCCTTAACCGATCCATGATGCGATCTCCGGGAAGCCCGGCTCAGGCGCTCAGACGCTTGCGGCCCCGGGCGCGGCGCGCGGCGAGGACCTTGCGGCCGCCGGTCGTCGCAAGGCGGGCACGGAAGCCGTGACGGCGCTTGCGCACCAGTTTGCTGGGTTGATAAGTCCGCTTCACGGGTCGTTCTCCGCTGACCGGGCAATTGATGCCTGATAATGAGATAAGTCCGGTGATGCTGGCCGGCCCAAAGCGGGCCGTTTCCGGCCCAAATGGAGCCGCCCCGGTCGGACCGGGTCATCGCGGACAGTTGGCGCGGCTTATACGGGAGCGACCCGTTTTCGTCAATCTGGCGGCTGGTCGCAATCGAGGCCCATTCCGGGTTCTTCGAAACCGCGCAATTTGCGCGAATATATCGGGATTCTCGCGGTGTTTTTACCGGCGAGGATGGCGGCTCGGATGGCCCGCGCATTAGATGACGGGAACCGGCCGACATTAGCGATCCGTAATTTGACCGGTCCGGGAGCAGACCGCATCCTCGGAACGATCGAGGCGCCGAAGGCAGATATCGTGTCAGTGACCGAACGAACAGCCGGCAATCGGAACGCCGCGGCCACAGCCGCCGCGCCGGCTCGGCCTGTCCGGCAAGCTGCTGCTGCTCACCATTCCGCTGGTCATGATCGCGGGAATGCTGATCTACGTGCCCGCGATCGCCAATTTCCGGATGAACCGGCTGAACGACCGGCTGGCGGCGGCGAACACCGCGGCGCTGGTGCTGGATGCCGCCCCTTCGGGCATGGTCCCGGATTCGCTGGCGCGGCAGATCCTCGAACAGCATCGGCGCGCGCGCGGTCGCCATCAAGATGGGGCAGCAGCGCCGGCTGCTGGCCAGCGCCGATCTGCCGCCGGCGATCGATCACGATGTCGACATGCGAACGATGACGGTGTGGTCGGCGATCGTCGATTCCTTCGAGATCATGCTGGAAAGCGGCAACCAGGCGATCCGCGTGATCGGCCCGGCGCCGGGCGGCGGCGCAATTCATCGAGGTCGTCATCGACGAGGCGCCGCTGCGCCAGGCGATGTACCGGTTTTCCCGCAACCTGCTGCTGGTCTCGCTGGTGATCGCGATCGCTGACCGCGGGGCTGGTCTATCTGGCGCTGCATTATCCTGTTCGTGCGGCCGATGCGGCGGCTGACCGCGAGCCTGGTCGGCTTTCACGAGAATCCCGAAAGCTCGGCGCGGATCATCGTGCCGAGCCAGCGCGGCGACGAGATCGGCGTCGCCGAGCGCGAATTGTCCGACATGCAGCGCGATCTGGTGTCGATGCTGCATCAGAAGAGCCGGCTCGCCGCGCTTGGCCTTGCGGTCTCGAAGATCAACCACGATCTGCGCAACCTGCTGGCGTCCTCGCAACTGCTGTCGGACCAGCTCGCCAGCGTGCCCGATCCGCGGGTGCAGCGCTTCGCGCCGAAGCTGATGCGCTCGCTGGAGCGCGCCATCGCGTTCTGCCAGTCGACGCTGTCCTATGGCCGCGCCCAGGAGGCCGCGCCCGACCGCCGCATGATCCTGATCGAGCCTGTGGTCGCCGAGGTCCGCGAATTCGGCGGGGCTCGCCTCGGATGCCTCGATCGCCTGGATCAGCGCGATCGAGCGCGGGCTCACCATCGACGCCGATCCCGATCAGCTGTTCCGCGTGCTGCTCAACCTCGTGCGCAACGCGGCGCAGGCGCTGGAAAGCCGCCCCGCGAGCGACGCCGCGAGCCATGCAGATCCGCATCACCGGGCGCCGCGAGGGCACGGTCGCGATCATCGAGGTTTCCGACACCGGCCCCGGCGTGCCGCCAAAGGCCCGCGAGCATCTGTTCGAGGCGTTCCAGACCTCGGGCCGGCCCGGCGGCAGCGGGCTGGGGCTCGCGATCGCCGCCGAACTGGTCCGCGCCCATGGCGGCGACATCCATCTGGTCGAGGGCACCATCGGCGCCACCTTCCGGATCGCGATTCCGGACCGGCCGGTGGAACTGCTGAGCGTCCGCAACGAGCGGGCGCGGGCGTAAGCGCCGCACCGCGCCTGTTTTCGTCATTCCGGGGCGCGCGCAAGCGCGAACCCGGAATTCCGGGGTAATTGCACGAGATTCCGGGTTCCGCGCTTCGCGCTGCGCGCCCCGGAATGACGTGAAAATCGAGGCCGCGATGGCCCCAGAGCCGGTTTCCGGACCTTGCCAAGCCGGGCCGGAGCCGGTAGCTATGGCGCGCTTTCGCGACCTCTTTGAAATGTTTTCGCAAATGCATGCGGCATCGGCGGGCCTTGCGCCCCTCGAATGCTCAGCGAAAAACGCGCCCGTAGCTCAGCTGGATAGAGCACTAGACTACGAATCTAGGGGTCAGGAGTTCGAATCTCTTCGGGCGCGCCACTTCTACGATTTGGTACGATATTGTGGCGACTGACGCCATGCAGGCGCCAGTTCCAGCCAAATATGCGCTCCATCACCGGCTTGGCGAGGCGATGTTCATGCGGCTCTCGGGCGGAGCGTGGGGATTCCGCTCACATCCTCTTCGCGTTCCGCGTGCCACGTGTCGTAGGCTGCCTGCATGCGCACCCAAACTCCGGCGCCATCTCCGAACAACTTGCCGAGCCGAACCGCAACGCCCGGCGAGACCGGCTTGCGCTCGCGCAAAATGTCATAGAGATGCTGGCGGGAAATGCCGAGAAGCTGCGCAATCTCGGCCTTGGTCTTGCCGGTCGCCGGAATCACGTCCTCCCTCAGCAACGCGCCGGGGTGGGTCGGGCAGCGATCGCGATTGCGCTTCGTGACATGAGCCATGACCGTCTCTCCTCAGTGATATTGTTCGAAGTCGACCCGACAGGCGTCGCCGTCCTCGAATTCGAACGTGATGCACCATGGCCCATTCACGTGGACCGAATAGCGCGTCGGCTTAAAGCCTCGCAAGGCATGGAAATCAAAGCCGGGGATATTCATTTCCTCGGGCAGCGCAGCGGCATCCAAGCGGTCCAGACGACGAAAGATCCGCGCGTGCATTTTCGCGTCGATTTTCGCTGTTCGTCCCTTCTCCCAAAGCTCCGCGAGAGCCTTGCTCTTGAAGCTTCTGATCATAGCCTCGGTATGTAAGCCATTAGCTGACTATTGTCAACAATTAGCTTACGTCGTAACTCTGGCCCTCATGCCCTCGACCTCGCGAAACACGCGCCCGTCCCGCAGCCGGGCAATCTCAAGAATATCTTTCGCGGATAGGACAGTACCAATTAGTTCTCCCTGCAGGGCCGTGCTTAACAGTCCGATGAACTCGCGACGCTTCATTCGATCACCTCATCGGCTCGGGCGAGCAACGTCGCCGACGGATTGAGATCGAGGGCCTTCGCCGTTTTCAGGTTGATCGTCAGTTCATATTTGACGGGAGCCTGTACGGGTAGGTTCTCTGGCTTTTCCCCGTTCAAAATTCGAATGACATAAGATACCGATTGTTCGAATCTCTCGCGACCGTTTGAGCCAAAGCCAATCAACCCGCCATCGGCGGCAACGCTCGGAAGAGCATACACTGCGGGCAGCCGATGTTTCGCTGCCAATGAGATGATCGGCCTTCGTTGAACGCTGGTGAAGCTGTCAGATGAAACGACCAACCCACCTGCCGCTTCGCCAGCAAATGCCGCAACACCGCTCTCGATGTCGGACAGGGAACTTACCGGCATCGGAATGGGTATCAAGTTGAATGACTGTGCTGCGGCATCAAACGATTCACCAAAATAGCGACCTGCTCGCGGAGCCGTCTTTGGATTGTACATATATCCTGCGCGTTGGATGCTCGGAGCAACCTCGCGCAACAACTCAAGCCATTTACCTCCGATTGATCCTTCAAGATTGAGGAAACCGGTCATGTTGCCGGATGGCCGAGCAAGGCTCGTCACGAATCCCTCTCCTTCAGGGTCCGAAACCGTGACGAAAACAACGGGAATAGACTTCGTCTCGCGATGGATTGCTGCTGTGACTGGTGTGGTATCGGCGACGATCAAATCGGGCTGAAGTGCAACCAGTTCTCTCGCATGGCGAGCAATAAGCCCTGTATTTGCGCTCGCCCAACGAAGCTCAATTTGAATGTTCTTTCCTTCCTCCAAACCGGCGTTTTTCAGCCCTTGTCTGAACGCCGACACTCGTATTTGAGATTCAGGATCATTTTCACCAAATCCCATGAGAAGCCCGATCCGATGAGTACGCTTGCTATTATTCTGCGCTTTGGCAGCGACGGACCAAGCCGCTAACGCGCCGATTGCCGCAATGAACTCCCGCCGCCTCATGCCCATCCCCTTGGTCAGGAGACCGCATCCTATCGGCTCAAACGAGAGCCTGATAGGGCGAAGGCGATCCGCGCTATTGTGGTATGAGAAACTGTCGGATGTGGGCTTCGGGTACAAACTCGGAAATACTGGCTGCGAGCAGATGTTTCCCGCTTCGGTCCCAATAACGGACATCGCTCAAAGGGTCGGCATGTCCTTTTGGTGTCAAAAATGGAAGTCGGCGGATCTATTCGATTACCTCGTCGGCTCGGGCGAGCATGTTGACGGGTATTTCGAGACCGAGGGTCTTCGCCGTCTTCAGGTTGATCACCAATTCGAAACGAGACGCTTGTTCATACGGAATCTCGCTCGGCCTAGCGCCGTGCAAAATATCGATGATCTGACGAGCACTTGTGCGGGCAGCACCTTTGATATCATATGAATACGACATCAAGCCACCGGCCTCTGTTTGATCACGATAGACAGAGATCGCGGGAATACGGGCTTGTTCGACCAACTGGGCCGCTTTAGGCCTCTCAGGAACCCTCAGGAACCCCAGTACTCGTTGGCATCTCTAGCCGTTCTTGGGCAGCAGTGAACCTCAAGCCGCTCAGTGGGACGCCTGAGTACACCTGAGCCCCTTCCCAACACCAGTGATCAAATACCCAAGGTTATCCCTTGATGGTGGCGGTGGTCTCAGGCCGGACCGTGGGAACGCGAAGTATCGCCGCGCACCTGAGGACACCCAAGACAAGCCGAAACAGCAGCGTGTCGTCAGAGGCTCTCAAGTCCAATCCCGTTGACCCGGCTCGCTCTGACGTATCAAACTATCTCCAGGGGAACAGCAGATACCGAGGCTACCCTTGGCGGACCCAATCGAAGTGAAGCGCCGACTGGCTGCAATCTTTGCGGCTGACGTTGAAGGCTACAGCCGCCTCATGGGGGCCGATGAGGTCGCGACCCTCGATGCCCTCACGAAGCGCCGGGAAGTCCTGGATGGGCTCATTGGGGCTCACGGGGGCCGCATAGCCAACACCGCTGGCGACAGTGTGCTCGCGGAGTTCGGTAGTGCAGTTGATGCGGTGCGTTGCGCCATGGAAGCTCAGGATGCCTTGGCCAAAGCCAACTCAACGCTTCCTGAGAACCTTCAGATCAACTTCCGCATAGGCGTGCATGTCGGGGACGTGATGGTCCGCGCCGGTGATCTGTTTGGTGATGGGGTGAACATCGCGGCTCGACTGCAGACACTCGCGAGAGCTGGCGGGCTCTGTGTCTCCGGTGTGACCTATGATCAGGTGCGGAAAATTCTGCCGCTGGAGTTCACGGACCTCGGTGCGCAGACAGTCAAGAATATCGAGGAGCCCATACGGGCCTATGAGGTAAGCGGGCAGGGGAAGAATACTGCTCCGGGTTCAAGAGAAGTTTCGGCCCCGCGTCTTTCCATCGTGGTGCTGCCGTTCGCAAACATCGGCGGCGATCCCGAGCAAGACTACTTCGTTGATGGCGTGACCGAGAGCCTGACCACCGACTTGTCGCGCATCAGCGGATCGTTCGTCATCGCTCGCAACACGGCGTTCACCTTCAAGGGCAAAGCCGTTGACGTAAAGAAGCTGGGACGCGAGCTGAACGTCCGCTATGTGCTCGAAGGCTCGGTGCAACGCGGCGGCAACCGCCTTCGGGTGAACGTGCAGTTGATCGACGCCGAAACCGGCAACCACCTTTGGGCCGAGCGTTTCGACAAGCCGATCGCCGACCTATTCGACATGCAGGACGAAATCGTATCGCGTCTCTCCAATACGCTAAACGCGCAATTGATTGCGGTCGGAAGCGCGACGAGCGGAGCGCGCGCCCCACCCCGACGCGATTGACTTGTGTTTCCAAGGCGCCGCTTGGTTCAACATGGGCCGAACACTCGAAAACATGACACAAGCGCGCGGCTTCTATGAACGGGCCTTGGCACTCGAACCAGGAAATGTTGAGGCGTTGGTCGGCACGGCGTTGGTCGATTTTGGAATTGGCACTAACTTGTTGCCCGACGATCGAATAGAACGTCTCACCGCAGCCGAAGCGGCCGTCACAAAAGCGCTGTCCTTGGCACCGAACCATCCCATAGCTCATGACGTCATGGGCCTCGTGAAAATTTTTACGAACCGTGCGGCTCAAGGCATCGCAGAATGCGAGCGGGCATTGACGCTGGATCGGAATTTGGCCGTGGCGCACGCGAGCATCGGGATTGCGAAGTTTTATCTGGGTCGGGGTGCGGAAACTGAAGCCCATATCGAGCAAGCGCTCCGTCTCTCTCCCCGCGATACAGTCGTCTATATCTGGACTATGTTTGTCGGTCTCGCCAAACTTTGGCAGGGCGCCGACGCCGAAGCGATTGTTTGGCTGCGCCGGAGCCTTGAGGCCAACCGAAATCACCCCGGTGCGCATTTCAATCTCGCGGCCGCCTTGGCGCTCGTCGGTGAGCTGGATGAGGCGCGGGCTACAGTGCAGGCGGGCCTTGCGCTCAATCCGAGTTTCACTATCCGCCGCTATCGCACTAACACCCCAAGTAACGATCCGGTGTATCTCGCGGGACGCGAGCGCGTCTATGAGGGCCTGCGGATGGCCGGGGTGCCGGAAGGTTAGGGCTTGCTGCTTGGGAATAAGCTATCGCCGGACCAAATCCAGCGAGAGACACCGCAGCTCTCAGCCGAGCAGCAGCGGGCGTAAACCCCCGGTTTTTGCGAAGTCGCTTTCAGGAAGAATTGCGGATTTCAGGCCCCGAAAGAGGACCCATCTCGCGTATTTGTGCAATTAGCGTGGTGTGGTAAAAACTAACAGACAATTGCTGGCGCGCGCATGACCATTTCAATGAACATGGTGACGGAAGAAACGCTCGAAGAATGCAAGCGCCACGTTGATGAGTGTGCAGCACTGCTGGAGCGAACTTCTGTTCCTGAGTATCGCGAAGCCATAATTGCCATGGCCAAAGCATGGTTGAAAATCGCAGAGCGAGCGAAGATCAAAGCAAGTCGTTGACTAGCTTCAGTGTGCTAAGGTCGTGCATGACGCTCAGGTCAGTTGGCCGATGGCGAACCGGAGAACATCTCGACGCATTGTGCTCAATCGCAGGATCGTTTGTCAGGGAGGCTCCCATGAAGTTATTGCCATTGCTGGCCATCGCCCTTTCAATCTCGCTCGCAGCCTGTGGCCGAGACCCTGGACCCAAGGGAGACCCTGGTCCCCAAGGTCCTGCAGGTCCACAGGGCGCCCAAGGCATCCAAGGGGTCGCGGGTGTGCAAGGTCAAACAGGGGCTCAGGGACCACAGGGTGCACCCGGTGACAAGGGTGACAAGGGTGACAAGGGTGAAAAGGGCGAGAAGGGTGATCCCGGTATCCGTGCCGTCCAAGTTGATCGTGCGGTGACCTGTAACAACGATGAGACTTTGGTGTCCGTCTTCTGCCCAAGTGGTGGTGTGCCGGACTTAGCGAGGTGCCCATCGTTACCCACGGTGGGCCTGTGTCTTAGGAACAGGTAGGCGGACGCAAATAGACGCCCTTGGTGGAAGCAGGGCACGCTTGGTCGCCTACGCAATTCTGATCAGCCAACCCGCGAGCCCGAAGAGCACCAACGCAGTTCCGAGGCTTTCGAGCGACAGCACAAACGATCCCGGTGGCGAGGCTGTCTAGCGCCAGAAATCCTTGAACCGCGTCGGCGACAACTCGGTGTAGCGCACCGTGTGCTGAATGTTCTTGTGCCCGAGGTAGGCCTGTAGCGCCCGCGTGTCGTGACCCTTGGTGGCCAGCGCGAAACCGCAGGCGTGCCGCAGCATGTGCGGATGCGCCTTGAAGCCGAAGCTTCGCCTCCACGCCCGCGCGCTCGACCATGCGGGCGAAGCCAGCGGTGGTGAACGGTGAGCCCCGCTCCGAGGTGAACACGAAGGGCGACTTCGGCTCCTGCTCGCGCTGGAGCCGCCGCAGCGCGCGCAGCTCGTCCCCGAGGATCGGATGGGTGCTCGGGCGTGCCCTGCTTGACCCTGCGGACGTGCAGGGTGGCCGTTCCGAAGTCCACCTGATCCCAGCGCAGGTCCGCCAGCTCGCTCGCCCGCAGGCCGTGCCGGTAGGCCACCAGGATCATCGTGGCGTCCCGGTGACCCCAACGGTTTCCCTTGGTTGCCTTCAGCAGCCGCTCGACCTCGGCCTCGGTCAGGTACTCGCGGGTCCGCAGGTCGGCGTTGGGACGCCGCGTGGGCGTAACTGTTCGTTTTACGGTGGTTGGCGTGACCAGCTTGAGGTGTGATTTGGCCATGGTTTGCACGTCTCCTGCTGCGTTGACTGTTCGTATAATGCCCCAATTACGAACAGTTAGCAAGGGCTGGCGCGTGTGCCCATGGTCGTAGTTGTAACGGGTCCCCTTTGGCTCGGACCTACGGTTTTGACGAGGTCCGCCGGGGCGATTTCAAAATGTTCGGAGTAAAGGCGGCAGCCGCCGCCGAGGTTCACAAGGCCGCGTGATCGCCGCATGCCGGGACTTGGCGAAGCCTAAGGAGCAAGGTAGGCCTTGTTGAGCGAATAGTGGTTATGCCCGTGTCGACGATTGCTCCGTTGATACCGCCACGGTCATCCCCGAAGGACGCTTAACATTGGGAACGCAGCCAGCGGAGCACCCGCGGTTCAGGCCTTGTAGCAAATGCGCCGCTCCCCAACCGCAAGTTGGTCGTGCTATGTCTCATTGAAACGTGGAAATGTGGGGCGCGCCGTGGCTAAAGATTTGATCTTGTTACTTCTTGGAGGTTTGATCACGATTGGGACCTCAATAGCCATCGAATTCCTGCGCCGCCCAAGGCTCACAATTACTCCTGCGCCGCCCCAAGACTTTAGCACTCCCTTTGCGCCCGCCGGACTGCGTTCGCTGCGAGTATTTGTGAGGAATGAGCCACTGCCCTATTGCCTCTCTTGGATGCTTCGCGGGCCCGCGCTCCAATCTCGGGGAGAGATATTCTTCCATCATCTTGATGGGCAGTCCGTCTTCGGAAAAGGAATGGAAGGCCGATGGGCAGGAACCCCAGAGCCCATACCAATTAGCGTGTTCGGTTCAGGCGGTGAGCGCTTCAAGATTATCGACTTCGCGCGGTTTACTTCCGGCACCCGACTAGACATTTATCCCGGCGAGCAAGAGGAACTGGATTTGGCTGCTCGAATGGATCAGGACGCCGAGTGCTACGGGTGGGAACAACGAGAGCTATTTTCCTCCAAGCGAACGCGGAAGGAACCCAACTTGGAAGCTCCTCCCTGATCGGTATCTAGTAGAGGTAAGGATACGGTCTTCAGGTCAAAATGCTATCGGGGTGTTCCGATTAGTCAATGATGTGAACCGACAGGCTTTCCGATTGGATGCCGGAACCAAGCGGACTGCAAGCTTCTGCGAGGTAGGAGAAGCGCTGCCTGATCGACGCGGTCGTTGTCGGCCTGTAGACGACGAAGCAAAAGTATATCACTTGACCGACGAAGACCGCACGACGGCTGCTGTTGCCGCATTCGCAGGGTGAGAGCATGGACGCTGGCAAGTACAAGACTGCCTCTGCCATCTGGGGAGGTGTTGCTGTGTTCGTGCTTATCTTCGTTTGGGTTTACGCTTGGGATTATTACGTCGCACCCCAGGCAGCGGTGGATAAGCTAGCTAAAGAGTGCGAGTTTGAAGCCAATAAGAGTTTCGCGCTCGACATAGCCAAATGGACTGATCAACATCACACAGATGCGTTCAATCCGTTCCGTAAACAAAGGGACAACGTCGTTGCGACCTGCGTGAAAAAGAGCGGACGCTGGTGCTCCCTAGACCCCGCCGCGGACTGGCCATGTACCCGCGCATGGTGCTTCGCACCGACCGACCCTCTCGCAAGGTGGATTTACGACCTTCGCTATCTCGACGGAGCACATCTACCCTGTTCTTAGATCCCACAAAAGGCAGAGCAGCACTGCGGCGTTAGTGCGGGGGATCAATGCGATAGGATCATTAGGCTTTCCACATAGCTGGATCATCTCGATGTTAACGCGACGAGTATTGAACTGCGTCAGCCTACACCTAAATCGCTGAAATCGGAGGAGCCAGTCCTGTGGGTGGTCTTGTCCACCATCTGAGGTGGGGCCATCTGCCGAACACCACAGCGACAACGTAGGAGAGCAGGACCATGAAGCGGGACAAGCGGTTGAAGAGATATGCGGATAAATTCGGTGTTGACGCAAAGGTATTGAGCGATACCGAGAGGCACGAATGGCGCAAGTTCGCTAACATACATGATGCGAAGCGCCCGATCGGACTACCGCCGTTACCTCGTTTCTACTTCAGCTTGGAAGAAATCGAGTGGGCATGCCAATTCATAGGAGGACACGCATCTCAGCCGCTCCAATGATTAGCGTCCTATTCCATAAGCGCCGAGACACGCGACTGATCAATGGTCAGTGCGCGCAGGTTTGCTTATTCGCGCTCCATGATGGCGCGCCCGTTGCCTTCGAGGTGAACGTGCGACCATTCTTCAATCACTCACGTCGCGACGGAATAGCCGAGCGCATCGCCCCATGAAGAAAGCGCACTCCCCCACAATGCGCGGCGAGAAAGTTGGGAGCAGAAGCCACCACACCAACGGCTCATAGTTGCCGTCCAAGCCTGCTGAACATCGAACAAGACGATGGTTGCCATCAACAGCCTTCGCGTCCACGAGACGGGAAGCCAAGGTCTGAGCAAAACACCGGCCAAGGCAGCGGCATGATGCTCCAATTCCCTACGCTGCGCTAAGGTTAGGGGCTGTGTGTCAAGCTCATACCTGATTTCTCTCAGCACCCTCTTCGCTTCTTCGTATTTCGCTCTACGGTCATAACGCCCTCAAGCAAACTCCGGCCCGACAAGGTAGCATCGGCGTCGGGAGCCCGAAAGCCGGGCGGTTACTGCCTGTCGGACATTGGGCAGCGTATGGCGCTCATGACGGCCCGGCCATCTGCTCAATGAAGGTGTTGCGTAGGGTGTGGAAGTCCGGTCCGCGTTGGGTGACGCCAGCGGCCGGACAAATCCGTTGCCGGTGGTACACTTCGGTGGTATCAATCGCCAAGGCAGGACATCGCAATTACCTAGCAAATTCAGGGCTTTCTGTTATTGCACGCCGCCTCTCTTCGGGCGCGTCACTTCACGATTTAGTACGATATGGTTGCCTAGTGGCGCGCAAGCGCCGCACTAACTCGTCAATGGCTGCCAGGCGCTTCGGCACAGCGCAGGGGCGCGGCGCCGATATCGCTTGACGCACTGTAGCCTATGGACTACATTAGCCCCTCATGATCGAGGTGCGTCAGACGGAGGAGTTTTCGGGCTGGCTGCACCGTCTCAGGGATGCCAATGCGGTCGCGCGCATTGTCGGCCGCATTCGCCGCATGGAGATCGGGAATCCCGGCGACGCCAGAGGCGTCGGTCACGGCATCCTCGAAATGCGCATCGACTACGGGCCGGGTTACCGGATTTACTATGTGCATCGCGGAGCACAAATTGTGATCCTGTTGTGTGGTGGCGACAAGCGCACGCAACAGCAGGACATCAAACGGGCTGAGAAGCTGGCGGAGACATTGTGATGCCCAAGGTGATGCCGAAGACAACGCGATTTGATGCCGCCGACTATCTCGACACCGAAGAGCGTCAGGTTGCCTATATTGCAGCGGCGCTCGAATCCGGTGACGCGGATTTCGTGCGTGACGCGCTTGGTCTCGTTGCACGTGCACGCGGTATGGGTGGGATTGCGAAGAAGGCCGGCTTGAACCGCGAAAGCCTGTACAAGGCGCTCGGGGAGACCGGCAATCCCGAATTCGGCACGGTCATGCGCATTGTTCGCGCCCTGGGTCTAACCCTTTCAGCGCGCCCCGTGGCGGGTGGGCAGACGTCGAAGCGGCGCCGGGTCGCGTGACGCGGGCTGGGAGAACATGCTGGCACCGCGCAAAGGCGTAGGGCAAAATCGGGGATTGCGCCGTCCGCAGTATCGGCTGCGCGTGGGCGAAGTTCGGGTATTCTATGATGTTTCCGGCGCGACCGTCGAGGTTTTGGCGATCGTGGCCAAATCGGAGGCCGAGTCATGGCTCGCACAGTGCGGAAATCCGGAGTGAAGGAAGTTCCACTCTCTGAAATCAAGGACGATCTGTCTCGGTTTCTTCGAGAGGCGGAGACGCAGGAGATCGTCATCACGCGCCATGGCAAGCCGGCCGGCGTGCTGATCGGCTTCGAGTCGGAAGAAGACTGGTTCGAATACCGGCTCGAACATGACCCGCGGTTCCTGCGCCGCATCGAACTGGCACGAACGAGCCTGCGCGCAGGACGTGGGATCAGGCTCGAAGACCTTGAAACGGAATAGCGGGCCACGCGCTGCCGCGGCACTTCCTTAGCGCCGGATTGGTTGATGACCGCCAAGGTCATCCGGCGCTTCCTGTCCCCGTGACCTGCACCTCGACAAAGCCGATTTGCTCAAGCTCGAAACGATAGCTTGCGTCGGCTTCCGGAAATACGGTTTTCATGACGCTTCCGGTCATCACGACCTGACCGGCTTTCAGCCCCGCGCCCGTGGAGGCCAGTTGCGTGGCCAGCCATGCGACCGAATTGAAGGGATGGCCGAGGATGTCGCGTCCGTGGCCTTCGCCGATCGCAGCGCGGTCCTTCGTTGCGCGCCCCGGCACGCGCTCCAGATCAGGCCATGTCGTTGCAAATTCCGACAGCACGATGCCGGCGTTCCAGGAATTGTCCGCGACAAGCGAAAGCACATCGAGATTGGCATAGTCGGCGCTTCGATCGTCGACGAGTTCGATGGCTGCGCCGACGCCGCCGATATGGGGCCGGATCATCTCAGTGGTATAGGGCGTGCGCGTGACCGGAACGTCCGATGTGACGCGGACGGCGATTTCAAATTCCAGCCCGAGCCGCCCGAAATCCGAACGCCGGACGCTCGCTCCCGATCGATACACGCGTCTTGCGAGCACGACGCCGGCGATGGGATGGTCAATTCCGCAAAACGCCTGCATCGTGGCCGAGGTCAGCCCGACCTTGTAGCCCACCTCGCCGCCGTGCTCGCGGCGGAGAAGCGCCACGTATTTGGCCTGGATATCGTAGGCGTCCGCGATCGTCGCCGGCGCATCCGGCGGGCCAAGCGGCTTGAACGCGCAGATTGGCCTTGTGTTCGGCGAGCAGCTTGTCGGCTGCGCGCGCGCCCGCGATATCCTCCATCGACCCTCTCCCTTTCTTCAAAATATTGACTGAGTCTTAACATGCCGGCTGCGGTCAAACTTACGCCGCTGCTTGCGTTTTCGCACGGCCGCATTAGCGCTGCCGTGATCGTCTCATCCACTGGCCATTTCGCGCGCTCCGCCCAGCAGGTTGACGTTGAGCCTGCCACCAGTGAACAGCATATCGTCCAGTGCGTCGCTAATATCGTCGGATTCGACAGTCGTGCCGCCATCCCGCGCGATGCTGGCCTGGGCGATCCGTCGCATCAGCTCTTTGATGAACGCTGCGCTGACGCCCTCGGTCCGCTGCGCGGCCTCGCCCACGATCGTCTCGTCGAGCGGCAGACCGCGGCCATAGAGTTGGACGAGCTTTTTGCGGCCGATGTCGTCCGGAAGCGGCACTTCGATGGCCTGGTCGATGCGACCGGGGCGGCTGGCGAGCGCGCTCTCAAGTTCCTCCGGCCGGTTGGTGGTGAGGACGAACAGGATGTCGGCATCCTGCTTCAGCCCATCCATCTCATTGAGAAGTCCGTTGAGCATCGATTCCTCGCAAGGTCCCATCCTGGTTCGATCCCGCGCAATCAGATCGACATCCTCAATCACGACCATGGTCGGCTGCAGCAGCCGCGCCAGACTCATGTATTGGGCAAGCATTGCGATCTGCGCCCCGGTGATGATCAGGGTGGTGTGACCGGGCAGGTTACTCGCCAGATAGCGGATGGTATGGGTCTTGCCGGTACCCGGCGGCCCATAAAGCAGGACGCCCTTGCGGGTCGATTGCCCCAGCCGGCGCAGCTGCGGGCGGTTCCCGACAAAGCCCAGGACATTGCGGTCGAGCAACTTCAGTGTGGCTTCGGGCAGGATCACTTCCTCGCGCTCGACCGGGGGCAATTTGTGGACCGTGACGCCTCGTGTGCGTCCCCGATATTCCGCGTCGGCACCGAGCGAAAGGACCTTGCCGCGATAGCAACGCGCGACGTTGACGGCTTGCTCCAGCTCCGCGAAACTAGCGCTGCACGAACTCTGCGCCCTCAGCGCCGGTGGGCACGGCGATCTCGATCCGGGTCCCGGACTCCTGGCCGTATTCCTGATGCGTGGAGAGCACGACCGCGTAGCGCAGGCCTTCGGTTCGGCAAAGCCATAAGCCGTTGTTGAGACACTTCATCGGCGCGTTCTCGCCGACATCCACATCGTGATACTGCGCCGGCGCGATGGCTTGGGCGTTCCGGCCACCCCGGCAAAGCGCCGCGAGGGTCAACGTCTCGTAGCGGTAGTCCTCGTGGATGCCGAAAAACCTGATCGGCGACGCGGAGAACAGCCTGTCGAGGGCCGCTTGAACGTCGGCGCGCATGTGACCCGGGAACTGCCGCGAGGTCGAGACCAGCTGATCCCTGGGAATGCCGGCGAAATGCCAGTCCAGCGCGTCGCAGGCAAAGTCGAATTGCTTGTTGCCGACGACGTCGGGCAGGTTGCTCGTGACTTCGTAAATGCAGTCATCGCAGACAAGCGTTACCATGCCTTTCAGTGAAAGCCGGTTCTCGCTGAAAAGCGCGCCGCAGAGCTTGCAGCGACCATCAAGCAATTCATCGTCTCCCGCAACCGCCTTGCTTGTGATCCGGAGTGGATGCCCCGCGGCGTGGATGCGTTGTCGACCAGCTTCAAGCAGATCGCTGGCGATGTCGCGCGGATAGGTCCCGCAACTTGCTTGTCCGTGGTTCTTGATTGCTTCGGTAAATCTGAGCGCGTCGGCTAGTTGTTTCTTGAATACCGAATGCAGTAGCTCAATGACGAATTCCAACGGAGTTTTATCGTCGTTGTGAAAGATGACCTCGAGGTGACCGAGCTCGGCCTGAACATCGCTCATGAAGAAATTCCCCCTAATCAATTGTCGTTTCGGAAAACAGCCTTGGGTTGCGGTAACAGCCTAGAACAAAGCAGGAACAATGTCACGTCCCCCCACCCGATAATTGCGCGCGTGGCTCATCGCATTGTTATTGTGAGGAATTCGCCCTCACTCGAGCGCCGCCATTCCCATGACCGCACCCTCCGTCACCCCCTCGCAGGTCCGCTCTGCGTTCTTGCTGCGCGAGGAAATCGCGCTGCTCGATCTCAGGCACGAGGCCGCCTTCGCCACCGGCCATCCGCTGTTTGCCGCCAACATGGCGGCCGACCGGATCGCGCTCGAAGCCGAAACCAGACTGCCCCGCAAGGACGTGCCCGTTGTCGTCTATGA
>CAVTNA010000018.1:0-30465 GCA_963735835.1 uncultured Alphaproteobacteria bacterium | reverse complement strand
GCGCACTCAAATGCGCAAACTGCACCGCAGCAAATCTTGCGGCAAGCCATAATGCCGCCCCGAGCACGGCGCCGCAGACCACAAACTTCGCGAGCGATCGTGCCAGCGAGCGATCGAGGTCGAGGTAGCCAACCCGCGCCGCAAAGCCGACCACCAGCAAGAGATTGATCCAGGCGCCGACCGCGGTCGCGAGCGCGAGACCCACCTGTGCCAGCGCGCCAACCAGCGCGATTTTCAGCGCGACGTTGACGGCGACACCGGTCAGCGCCGCCTTCACCGGGGTTGCAGTATCCTTGCGGGCGTAAAAGGTCGCGACCGCACTGCGGATCAAGACGAACGGGATCAGCCCGATCGCGTAGGCCGCGAGCGTGGCTGCGGCAGCGGCTGCATCGGCCTTCGAGAACGCGCCGCGTGCGAACATCGCCCGGGTGATGACGTCGGGAACCGTCAGGAACGCGGCCACGAATGGCACCGAAAACAATAACGTAAAATCGAAAGCGCGCCGCTGCGCGATAAGCGCGCCGTCGTGATCACCCGAGGTCAGCCGCCGCGACATTTCCGGCAGCAATACCGTGCCGATCGCAATGCCGATCACGCCGATCGGCAGCTGGTTGAGCCGGTCGGCATAATACAGCGCCGACAGCGCGCCTGCCGGCAGAAAGGTCGCGATGATGGTGTCGGCAAACAGCGCGACCTGCGTCCCCATCGAGCCCACCGTCGCAGGCCCGAGCGCGCGAAAGAATGCGCGGATATCCTCATCCAGCCTGGGCCGGGCGAATCGCGGCAGGCCGCCATGGCGGGCGAGATCACCCGCCAGAAGGAAATATTGCAGGAAGCCGGAAATCAGAACGCCCCAGGCGGCGGCGTGGCCGGCGCTGGGGAAAAATGCCACCAGCGCCAGCGTCATCATCATTGCCAGATTCAGAAAAATCGATGCCGCCGCGGCGCTGGCGAAGCGCTGCATGACGTTGAGCATGCCGCCATAGAGCGTCACCAGCGTGATCAGCAGCAGATAGGGAAAGGTGATCCGCGTCAGTTCGATCGCCAGCCGCCGCTGCTCCGCGTCGTCGCTGAAGCCGGGCGCCAGCAGGCTCATCGCCTGCGGCATGAACAGCCAGGCAACCCCCAGCAGAATCAGCTGCGACAGGAACAATAGGGTGAAGATGCGATCGGCAAACAATCGCGCCGGCGCCTCGCCACGTTCGCCGTAGACATGGGCGTAGGCCGGCACGAACGCTGCGTTGAAGGCGCCTTCGGCAAAAATCGCCCGGAAATGATTGGGCAGGCGAAACGCCACGAAGAACGCATCCGCCACCGGACCTGCGCCGAGGATCGCCGCGAGCATGATATCGCGCGCGAATCCGGTCAGCCGCGAAACGAGGGTGTAGCCGCCGACGGTGAAAATACGACCAAGCATGCGCCGCTTCTACAGCAAGCGGCGGCGCTTCAAAACGACGAAATCAGGTTGAAAACGCGCCGCGCACAGCCTTGATGATTCGGTCCTGCGTCACCTCGTCGAGATAGGCGTGCATCGGCAGGCTGATGACATCGCGCGACAGGCGTTCGCTCGCCGGCAGGCCGCCGTCGGCGATCGGGAAATCCCGATAGGCGGTCTGATGATGCATCGATTTCGGATAATAGATCGCGGTCGGAATGCCCTGAGCCTTCAGCGTGGCGGCAAAGCCGTCGCGATCGCAGCCCTTGGGCAGCCGGATGGTGTATTGCGCCCAGACCGAGGTGCAGCCGCTGGCGAGGCGAGGAACGGTCACCACATTGCCGAGCCCTTGCGCATAACGCTCGGCGACCTTGTTGCGCGCGGCGATTTCGTCCTCGAAGATTTTCAGTTTCTCGATCAGGATCGCGGCCTGCACGGTGTCGAGCCGCGCCGGTGAGCCCGAGACGGACATTGTCGTATTTGTCCAAACCCTGGCCGTGAACCCGGACGCTGCGCAGCGTTGCCGCGAGCTCGGCGTCGTCGGTGAAGATCGCGCCGCCGTCGCCGAAGCAGCCGAGCGGTTTTGCCGGAAAAAAGCTGGTCGCGGTCGCCAGCCCCGAGGTGCCGAGACGACGGCCGTTGTAGCTTGCGCCGAAGGCCTGGGCCGCGTCGTCGAGCACGAACAGGCCCTCTTCTGCCGCAATTGCCCCGATGGCGTCATGGTCGGCGCTTTGCCCGAACAGGTCGACCGGCATCACCGTAACAGGCTTGAGGCCGAGTCTCCTAGCAGTCGCGATCCCGCGCTTGAGCGAACCCGCTTCCATGTTGAAGGTCGCTTCATCGACATCGACGAATACCGGCACAGCCCCGGTCAGCGCCACCGCCTCGCCGGTCGCACAAAATGTAAAGGACGGACAAAGCACCGCATCGCCGCGGCCGACCCCCCTGGCCATCAGCACCATCAACAGCGCGTCGGTGCCGCTCGCACAGCTCACCACATGCTTGGCTCCGCTGAACGCCGCGAGCTCGGCCTCGAGCTGGGCCACTTCCGGCCCGTTGATGAACTGGCAATGGGTAAGCACGCGGGAAACCGCATCATCGATGGATTTGCCGAGCCGGCGGCGCTGCGCGGCGAGGTCGACGAAGAGGATGGGTTCGGGACGCAGCTGCTGGTTCATGGGGCCTTGCAGGGATTGAGAGCGGGACATCCGGGCGCGACTAGCCGGCCACACGCCGCGGCCCCTTGCGCGCGGAAGAGGCCGGCTTCGCCGGCGTTTCCAGGCAGCGGGTCGCGATTTCAAGGCTGGCGACGCCCTCCTCGCCGGTCACCGCCGGCATCGCACCGGTGCGTACCGCGTCAAGGAAAGCGATCAGCTCGGCGCGCAACGGCTCGTCGTGCCCGACCGGCAGATGCCGCATCGAGTAGCTGCCGTCCGGCTTGAAGCCGAAACACTCGGTGACCTGACGGGTGAGAAGATCGCCCATCACATATTTGCCGCGGGTGGCGACGGTGACGTTGCGCGCCTTGAACGGCGTCAGCCAGTTGGTGTTGATATGGGCGAGCACGCCGGAGGCGGTGCGAAACTGCAGAAGCGCGATATCCTCGCGCTCGGCAACGGCGCTGGAGAGCTGCGGCTGCACCTCCACGATATCCGACTCCGTGAACCAGCGGATCAGATCGATATCGTGCACGGCGAGGTCAATGACCACGCCGACGTTCGACATGCGCGGCGGAAACGGTCCCACGCGGGTGATCGCGATCGACAGGATGTCTTCGCCCGAGATCGCCTGCTTGATGGCGGCGACGGCCGGGTTGAACCGTTCGACATGACCTACCATCAGCGTCACGCCGGCGCGGTCGGCGGCGGCGACAATCTCGCGCCCCTCCTCGACCGAGGACGCGATCGGCTTTTCAACCATGATGTGAACGCCGCGCGCGACGCAGCCAAGCGCGATCTCGTGATGCAGGTGGGTCGGGGCGGCAATAGTGACGGCATCGATACCTTCCGCGATCAGCTCGTCGAGGCCAGCGAAGGTGCGGCAGCCCGTCAGGTCCGTCGCACGCGTCCGGTGTGCCGGCAGCGGATCGACGACTCCGACCAGGGTGATATCGGGCAAGCCGGCGAGCACACGGGCGTGATTGCTGCCCATGACGCCGGCGCCGACGACGCCGACGCGAAGCGCGCGTTTCGCCTCGGCCTTCACGTCCGCTGCGGATCCTTTGGAAGTCATATTATCACCGCCCCAAATGACAGCCGGCGTGGGAACATGTCCGCGTCGTGCGTTCTCCTAGCATGTCGGCACGGACGTGGCGAATATCCGGGGAATAATCCAAACACGTTTTGATTCAAAGAATTACGCCGCCCAGTTAAGCCTCGATTCACCGGTCCTGTTTGCCGCATCCTGGCTATTCCTGAATAATACTCTCAAAAGTTGTATTTTGGCAAACTTAACGTTTCCGTACTGGCCTTTAACGACGCGGTTCTTCCCCCTTCCGTAAAAGGCATCGTCAGTTCGGCTGCTGTGAGTCGTTTAACGCCGTCCCGGCATGGCCAGAGTCCGGCAAAATTGCCGACCTGAAAACCCCGAGTTAAAACTAGCGAGCTTTGCGAGCGCGAACCGGGTCATGCGGACCGTAGGCGACATCGGTTCGACCGACGTGCCGCTGACCCGGAAGATGTAGTTGGCAATGCCAGCGCTAAGGCAAGACATCGCCTTCGGCCATCAACGATGGGACGTCCATCACATCGTGGGGCCAGTAACCAGTTCCTTCTTATACAAACGCTTGTATTCCTTCAGACGAACCAACTGAGCGAGTCCTTTTTCGATCTGTCTATCAATAAGCGCCCCAACCTTGACTTCGCGCTCGATAATGTCTGGTCGAAAAACGCGCTCAGCGATGCCCTGCTCGATATCTTGGATTTGGACTATTTTCATAGTCGGGCCCACAACGTTGGCCCCAATATCGCCGATCGCAATTGTCAACCCTCTGAGTATCTCGAGCTCTCGCGCAATTCGTGCTTCAAGGTATATGCAAAGCGACCTCGATCGCGAGCGCAAAGCGATGGTTCGGATATGGGCAAAGCGTGAAGAGCAGTTGAAAAGCGTACTTGATTCCAGCGCAGGTCTATATGGTGACCTTCAAGGCATGGCCGGCCGCGCACTGCCGGAAATCGAAACTCTTGGCCTTTTAACGATTGAAGAGCCAAGGTCAGAATAGAGCTTAAATAGTCGAGTTTTGACTAGTCCAGCTTCTCAACTTCGCTGATAGTCGTCTTCAATTCGGATGATATCGTCTTCACCGAGATAACTTCCGGTTTGAACTTCTATTAGCTCCAACGGAATCTTGCCGGGATTTTCTAGGCGGTGCACGGCACCGATCGGGATATAGATTGATTCGTTCTCGTGCACGGTTTTGACCATTTCGTTAACGGTCACGCGCGCAGCACCTCGCACCACGATCCAGTGCTCGGAGCGATGGTGATGTTTCTGCAGCGAGAGCCGCCCCCCCGGCTTCACCACGATACGTTTGACCTGGTGACGGTCGCCATTGTCGACCGATTGATATGAACCCCAGGGGCGGTGAACTTTGATATGGTCCTCGGTGACCTCCGGCGCCACCGTCTTCAACTTCGCGACCAGCCGTTTCAGGCCGTTGGAGTCCTTCGACTTGACACCAGGACGGCATCCTGCGTCGCAACCACCACGAGATCGTTGACGCCTTCCAGCGCCACCAGCGCCCTATCGGTCGAAACATTGCAGTTGCGGGAATCTTCGAAAACGGCTGTGCCCCGCGCGGCATTGCCTGCGCTGTCCTTGTCCGACAGTTCCCACACCGCATGCCAGGAGCCGACGTCGGACCAGCCGCACTTGACCGGCACCACGGCGGCGCGAGCGGTCTTTTCCATCACCGCGTAATCGATGGAAATCGCCTTTGCCGATCCGAATGCGCCCGGGTCCAGGGTGACAAATCCGAGATCGCGACCGGCCCTGGTAACGGAATCGGTGACAGCCTGCACACTTTCGGCATCGGCGTTTTTGTATTCATCGAGCAGGACGGAGGCGCGAAACATGAAGTTGCCGCTGTTCCAAAGATAGCCGGCCTTGATATATTCAGCCGCTGTTGCCGGATCCGGCTTCTCGACGAATTTAGCGACGCTGCGGACCTCGCCGGAAATGATGTCGCCCGGGTTGATATAGCCGTATTCGGTGGCCGCGCGCTCGGGCTGGACGCCGAAGGTCACGATGCGCCCCGCGCTCACCGCGACCAAGCCCTGGCGGCAGGCGGCGACAAAAGCGGGCGTATCGCGCACGACGTGATCGGCTGCGAGCGCAAGGAGTACGGCATCCCTGTCGCGCATCTGCGCGAACGCTGCGCCCGCCAATATCGCCGGGCCGGAATCCCCGCCGCATCGGCTCCAAGAGCACATCGGCCTCGAGCCCGATCTCGGCCAGTTGCTCCAGCACCATGAAGCGATATGCCTTGTTGGTGATAACGATCGGACGCTCGAACAGCGTCGTATCGGACACCCGCAGAATTGTATTCTGGAACGTCGAGCGCGTCCCGAACAGAGGCAGAAACTGCTTGGGGTGGACCTCGCGCGAAGCCGGCCACAGCCGCGTTCCGGCGCCGCCGCACATGATCAGGGGAATAATTCGTCCGTCCATCGGCGCCTCAAACCTTGTAGTGGTCGCGATACCACGCGACAAAATCGCGAATGCCATCCTCGATCGATGTCTGCGGCCTGAAGCCCGTGTCGCGCATCAGATCGCCGACATCGGCGAAGGTCTCCATCACGTCGCCGGGCTGCATCGGTAACATATCCTTTACCGCTGTGCGGCCCAACTCGTTTTCCAGAAGCGCCACCACATGCATCAGCTCTTCCGGGCGGTGATTGCCGACATTATAGATCCGCGCCGGTACACCCCCGCGGCTTGCGTCGCTTGCCGGAATGCGGTCCACCAGACGCAGTACTACACGGGTCACGTCGTCGATATGGGTGAAGTCGCGGCGCATCTTGCCATGGTTAAAAAGTTTGATCGGCGTGCCTTCAACAATCGATTTGGCAAACAGAAAAATCGCCATATCGGGCCGTCCCCACGGCCCATAGATGGTAAAAAACCTCAAGCCGGTGACCGGAAGACGGTAAAGGTGGCTGTAGGAATGCGCCATCAGCTCATTGGCCTTTTTCGTCGCGGCGTAGAGGCTGATGGGGCAATCGGTCCTGTCGTCAACCGAAAACGGCAACTTCGTGTTGGCGCCGTAAACCGAGGACGACGACGCATACACCAGATGACGGCATTCATGGTGGCGGCATCCCTCCAGAACATTGACAAAGCCCACGAGGTTGGCGTCGGCGTAAGCGTGGGGATGATCGATCGAATGGCGTACGCCGGCCTGGGCCGCAAGGTGGATCACCGCCGCAAATCGATGCTTTGCAAAAAGCTCGCCGATCGACGGACGATCCGCAAGATCGATCTGCGCAAAACCGAACCGCGAATCCTCGCGCAGGATATTCAGCCGCGACTGCTTCAGCGCCGGGTCATAGTAATGGTTGAGACTGTCCAGACCGACAACATGACGGCCCTCGGCCAGCAGCTGGCGGGCGACGTGAAAGCCGATAAAACCCGCCGCACCCGTGACCAAAATTGTCTGATCCGACATTGTATCCCCAAGGGCACCGGCTCGGCTCCGCCGCGCCGGCCGCTGCCTCTTTACCCGCCGTATCGTGGGGGTCGCAATACCCAGTCGTGCGGCTATTGCCAGATTGGCTTTAAAACCATACCAAGGCGGCGAAGTTCGGCGCGCGGCGTCGAGTTGCGCCGTTTTGACATCCTCTCAAACCTGACCAAGCGCGGGCGAGATGCGCCGGATTCTGCTTTCGACGATAAAAATACTGATCTCCGCGGCGCTGCTCTATCTCGCGCTCCGCAAGGTCAATCTCTCCGACTTGGCGTCACGCATCAATATTGCGAGCCTGGGCTGGATCGGCATGGCGATCGCCGTGACTTTCCTGCAGATTTTTGTCGGCGTCCTGCGATGGCGCGAGATCAGCGCGGAGTGCGGTGCGCCGCTCGGCGACGATGCAGGCGATGCGCTTCAACATGATCGGGACGTTCTTCAACCAGACGCTGCCATCCTCGATCGGCGGCGACGCGGTGCGGCTCTGGCTGGTCGCGCGCGGCGGCGCCGGATGGCGAGCGGCGACCTACTCCATCTTTGTCGACCGCGCCATCGGCCTGATCGCGCTTGCGATCGTCATCGTCGCGAGCCTGCCCTGGAGCTACAGCCTGATCGGCGATCCGCACGGCCGGTCGGCGCTGTTGTTCGTCGATTTCGCCGCGCTCGCCGGCGGCGTGGGATTTCTCGTTCTCGGCAGGCTACCCTGGCCCTGGCTGAAGCGCTGGTGGGGGACGCATCATCTTCACGCCTGCTCGGTGATCGCCAACCGCGTGATCTTCAGCCGCGAGCACGGACCAAAGATTGCGGTGCTGTCGCTGCTTGTTCACGTTCTCGCGGTCGTGATCGCCTGGTGCGTGGTGCAATCGATCGCGGCACCGGTGGTGTTCGGTCAGATTTTTCAGCTGGTTCCGCCGGTCATGCTGATCACCATGCTGCCGATCTCGATCGCGGGCTGGGGGGTGCGCGAAGCCACCATGGGACTGGCGTTCGGCTATGCCGGGCTGATGGCGAATGAAGGCGTGAACGTTTCGCTGCTGTTCGGCGCGGTGATCCTTCATCGTCGGCGCGTTCGGCGGGCTGGTGTGGATTTTCAGCGCCGAGAAGGCTGCGCAGGGTTTGGCGCCGATCGAGGTTCCGGAGTAACGGCCGCATTGGATAGAATGGCGATTTCCGAACCAATCCTGTCGATTGTTGCCGTCGTTGCCGCAGCTTTGCTTTCGGCCGGCATCACCTGGGCGATCCAGCCCTGGCTGCTGCGCCACGCCCTTGCAGCGCCGAACGCCCGATCGTCGCATCGTGTTCCGACCCCACAGGGTGCCGGCATCGCGGTGATTGCGGCTACGCTCCTGGTCGCGAGCGCCATCGCCGCTTATGCAGTCGAGGCGCATTTGAATATCCCGGTCGCGATATCGGCTGCGTCGCTGTTCATCGCCATTGTGGGATTTGCCGACGACGTCAAATCCATCCCGATACTACCGCGACTGATGCTGCAGGCACTCGCCGTCGGCATGATCCTTTTTACAGCGTCCGGCAATCTCCGGATCGTTCCGGCCTGTCCGCTCTGGATCGAGCGCGGTCTGCTTTTGCTCGCGGGCCTCTGGTTTGTGAATCTGGTCAACTTCATGGATGGGTTGGACTGGATGACGGTTGCCGAGGTCGTACCGATCACCGGTGCGATGATCGTACTCGGAACGCTCGGTACGTTTCCGGTTCCGGCAACCATTGTCGCGGCGGCGCTGTGCGGCGCGATGGTCGGGTTCGCACCCTTCAACCGCCCGGTGGCAAAAGTCTTTCTCGGAGATGTCGGCAGTCTGCCGATTGGGCTGCTGCTTGGCTGGTGTCTGCTGCAACTGGCCTATCAGCAGCAATTCGCCGCCGCATTGCTGCTGCCGTTATATTACCTGGCGGACGCGACCGTGACGCTGTTGCGCCGGCTGATCAGGAGCGAGCCATTCTGGGCCGCACATCGTTCGCATTTTTATCAGCGCGCTACCGATAACGGCTTTACCGTGTTGCACGTGGTGAGCGAGGTGTTCGCGCTCAATATCGCTCTGGCGGTGCTGGCGATCGCCTCGACCAGGATGCAATCAGCCGTGATCGACGTCACCGTCATGATCATCGGCGGCTGTGGCGTGGCACTGACGATGTACCGCTTCTCGCGGCCGGGCCGGACGTAGCTGCATCATCCGGCGTTACGCCGGAGGTCCTGGATCAAGCGAGAGTAGCCGGCGATCAATGGCTCTTGAAATGATCCTGCACCGCAAGGGCCCTGAACCCGCATCCCGGCTAAGCGGCGGCCGATCCGAATTCCGGGACAGCGTCCTTCAGCACGGCCCTGATGGTAGCCCGGTCATCCTTGGCGATCGCTTGCTCGAGAGCCGCAATCCACTGCCGCAATGTCTGCATCGGCGGTTCGTTGGGCTTTGCCGCCGTGATGCCGGCGACACCGATTTCGATGGTCGGCTCTTCGCTGGCGAAAAGTATCTCATTTAGCCGTTCTCCCGGCCGCATTCCCGTGAAAACGATATCGATATCATGGCCGGGCTGCAGGCCGGAAAGCCGGATCATGCGCTCGGCAAGGTCGACGATCTTGACCGGCTGTCCCATGTTGAGGACGTAAACCGAAACGTCCGGTCGCACCGGCGCCAGCGCGTGCGTGGCAGCCGTGATCACTAGGTCGCAGGCCTCGCGGATGGTCATGAAATACCTGACCATATCGGGGTGCGTAACCGTCACCGGGCCACCCGCCTCGATCTGGGCCTTGAATTTCGGCACAACGGAGCCATTGGACGCCAGCACGTTGCCGAATCTCACGGAGATCAGCCGGATCCGCCGCTTGGCGCCCGGCTGCGACGCCAGATCGTGATCGAGCGCCTGGCAATACATCTCGGCAAACCGCTTGGTCAGTCCCAGCATCGAGACCGGCTCGATCGCCTTGTCGGTCGAGATCATCACCATCGCGTCGGCACCGGCTGCGAGCGCCGCATCGGCGACATTGATCGATCCGAAAATGTTGGTCTTGACTCCTTCGCTCCAGTCGCGCTCGAGGATCGGCACATGCTTGAGGGCGGCGGCGTGAAACACGATGTCCGGCTTGAATTCATTCATCAGCCGCAGGATGCGTTCGCGATCGCGAATATCCGCGATCCGCCCCTCGATGGCAGCGCCGGTCTGATGCACCGCCAGCGCTTCGGTAACGGCATAAAGCGCCGGCTCTGAATTCTCTATCACCAGCAACCGGGCCGCGCCGAATGTCACAACACGTTCGCAAATCTCCGAACCGATCGAACCGCCACCGCCGGTGACGATGACCGCCTTGTTCTTCACCAGGGCTTCGAGCCGCGCATAGTCGATGTTTTCACTGGGGCGCAGCAGCAGGTCCTCGACGGCAACCGTCGTCAACCGCGGCGTCTCCCCGCTCTCCAGAGATGGCAGTCGGCTGACAATCAACCCCAGCCTGCGTGCGCGCATCAGAACGGCTTCGGGGCGCGCCTCGGGATCGAACGCCGACGGCGTCATGACCGCACGGGCGATTGGCTTGTTGCGCCTGGCAAAATCGGCGATCACGTCCTCGATGTCGTCGATCCCGCCCAGCACCGGGATATTGCGAATGGTCTGGCCTCGATCGGCGCTCGACGGCGACAACAGTCCGATCGGCCAGATCCGCTTGACGGCGCCGCTTTCAATTCCGCGCAGGAGAATCTCGGCGTCGGCGGCGCGGCCGATCAGCAACGTCGGCGACGCATCCTCCGCACGCGCGTGATGACGCACGCGCGTATAGCGAAAATAACGATAGGCGAAGCGCAGCGCGCTCAGAAAGAACACCTCGAGAAACCAGTACAACACGATGGTGATCTTGCCGAGGAAGAACGTGCCCTTCACGTTCGGCGCGACGAAGATGTAGTCCAGCACCAGCAATGCCACCGTCAGCACCGTCGCCGCGCGAAGGATGTTCAGCGCGTCCGGCAACGAAATGAAGCGCCATTTCGTGGTGGTCAGATGGAAGACGTAGCAAACCACGACGCTGAACGCGATGAAATACGGCAGGATGCGCAGCAAGAGCGGCAGCCGTTCGGTGAAAAGATCACCCTCGAACCGCAGGTAGAAGCTGGCAAAGACCGCCAGCGTGGTCGCGAGCGCGTCGTGCGCTGCGATCAGCAGATTGCGCTGGGTCAGATTCGATAAACGCATCATTTCGCTGGCCGGTAACAGACAAGGGCGCGGCTGAGCCGTTGCGGGGCCGCTGATAGCTCATCTCGCGCGCGCATGCCAGCTGTCATGGTCCAGCGGGATTTCCCGTTCCTGTCCCTAGCACCATGCCGCCGGCGATGCCGACGCCCAGAACATACATCCATCCCTCATTGAAATCGAACAGGTGAGAATTGAACAGCGCGCTCACGACTTGCCTGCCTTCGCGCGATTGACCAGCGATGTCGTACTGAAGCCGGGCAAGACGTCAACCAGCAGCACTTCGCCACCACCGGCCTCGACGATCTCGTGGCCGACGACCTGGTCGCGGGTATAGTCCCCGCCCTTCACCAGCACGCTCGGCTTGATCTGCGCGATCAGCTTGATCGGCGTGTCTTCTTCGAAGATGGCGACGAGATCGACCGCCTCCAGCGCCGCCAGCACTTCGGCGCGCGCGCGCTCGTCCTGAACCGGACGTCCCTCGCCCTTCAGCCGCCTCACCGAGGCATCGCTGTTCAGGCCGACGATCAGGCGATCGCAGGCGCCGCGCGCCGCGGTCAGCACCTTGACGTGGCCGGGATGCAGAATATCGAAACAGCCGTTGGTGAAACCGACCCGCAAGCCCTGCTTCCGCCAGTCCGCAAGATGCGCCGCGAGATCGCCGCCCGCCACGACAATCTTTTCTTCCGCCGCGAGGAATGCATGCGGCAGAATTTTCCGCCGCAATTCCGCTGGCGTGACGCTGGCGGTGCCTTTCTTGCCGACCGCGACCGCGGCCGCCGCATTCGCCATCCGCAGCGCCGTCTCCCAATCGGCCCCAGCCGCAAGCGTCACCGCCAGCACCGCGGCGACGGTATCGCCCGCGCCCGAGACGTCGCGCACCTTGACCGGATGCGCCGGCACATGGATGGCCTCGCCCTTGCGCGGCACCAGCGTCATGCCGTGCTCGCTTTGTGTCACCAGCATGGCCTCGCAGTCGGCAAGTTGCATCGCGTCCTGCGCGGCGGCCGCGATACTCTCTGCGGAATCGGCGCGGCTGCGGGTCGCTTCGGCAAACTCCCTGCGATTGGGCGTCAGCAGCGTCGCGCCGCGATAAATCGCAAAATTGGCGCTCTTGGGATCGACGATCACGCGCTTGCCGAGCTTGCGCGCGGCGTCGATGACGTTGCGGATCACCCGCGCCGTCAGCACGCCCTTGGCATAGTCGGACAGCAGCACGATATCGGCGCGCGGCAACAGCGGCAGAATCGCGTCGATCAGCTTCTGCTCGATATCGCCTGCGGCCGGCTGTGCCAGTTCCCAGTCCGCGCGCAGCATGTGAGTGGAAAAATGCTCGGAGACGAAGCGCACCTTTCGCGTCGTCGGCCGTTCGGGATCGCAAACCAGAACGCTTTCGATCAGGTTTTCCTGCGAAAGCTGAACCCTTAGCTGCGCGCCCGCCTCGTCCTCGCCGATCAGGCCGACGAAGATGCAGCGTGCGCCGAGCGAAGCGATGTTGCGCGCGACGTTGCCGGCGCCGCCGATATTGGTCTCGCTGCGCTGCACGGCGATGACGGGCGCGGGCGCTTCCGGCGAAATCCGCGACACCTCGCCATAGACGAATTCGTCGAGCATGAGGTCGCCGACGCAGAGCACGGTCTGGCTGGCGATCGCATGCGACAGGGCGTCAAAATCGAACATCGGAACCCGTTGTCTGTTGTGCGCGTCAGCGAAAACGATCGGCGCGATCGAGGAAACCCTTGACGTAAGTCCCGACCGCCTCTTCCAGCGCGGTGAAGCCGCCATTGTAGCCGGCGCGCTGCAGCCGATCGACGTCGCTTTGGGTGAAGTACTGGTAGCTGCCGCGGATCGTCTCGGGCATGTCGACATACTGGATATTCGGAGCTGAGCCGAGCGCGCCATAGGCCGCGAGCATCAGATCCCTGAAGCTGCGCGCCTTGCCGGTGCCGACATTGAAGATGCCGCTGACCGACGGCGTCGCCAGCAGCCACATCATCACCCGCACGACGTCGTCGACATAGATGAAATCGCGCCGCTGGTCGCCGTCGGCGATGCCATCGCGATGCGACTTGAACAGCTGCACCGGCCGGCCCGCCTTGATGTCGTCGAAGCGCCGCGCCAGCACGCTCATCATCGTGCCCTTGTGATATTCGTTGGGGCCGAACACGTTGAAGAATTTCAGCCCGGCCCATTGCGGCGGCAGCTTTTCGCCGCTGGCCGCGCGCTCGGCCACCGCCATGTCGAACAGATGCTTGCTCCAGCCGTAGAAATTCATCGGCCGCAGCGTCTTCAGCGCGGCCATCGACGGGTCGTCGCGAAAGCCCTGCGCGCCGTCGCCATAGGTCGCCGCCGACGAGGCGTAGATGAACGGCGTGGCATTCGCCGTGCACCAGTCGAGCAGCCGCATCGACAGGCGGAAATTGGTCTCGATCACGAGATCGCCGTCGGTCGCGGTGGTCTCCGAAATGGCGCCGAGATGGATGATGGCGTCGAGCCGGCGGCCCTTCAGCCAGTCCAGCAGTTCGCGCTGGCGGCACGAAATCGGCAAGCTGGCGCTTGGCGAGATTGCGCCATTTGCCGTCATGGCCGAGCACGTCGCAAACGGCGACGTCGGCGCGGCCCGCGTCATTCAACGCAGCCACGACGTTCGATCCGATAAAACCGGCGCCCCCGGTCACCAGCAACATGCCATCCCCTGCCCTGATTGTGCGGACGCCAGCTTTGCCCCAGTCCCGCCCGGCAGGCAACTTGGGTCATCCGGCGTGCGTGAAGACGGCCGCGCGCTGTTTGCCGACTTTACCTGGCGGCGCGGAGCAGTTACCGACAGGCACGAAATCGACCGCTGCGAAGCCCATAAAGATATGAATATAGATTCAGAATATTCGATCAAGATCGAGGACGCGGACGACACCCGCCCGATCCTGATCGTTCCCTATATGTGGATCGGCGATTTCGTGCGCGGCCATACCGTGGTGCGGGTCCTGAAGCAGCGCTGGCCGAACCGGCCGGTCGACCTGCTGGTCACCTCCCTGTGCGCCCCGCTGGTCGACTACATGCCGGGCGTCCGCGCCGGCATCGTCTGGGACCTGCCGCGCAGCCGGCTTGCGGTGGCCAGGCAGTGGGAGCTGGCGGCGCAGCTGCAGCGCTCGCAACTACGGCACCGCGCTGATCCTGCCCCGAACCTGGAAATCGGCGATTGCGCCGGCGCTGGCCGGCATCCCGGAACGGGTGGGCTTTGTCGGCGAGGCCCGATTCGGGCTGATCAACCGATGGCGCTGGGGCGAGAAGGCCCTGCCCCGCTTCATCGACAAGAACGCCGCGCTGGCGCTGCCGGACGGCGCGCCGCTGCCGCCGGAATGGCCGGTGCCGCAGCTTCGGGTGCCCGCCGAGGAAGTCGGCCGCTGGCGGCAGGCCAACGGGCTGGGCTCCGGTCCCGCGGTGGCGCTGGCCCCGGGCTCGGTCGGCGCCTCCAAGCGCTGGACCTATTACCCGGAGGCCGCGCGGCTTCTGGCCGAGCATGGGCTCGATGTCTGGGTGGTCGGCGGCCCCGGCGAAAAGGCGCTGGCGGCGGAAATCGTCGCCGCGGGCGGCCCGCGCGTCCGCGACCTCACCGGCACAGACCTGCGCAACGGCATTCTGGCGATGGCGGCGGCCGGTGTCGCGATCTCCAACGATTCCGGCCTGATGCATATCGCGGCCGCGCTCGGCACGCCGACCATGGGCATTTTCGGCCCCACCAGCCCCTATCACTGGGCGCCGCTGAACGGCCTTGCCGCAACCGTGCAGACCAAAACCGTCGTGCCGTGCCAGCCCTGCCACCGCCCGGTCTGCACCATGAACGACCATCGCTGCATGCGCGACATTCCCGCATCCGACGTCGTCGACATCGCCGAGCGCGTGCTGGCGGAGGCCGGAGCCCGCGCTGCGCATTGATCATCGCGCGCTTGCGCTGCCGCGGCGCGGTCATTACGACAGATGCCAACTCGCAACCCTGACGGTGCGTCTTGAGCCAGGATCTAAAGATCCGATCGGAGCGCATCTTAGCGCAATCGCTCGCCGGCTCTTGAGCGGGCGACGCAGGATGCGGCGTTGCTCGCCGCCGCGCGCCAGATCGCGGCTGCCATCATCGCGGCGCTGCGCTCGGCCAACAAGCTGCTGATCATCGGCAATGGCGGCAGCGCCGCCGACGCCCAGCATATCGCCGCCGAAATCGTCGGCCGCTACAAACAGGACCGGCCTGGCTTACGCCGCGATCGCGCTGACCACCGACACCTCGGCGCTGACGGCGATCGCCAATGATTACGGTTTCGAACAGGTGTTCGCGCGACAGGTCGCAGGGCCTCGGCCAGCGCGGCGACGTGCTGCTGGCGCTGTCCACCTCCGGACGCTCGCCGAACATCCTGGCGGCGCTGCGCGGCGCGCGGGAACGCGGACTTGTCACCATCGGCTTCACCGGCAGCAAGGGCGAAGCACTGGGCGCGCTGTGCGATCATCTCCTGGTCGCGCCCAGCGACGACACGCCGGTGATCCAGCAAATTCATCTCGCCGTTGCGCACGGAATCTGCGACGAGATCGAGCAGGCCATGATGCGCGAGGCCCGCGAACAGATGAGCGGCGTCGGATCCTGCCGGCTCCGAGCCCCGGCCCGCCGCCTTCCTCGACCGCGACGGCGTCATCAATCACGACGACGGCTACATGGGCACGCAGGAGCGGATTCGCTGGATGCCGAACGCGGCGAAGGCGATCCGCCGGCTCAACGATGCCGGATATTTCGTGTTCTTCTTCACCAATCAGTCCGGCGTGGCGCGCGGCTTCTTCACCGAGGACGACCTCAACACGCTGCACGACTGGATGCGCGCCGAGCTCGCCGCGCAAGGCGCGCGCATCGACGACATCAGATATTGCCCGCATCATCCCGACGGATCGGTTGCCGGCTATCTCGAGGACCACCACTGGCGCAAGCCGAGCCCCGGCATGATCCTCGATCTGATGGAGCACTGGCCGGTGCGGCGACGAAGGCAGTTTTGTCATCGGCGACCGCCCGAGCGACATCGAGGCCGCGCAAGCCGCGGGATTGCCGGGCTTTCTGTTCGCAGGCGGCGATCTCGATGCGTTTGTCGCGGAAGCGATCGCTCAGACCAGCGTGCGATAGACCTCGGCGATCCCGTTCGCTTCCGCATCGAGGCTGAATTTCTGCCAGCACCCGCGCGCGCCCCGCTCGCCCATCGCGGCGGCCGACGCCGGATCGCGCATCAGCGGCTCCAGCGCCGCGACCAGCGCATCGACATCGCCGGGCGGCGTCAGCACGCCGGTCACGCCATCCTCGACCACGAGCTCGGCCGCGCCCGCGCGCGACGCCACCAGCGCCGCGCCCGCCGACATCGCCTCGATCAGCGTCAGACCAAAACCTTCATTGCGCGAGGTGAAGGCGTAGATCGTCAGCCGCTGGTACCAGCGCTGCACCTCCTCGATTGGCAAGTTCGCCCGTGATGACGATGCGCGATTGCAGGCCCGCGGCCTCGATCCGCTTTTTCAGACCGTTGGCAAACGCCATCTGCTCCGGCGTGATCGCGCCGACCATGACGGCGGTGAAATCGGGATAGCGCGGCAGCAGCCGGCACATCGCCTCCACGAAGACGTCGCTGCCCTTTTGCGCGCGCACCCGGCCGAAGCAGCCGATCGCGTAGCGGCCCGGCAATCCGGCTTCCGCGAACGCCGCCGCGCGATCGGCCGGCGGCGCATAGCGATCGGTATCGACGCCATGCGGAATCACCGTCGCCTCGCGCTTGAGAAACGACGCCGAGATTTCGCTGGTCGCGATGATCGCGTCCATCCGCCGGATCAGCCAGCGCGTGATCCAGGTGTGATGCCGCTGCGCCGCCGAGGTGAACACCAGTTTCAGCGGCCAGCCGAGCGAGCGCAGCAGCACGCCCACGATCATCTCGTTGTTGCGCCGCGCGTGCCAGATCAGCGGCGTGCGGCGGCGCCACAATTTCAGCGAGATCCGCGAAACCCATCCGCGCGATGCCGTCGGGCGCATCGGGACCGAGCCATGCCGCGCGAAACATTTTGGCGAGTTTCGGCGCCACCATGCGGTTGGTCGCGGTGACGCCCGAATAGCGCCTGTGCAGATTCGGCACGATCAGCTGCAGATTGTCAGCGGAAATGTTCTCGATCGGCACGTCAGGCTCCGTTTCGCGCATTTCCTATACGCAACATTAAGCATAGTGGCCAGTTCGCCTGCGCCGAAACCCACTCTTCACCGCGCCCCGGATAGCATCGCCCCGGCATATTGGGAGAGGGTGAACTCATGACCGTGCTTGTCACCGGCGGCGCCGGCTATATCGGAAGTCACATGGTTCATGCGCTGGCGGAAGCCGGCGAAAGCGTCGTCGTGATCGACAACCTGTCCACCGGATTTTCCGCCTTCCTGCCCGAAGGCGTGCCGCTGTTCATCGGCGATGCCGCCGACGAGAACCTCGTCGAGGGCGTGATCGCCCCGCACGGCGTCGAAAGCATCATTCATTTCGCCGGCTCCGTGGTGGTGCCGGATTCGATGCGCGATCCGCTCGGCTATTACCGCAACAACACCATGACCACGCGCAGCCTGCTCAACGCGGCGGTGAAGTGCGGCGTCAACCGCTTCATCTTTTCATCGACCGCGGCCGTCTACGGCAATCCGGACCAGGTGCCGGTGCCCGAACATGCGCCGACGCGGCCGCTGTCGCCCTACGGCTCCTCGAAGCTGATGACCGAAATCATGCTGCACGACGTCGCCTCCGCGCACGGCATGAACTATGTCGTGCTGCGCTACTTCAATGTCGCGGGCGCCGATCCGCAGGCGCGCATCGGACTGGCGACCGTCGGCGCGACGCATCTGCTGAAGATCGCGGTCGAAGCCGCCACCGGACAGCGCGCCAAGATCGACGTGTTCGGCACCGACTATCCGACGCCGGACGGAAGCTGCATCCGCGATTTCATTCATGTCAGCGATCTCGCGCAGGCCCATCGCGCGGCGCTGTCCTATCTGCGCGGCGGCGGCGCCTCGGTGACGCTGAACTGCGGCTACGGCCGCGGCTATTCGGTGCTGGAGACCATCGAGGCGGTGCGGCGCGTCTCGGGGCGCAATTTCGCGGTTCAATATGCCGCCGCGCCGGCCCGGCGACATCATGACCATGGTCGCCGACACCAGCCGCATCCGCGCGACGCTGGACTGGACGCCGCAATACGACGATCTCGAGACCATCGCCGCGCACGCGCTGGCCTGGGAAGAGAAGCTGTTCCGCGAGCGCCATGGCGAGCGCGCAGCACGCGGCATCGGCCTAAAATCTCGTCCGGCGCAAGCCCTTATTTGGCTTGAAAAACCCCGACTATAGCGGGCAAGGAGACATTTCGCAGCAGCCCTGACGCGCGGGCGGATGCTGCCCGGCGCCGTCAATGGAACGCGGATGACCGAACTTCCGAAGAAAATCACCGACGATCCCTATGGCGCCGCGATCCTGATTCGCCGCCTGATCATGGAACAGGGCGCCGTCTACTGGCGGCGCTATCTGCTCGCGTTCGCGCTGATGGGGGTGTCGGCGGCGCGCCACCGCCGGCTCGGCCTATATCCTCGGCCAGGTCATCAACAAGGCCTATGTCGACAAGAACGTCCGCGGCATCGCGCATCCTGTCCGGGGTCACCGTCCTGATCTTCATCCTCAAGGGTGCGGCGACCTACGGTCACCGGTGATCCTGTCGAAGATCAGCAACGCCATCCTCGCCAACAACCAGCGCCGGCTGTTCGCCAAGCTGATGAGCGAAAGCATCGCCTTCTTCTCGGAGCGGCATTCGTCGGAATTCCTGGCGCGCCTGACCTCGGGCGCGAACTCCGTCACCCAGGTGCTCAACCTGCTGATCAACGCGCTCGGACGCGACCTGCTGCTGCTGATCGGGCTGGTCGCCGTGATGGTGATGCAGGATCCCGTATATGGCGCTGCTCGGTTTCGTGGTGGCGCCGCCGGCGATGCTGGTGCTGCGCAAGCTGGTGAAGCGGATCAAGGGCCTCGCGCACAACCAGTTCACCGGCACCGCCGACATCCTCGAGACCATGCAGGAATCGCTGCAGGGCATTCGCACCGTCAAGGCCTTCACGCTCGAACAGACCATGCGCGAGCGGATCGACGACAGCATCGCGGCGGTCGAGCGCAACGCCAACAAGATGGCGCGGGTCTCCAACCGCTCCAGCCCGCTGATGGAAACGCTCGGCGGCTTCGCGGTCGCGGGCGGCCTGATGTATGGCGGCTACAGCGTGGTCGCGCTGGGCGCGACGCCCGGCCAGTTCTTTTCGTTCCTGACCGCGTTCCTGATGGCCTACGAGCCGGCCAAGCGGCTGGCGCGGCTCAACATCGAACTGAACAGCAATCTGATCGGCGCGCGCAAATTGCTGGAGATCGTCGACAGCCCGGCCAGCGAGCCCGTCGACGACGACAAGCCGGCGCTGAAACTGACCGACGCGCGGGTCGAATTGCGCGACGTCACCTTCGCCTATCGTCCGAACGAGCCGGTGCTCAACCGCATGAGCTTTGTCGCCGAGCCCGGCAAGGTCACCGCGCTGGTCGGCCCCTCCGGCGGCGGCAAGTCGACCGTGCTGGCGCTGCTGCTGCGGTTCTATGAAGTCGAGCGAGGGCGACATCCTGATCGACGGACAGTCGATTTCCACGGTGTCGCGAACATCGCTGCGCCAGCAGACCGCCTATGTCGGGCAGGACGTCTATCTGTTCCGCGACACCATCCGCGCCAACATCGCCTTCGGCAAGGTCGGCGCCACCGAGGACGAGATCGTGGCCGCCGCGAAGGCGGCCTGCGCGCACGACTTCATCATGGGCTTTCCGCTCGGCTACGACACCCCGGTCGGCGAGCACGGCACGCAACTGTCCGGCGGCCAGCGCCAGCGCATCGCGGTCGCCCGCGCGCTGATCAAGAACGCGCCGATCATCCTGCTCGACGAGGCGACCGCGGCGCTGGATTCGGAATCCGAAAAGCAGGTGCAGGAAGCGATCGAACATCTCTGCCAGAACCGCACCACCATCGTCATCGCCCATCGCCTGCACACCATCATGCACGCCGACGCCATCCTGGTGGTCGAGGGCGGCGAGATCGTCGAGCGCGGCCGGCACGACGATCTGCTGCGCCGCGGCGGCCGCTATGCCTCGTTCTTCCGCCTGCAGCATCGCGACGCCGGCCCCCTCACTCTGGCGCCGATCAGCGCAACCGCGTAAAGCTAGCGTCCGAGTTTCCGCCTCCAACCCCGCCGAGACCCTTTCATGAACGCCACATCCTTTGTCATTCCCGCCCCGCCGCAAGCCTCGATTCCCGTCGTCGGCGAGACCAAATCCTTTCCGGTTCGCCGCATCTGGTGCGTCGGGCGCAACTATCTCGAGCACATCCGCGAGATGGGCAATGACGAGCGCGCGCCGCCGTTCTTCTTCGCCAAGCACGCCGACATGCTCGAGCCGGACGGCGCCACCATCCCCTACCCGCCGCTGACCAAGGATCTGCATCACGAGGTCGAACTGATCGTGGCGATGAAGAGCGGCGGCCTCAACATTCCCGCCGACAAGGCGCTCGACCACGTCTACGGCTATGGCGTCGGCATCGACCTCACCCGCCGCGACCTGCAGATGGCCTCGCGCAAGAAGGAGCGGCCGTGGGAAATCGGCAAGTCGTTCGACCATTCCGCGCCCTGCTCGGCGCACTGCAGCCGGCCTCGAAGATCGGCCATCCCGCCAAGGGCAAGATCTGGCTCTCGGTCAACGGCACCGAACGGCAGAAGGGCGACCTCACCGAACTGATCTGGAGCGTGCCGGAGATCATCTGGCAGCTGTCGCAGCAGGTCACGCTCGGCGCCGGCGACATCATCATGACGGGAACGCCGGCCGGCGTCTCCGCGCTCTCGCCCGGCGACAAGATCGAATGCGGCGTCGACGGCGTCGGCACCCTGAAGGTTACGATCGGCAAGCCGGCATAGCCGGCTCATGCCCCAAACACGAAAACAGGCCCCGGACCGCGTTCGGGGCCCTTTTTGCGTCCGGATTTGCGCGCTTCTGCGCAGAACTACGGAGAAATTCGCAGTCCGTTAACCATGCGCACATTAAATGGGCTGTACCGCCATAACTGCGCGCCGGAGCCCGCCGATGACCCCCGACTGGAACGCCATCCGCCTCGATTTGCTTGAGATCGACGAGCCGATGCGGGCGAGCTTGCGCGAGATGCGGCCGTTTTTCGCAAAGATCCCTGCCGGGCATCCTGGCGCGGTTCTACGACAAGGTCCGGCACTACGATCCCTCCTCCGGCATCTTCCGGGACGGCGCGATGCAGGAGGCCATCCGCCTGCAGCTGCAGCACTGGGACCTGATCGCGGCCGGCGATTTCGGCCCGGCTTACGCCAGTTCGATCGCGCGCTTTTGCGAGTTCAACCAGCGCGCCGGCGTCGCGCCGCAATGGTATGTCGGCTGCCGGCTGATGTTCGTCGCCGACCAGCTTGATGAAGGCGGTCGAGGCCGAAGTCCAGATTCCGCGCTTCGGCCGGCGCCGCGCAGGCCGCGCGCGACAAGAAGGCGTCGATGCAGAACGCCATCGCCAAGGCCAACATGCTGGACACCGAAAACGTCGTCGCGTTCTATTTCGGCTCCAACCGTCAGATCCGCAAGGACGCGATCGCGGAGGCCAGCGACCGCTTCCGCGCCATCATCACCTCGCTGACGACGGCTTCCAGCGAACTGGAAAGCACCGCGCCGCGCGCTGAGCGACAATGCCGGCAACACCACGCGGCTCGCGACCGTGGTCGCCAACGCCTCGGAGGACGCCTCCAACAACGTGCAGTCGGTGGCGTCGGCGACCGAGGAGCTCGCCGGCTCCGTGCGCGAGATTTCGGCGCAGGTCCAGGAATCCAACCGCATCGCCGCCAGCGCGGTGAAACAGGCCGATGAGACCGACGCGCGCATCAACGCGCTGTCGCAGGCCGCCAACCGGATCGGCGACGTGATCAAGCTGATCACCTCGGTCGCCGAGCAGACCAACCTGCTGGCGCTCAACGCCACCATCGAGGCGGCGCGCGCCGGCGAAGCCGGCCGCGGCTTCGCCGTGGTGGCGCAGGAGGTCAAGGCGCTCGCCAGCCAGACCGCCAAGGCCACCGACGAGATCGGCGTCCAGATCGCGGGCATGCAGACCGCGACGCAGGAGGCGGTCGGCTCGATCAAGATGATCAGTTCGACCATCGGCAAGATTTCCGAGATCACCAGCGCGATCTCGGCGGCGATCGAGGAACAGGGCGCCGCCACCCAGGAAATTTCCGGCAATATCCAGCGTACCGCGGCCGGCACCTCGCAGGTTGCCGGCACCATCGCCGAAGTCAGCCAGGGCGCCAACCAGACCGGCGCGGCATCGAGCCAGCTATTGTCGTCGGCGAAGCAACTGTCGGATTCCACCACCAGCCTGCAGGTCGAGATCGACGGTTTCCTCAAATCGATCGCGGCGGCGGCGTAGGTTCTTGCGAACGACAAGCACGGCTCGGCGCACAGTCAGCTCCGCCATCGCCTGCAGATCCTTGAAGGTCAGCCGCTCGGGATCCTTACGCCGGCCATCCCGCCGTCACGAATACTGCATCACCCCGTCATCGACCTTGCCGAAGCGCAAGCGTGACGATGTCGAGCGCGTAGTTCTGATAGAGCCGCCACGGCCGCTTCGAGCCCTGCTTGGGCATTTTCGCGACCGAGCGCTGCACATAGCCGGAGGAGAAATCCAGCGACGGCAATTCGGTGATCGAGGGATCGACATTGTGCGGCATGCACTTGCTTGTAGCCGTGCCGGTCCATGTAGTTGATCAGGCGGCAGACATATTCGCAGGTCAGGTCGCATTTCAGCGTCCACGACGCATTGGTGTAGCCGAACGCGGAGGCCAGATTGGGCACGTCCGAATACATCATGCCCTTGTAGTTCAGCGTCCTGGCGAAATCGACCGCGCGGCCGTCGACGCTGACCTCCATGCCGCCGAGCACCTGCAGCACGAGCCCGGTGGCGGTGACGATGATGTCGGCCTCGAGCTCGCTGCCGTCCTTCAGGCGGATGCCGTTCTTGGTGAAGGTGTCGATCTCGCTGGTGACGACGGAGGCGCGCTTTTCCCTGATCGCCTTGAACAGATCGCCATCGGGCACCAGGCACAGCCGCTGGTCCCAGGGATTGTAGCGCGGCGTGAAATGGGTGGCGATGTCGTAGTCGGGGCCGAGCGCCATCTTGACGCCGCCGAGGATCAATTGCTTGACCCGCGCCGGCTTGCGCCGGGAGAGCTGGAAGAAATACATCCCCCACAGCACGTTGCGCCAGCGGATCAGGTGATAGGCGAGCTTCGACGGCAGGCTGCGCCGCAACTTGTTGGCGACGCGGGTCCTGCGCCGGGCGCGACACCACATAGGTCGGCGAGCGCTGCAGCATGGTGACGTGGCCGGCCTTCTTGGCCATCTCCGGCACCAGCGTCACCGCGGTCGCGCCCGAGCCGATCACCACCACGCGTTTTCCGGCGTAGTCGAGGTCGTCAGGCCATTTCTGCGGATGCACGATGCGGCCGGCGAAATTGTCGCGGCCGGAAAATTCCGGCGTGTAGCCTTCCTCGTATTTGTAATAGCCGGAGCACATGAACAGGAAATTGCAGGTGAAGCGCACGATCTCGGTGCCGCCCTCGCCAGCCCGTCGCTCGGCCTCCACGGTCCAGCGCGCGTCCGGCGACGACCACGACGCCCGCTTGACCCGGTGGTTGAAGCGGATCTTCTTGTCGATGCCGTTCTCGGCCGCGGTCTCGCGGACATAGTTCAGGATCTGCGGCCCGTCGGCGATCGCCTTCGGCTCGGTCCACGGCTTGAACGAATAGCCGAGCGTGAACATGTCGGAGTCGGAGCGGATGCCGGGATAGCGGAACAGGTCCCAGGTGCCGCCGATGCAGTCGCGGCCCTCGAGAATGGCGTAGCTCTTGCCCGGGCATTTCTGCTGCAGGTGATAACCCGCGCCGATGCCGGACAGCCCGGCGCCGACGATCAGCACGTCGAAATGTTCTGATGCCATGGTTTGCTCCCCGCCCTGCTCTTGCGGCCATCATGGCCGGCGGTGATCCCGGTCATCCGCGCCTTTTTCTGGCACGGACTGTAAAGACGTGGATGCCCGGCACAAGGCCGGGCATGACGAAATATTGACCTGCGGCGCCGGGTTTTCTCAATACCGGTAATGATCCGCCTTGAACGGGCCTTCCGGCTTGACGCCGATATAGTCGGCCTGGTCCTTGCGCAGCTTCGTCAGCTTCACGCCGATCTTGGCGAGATGCAGCCGCGCCACCTTCTCGTCGAGCGACTTCGGCAGCACGTAGACCTTCTTCTCGTATTTGCCGTCCTTGTTGTTGGCGAACAGCTCGATCTGCGCCAGCGTCTGGTTGGTGAACGAGGCCGACATCACGAAGCTCGGATGGCCCATGGCGTTGCCGAGGTTCACCAGGCGCCCTTCCGACAGCAGGATGATGCGGTGCTTGTCGGGGAATTCGATCTCGTCGACCTGCGGCTTGATGTTGGTCCATTTCAGGTTGCGCAAATGCGCGATCTGGATCTCGTTGTCGAAGTGGCCGATGTTGCAGACGATGGCGCGGTCCTTCATCGCACGCATGTGCTCGATGGTGATGATGTCCTTGTTGCCGGTCGCGGTGACGAAGATGTCGGCGCGCGGCGCGGCATCTTCCATGGTGACGACCTCATAGCCTTCCATCGCCGCCTGCAGCGCGCAGATCGGATCGATCTCGGACACCATGACGCGGCAGCCGGCCTGGCGCAGCGAGGCGGCCGAGCCCTTGCCGACGTCGCCGAAGCCGGCGACCATCGCCACCTTGCCCGACATCATCACGTCGGTGCCGCGGCGGATGCCGTCGACCAGCGATTCACGGCAGCCATAGAGATTGTCGAACTTCGACTTGGTGACGCTGTCGTTGACGTTGATCGCCGGGAACAGCAGCTTGCCTTCCTTCTCCATGTTGTAGAGCCGGTGCACGCCCGTCGTGGTCTCCTCCGAGACGCCCTTGATGTTCTTGGCGATCTCCGCGAAGTAGCCCTTGGGCTTTTCCTTCAGCAGCTTCTTGATCAGCGCGAAGAAGACTTCCTCTTCTTCGCAATTCCGGCTTGTCCAGAAACTTCACGTCGCCCTTTTCGGCGCGCAGGCCGTGATGCACCAGCATGGTGGCGTCGCCGCCGTCATCGAGGATCATGTTGGGCGTGCCGCCGCCGTGCCAGTCGAACAGTTTTGCGGTGTAGTCCCAGTATTCGGCGAGGCTCTCGCCCTTCACCGCGAACACCGGAATGCCGGCCGCCGCGATCGCGGCCGCCGCGTGGTCCTGGGTCGAATAGATGTTGCAGGAGACCCAGCGGATATCGGCGCCGAGCGCCGCCAGCGTCTCGATCAGCACCGCGGTCTGGATCGTCATGTGCAGGGAGCCTGCGATGCGGGCGCCCTTCAACGGCTGCTTCGGGCCGTATTCCTCGCGCGTCGCCATCAGGCCGGGCATCTCGGTCTCGGCCAGCGAGATTTCCTTGCGGCCGAATTCGGCGAGCGAGATGTCCTTGACGATGTAGTCGGTGAAGGCGGGCTTCTTGGCGGTGGCGGTCATGTGCTGATCCTGTTCCTGTCCATGTCATTCCGGGGCGCGGGCGAAACCCGCGAACCCGGAATCCAGAAATTCGAGATTCCCCGATGTGCAATTGCACATGCTTAGGTCTGCGCCTTGCGGCGCATCCCGGAATGGCGTCGAGATCATCAAATCGCGCGCTTGAGCGCGTCGGCGAGGTCGGTTCGTTCCCAGGAGAAGCCGCCGTCCTTTTCCGGCGCGCGGCCGAAATGGCCGTAAGCCGCGGTGCGGCGGTAGATCGGCCGGTTGAGCTTCAACGAGCGGCGGATGTTGGTCGGCGTCAGCCGGAACATTTCCGGCAGCACCTTCTCGAGCTTCTTCTCGTCGACCTTGCCGGTGCCGTGGGTGTCCACCAGCACCGACATCGGATCGGCGACGCCGATCGCATAGGCGACCTGGATGGTGCAGCGGTCGGCAAGGCCTGCCGCCACCACGTTCTTGGCGAGATAGCGCGCCGCATAGGCCGCCGAGCGATCGACCTTGGTCGGGTCCTTGCCCGAGAACGCGCCGCCGCCATGCGGGGCATAGCCGCCGTAGGTGTCGACAATGATCTTGCGCCCGGTAAGGCCGCAATCGCCGTCGGGTCCGCCGACCACGAAATTGCCGGTGGGATTGACCAGGAAGTCGGCGTTCTTCTGCGGCATCCAGCCCTTCGGCAGCGCCAATTCCACCGCAGTCGAGATCATCTCCTTGATCAGGCCCGGCGAGTATTTCTTGTTGTTGCGGCTCTTCTCGTTGTGCTGGGTCGAGACCACGACCTTGGTGCAGCCGACCGGTGCGCCGTTGACGTATTTCACGGTCACCTGGCTCTTGGCGTCGGGCTGCAGGTCGGCGAGCTGGCCGTTGCGGCGCTTCTCCGACAGCACCTTCAGGATCCGGTGCGCGAAGAAGATCGGCGCGGGCATGAAGGAGCCCTTTTCGTAGACCTCGCTCTCGGTGCAGGCGTAGCCGAACATCATGCCCTGGTCGCCGGCGCCCTCTTCCTCGCCGCTCTTCTTTTTCTTGGCATCGACGCCCATCGCGATGTCGGGCGACTGGCCGTGCAGCAGCACCTCGATGTCGGCGCCGTGGTAGGAGAAGCCGTTCTGGTCGTAGCCGATATCCTTGACCACGCCGCGGGCGATATGGCTGATCAGTTCGCGGTCGACCACCGAGACGCCGTGGATGTCGCGGAACAGCTGGCCGCGGCCTTCGCCGGCGATCACGATCTTGTTGGTCGTGCACAGCGTCTCGCAGCCGAGCCTTGTGTTGACCAGGCTGTCGTCGGCGATGCCGAGCTTGACGTCCTTTTCGAGGAAAGCATCGAGGATTGCGTCGGAGATCTGGTCCGAGACCTTGTCCGGATGACCCTCGGAAACCGATTCACTGGTGAAGAGATATGACGCGCGCATCAAACCAAACCCCTTTTCCGCCAGACCCCCGGCGGTCCTTTCATGATGTGTCCTGAAATGTCAGTCCCGACGGCGCGAGATGACGTAGGATTCGTCGTAAAACCAGAGCCCGTTATGCTTGCGCAGAACCTCTCTGACGGCATCGAGATAACGGCCGCTTTGGGTCATTTCCGTCAACCGGTCATCTTCGATCTGGGCGACATACACCGCCGCGTTCCATGCTGCAAAGGCCGTCGAGGTTCCGATCGAGCCGGTGACCTCGTTGGGCAACGCTTCCATATCATAACGGAAGATCGAACGGTTATCGGCATAGGCATTAAAGTTAAGGTCGCGGGCCGCCGATCCCAGCTCGTATTTCACCGCGCGCAATAGCTCATGACGGCTCACGGCGAAAGGATTTTCTCCGGGCCATACCGCCTGGATGATCTCCAGGCCCGGATCCTGCCCGTGGGAGTGAATTCCGATTAAACGCCCCCCGGCCCGCAGCGCCCGCGCCAGGGGCGCAATGATGCGTTTTGCACGGAAATTTACCGAGGATTTGGCCCGGTAGGGCTGGGAGGCGATAATCAGGTCGAAATTGGCCTCGGTCTTGCCGGCCCGCGGGATGATCTGGTCGAGCAAAAAGCGGTGGTCCTCCCGGTACAGGACAATTGCGACCGGCCGCTCATAGACCGGCATGCCCGAGCGCGGGCTGACATTGGCCCGCCAGTTCTGCTCCAGAAACGGCTTCAGTTCGGCGATCTGGACCTCGAATTCGCCCGAAGAGGCCCCGCGCAGGGGCACTTCGTGCCAGATCATGCCGGCGGCCGCCGCCGGCGAGACCGGGGTCAGCCAGGGCGCCTCGGCGTAATACATGTTGGTCAGCACGAAAACGGTAGCCGGGTGCTCGAACAGCCGGTCCGGCACCTTTTCCAGCGTCAGGCGGACGTCCTCGAGGCTGAGTTCCTTGCCGGCGATATAGAACGGCATATGGGGGAAACGGCCGTGCATCGAGCGCATCACCCGCGCCAGCACCGTGCCGTCGCCGACGCCGGCGTCGAACACCCGCAGCGCCGGCGGGCGCGGGTGGATGCTGCCGAGTTCCAGCCCAACCCGGTCGGCGATCACCCGCTTTTCGCTGCAGGTATGGACGAACAGCAGATATTTCTGCCGGTTCTCGAAAAACCGGAAATTGCCCCTGGGATCGCGCTTTTCGGGCGGGACCTGCAGGCCGCGCGGCGGGGCCACCCCGCCCGGCATGGCGGCCGCGATATAGGCCTGGATCCGGTCCAGCGTGTCGATGGTGATACGCTTGCCCTCGCGCAGGCGGTGCACCAGCTTGCCGTCATTGACCGCCCTCCGGCCGAAGGTCGATTCGGCCATATCCGCCTGCCGGCAGAATTCGGTGATCTGGCGCAGGATCTCGTCGTTCTTCATGGGACCTGACGGTGGGACGACCGGTGGGCAGCGGCGGCCGGGGCGCCCGTCCTACCATCATCTGCCCACCCATTGGAACGCATTTCACGCCGGCGCGCCTTGCCCGGATGGTTGCTTGGGGACGCCCCGGTAACACGAACTTCGGAATGCACCTCCGACGATCGCGTCTCGTTCGAATGGGCGTCGAGCAGGTTGGCGACCCAGTCAAGAAAGGCTCCGCTCCGCGTTCGACCGCTTCCGAATTGGCACTTCGCAACAACGCCTCGCCGGCAACAGGCATGACCGCATGAACGCCGCTCGAGAGCACGATGACGAACCGGGTATCCGAGATCGCGGGCGGAGGACGCTCGTTCTCGCCGTTCGCGCGCCTCGTGCATAAAGCCGCAGCAGCCACGCCGCCCGCCTCGTCAACGGCGAACGGGTCGTCCCCGCGGAGTGCCGTGATCAAGCCAATGCGATCTTTCTAGAGATCGAGCACCAAAACCGGGGATTTTGATCGCGAGCAGCAGATCATGATCACGTCGTTCTGCGCTTTCTCCTCATCGCTGAGATAGTTGTCGCGATGGTCGGGGATCCCTTCCACGATTTTGGTTTCGCAGGTGCCGCAGCCGCCCATCGCGCACGAAAAATCGACGTTGACGCCCGCATCGATCAGCGTCTTCAAAATGGTGTTGCCCGGTGCAACCGGGATGGTGCGGCCGCTGCGATGAAGCCGAACCTCAAAACCACCTCCATTGCCGACCCGTCCGTTTCGTGAATGTCCGATATGATCGATGGCGGAAATAATAGCCAGTTTTCTCCCGTAGTCCAATCGCCAGCGGGTATTGCCGGTGGCTGCAAACCATTTGACTGGCGTCAGGACCCGTCGTTTCGGCGGCCGGCAAACTATCTCCGGTGCTCGGGTTGATGTCGCAATTTCAGACTGATATCTGTTGCAAAGCCCGGACGGATTAAGGATTTGCCAAAAGTCGACGTGACCCCAAGGCCACAACTTACTGGCTGGCCGTCAGATGCACCAAGGCTTGCTCCCGACGAGAGCATCGACGATCAGTTGAGCGGAGGACCGAATGTCATTTCTTTCTGAACTTTGGCGGTTCATGTCGGCACGAAAAAAGTATTGGCTGGTGCCGATGATGTTCATGATGATCCTTTTCGGAGGGCTTATCGTATTGACCCAGGGCAGCGTCATTGCCCCGATGATCTACACCTTGTTCTGATCGTTCGTGCGAATCTCGGCAATTCAGCACTGTGCCATGACAGCGCGTCCGCAATCGTCTGAAGCAGAGAGGCGCGTGACGTGAGCTTGCTGAAAAAGATCGGACCGTGGATCATCAGCGCGGCGCTCTGCCTCCTGGCCGCGGAAATCCTGGGCACGGCGCTGTTTTACCGGAGTACGAGATCTCTCATCTATTTCAACGAGCCCAAGCCCGAGCCAGCTCCTGCGGCGGCCGTTGACCCCAGTATGAAGCGGCGCTTGCACCCGTACTTCGGCTATATCGGGCCGTATTCCTATCGGGGCTCCTTCTACAAGACCAACAATCTGGGATTCACGCAGATAGAGGAGCCGCGTGACGTTCCGTTCAAGCCGGAACCAAACGACTTTGTCGTCTTCATCTTCGGGGGCTCAGTCGCTGCCAGGCTTGTGAATCCGGAATTTGGC